>JAJRWA010000048.1 GCA_024277025.1 Candidatus Krumholzibacteriota bacterium | reverse complement strand
TACCAGCCGTCCGCCGCACCGACATCGTGGTAGGACAGCGTCTGGTCCACCAGGCTTGTGGCCACATTGCCGTCATGACGGTCGAAGACACAGTAGAAACTCTGCTGGTCCGTGGTCAGAATATCCGGTTCCTCGAGATAGGCCCCTGTTCCGAAGTAGACGTAGATGCTGCCGGCGCCACCGTAGGCTGCCCGCGGTTGGGCCGTGATCGGCTGCGGGCCCTCGAACAGGGTACTGACGGACCAGCCCGCGGGGTCAAGTGACCCATTGAAGGCAATTCGATAGACGGTGCCGGTCATGTCAGCGACATAGCCCAAGTCCGTTTCGTCGTCAAAGTCCAGATCGACGGTGCTGGGGCAGGTCGTCTTGTTGCGGCCGCCGGCCACCACGGCAAGCGGCAGTGTCGACAGATGATCACCCGTCGCCAGGTCAAAGACATGCACGGCGGAACGGCCACCGGCGGGATCAAATCCGGCCCCAACCAGAAACACGGGGAGCCCGGCGATGCGCGCGAATTCCACTTCCGAGCCATAGGCCAGGCCGTCCGGCAGGGTCATCTCCCACATATAGCGGGGCGCGTCCGGATTGGTCACATCCAGGGCGAAGTAGTGGCCGCCGCCCTCCCGGTCGCCACTGATCAGGATCGTTTTCCAGTTGCCGCCGACCACCGCGTCGATGACGGCCGGCGTCAGGTCGACGGTGAAGCGGTGGCAGTAGTCCGGATCGGCCATATCCCGCAGTTGCGGCAAGACATAGTCTGGGATGAAGGCCCATTTCTCCTGTCCGCTAAGCACGCTGAAGGCATGCAGCATGCCGTCGTTGGCGCCGACGTAGAGAACCTTCTCGCGCAGGGTCCCGGTCTCGATGAAGTCCTGAAAATCCATGTCGTCGGTGAAGAAAGCCGGCGAGCCGACGACAACCGGCGCCGCATGCACGACGTCACCAAGCTTCCAACCCAGGTCACGCACGCGCAGGCCGTCCACCGCATCCCCCCGCGTCCACTCGACGACATCACGGGCTTCGGCCACGTCGACGAGGCCCATGTCAACCATGAGCTGATCGGCATTGTCGATCGAGAACGGCATGAGACCGCTGCCGCCGACGGTGTAGATCTGGCGGCTGTCCGCATCGCGCGCCGCCAGCAGGGCGCCCGCGTCCCACACGGGCGCTTCCATGTCCTCGTAGGGCAGTTCGAAACACTCCACGAAGCCCATCCACTGGGCCGGGTTGTACTTGCCGCGGTAGAGATAGTCCGAGTCACTGCTCTCGCTGGACACCACGGCCACGGCCGAACCGGCGGCCACGCGCTGGCGAACATTGACCATGATCACGTTGAGACTGGCCCACAGTTCGGCCGCGTCGCTGACGCTGAGATAGATGCCGTCACCATTGAGGGCCGTCTCTTCGAGCAGCGGGTGATCCACGTTGTAGCCGATCGTGTAGGTGACCACTGTCTGACCCTCTTCCCAGGTCTCGCCCTAGTCACCCAGCCAGTCGATCAGGTCATTGTGCCGGGCCCAGTAGGCGACATCGTCCATGTAGCCGGAACAGTCCATGAAATCTTCGTACGGGATGCCAAGGCTCGCGCAGGTGCCGGGGTCCTCGCCGTCACCATCGGCATCCTGCAGGTAGGCACTGACGTCCAGGTCCTGCGTGGGCAGACCATCGGTGATGACGATGACAAAGCTTTTCTGGCAATCGTACTGGATGGGCGCGCCGCCATCGGTGCGCATGAAGTAGTCGAGCAGGTCCTCCAGCGCCTCGCCCAGAGGCGTATAGGAATCGCCGGCCAGCCCGTCGACGAGGTTCTTCAGGGTCGTCGCGTCCGTGCCGCATTCGGCGAGGATCGTCGCGCCGTCGTCGAAATTGAACTTGGCCAGGCCCAGATAGACATCGGTCGTCCGATCGAAAAAGCCCTTCACGACAGCCTGGGCCACATCCATCTTCGTTTCGAGCGGCAGGTCGGCCCGTTGTTCGTCCGTAGCCGCGAAGAATATCCAGTTCAGGTAGTTTCCGGAATAGCGTCCTGATTGCCCGTTGGGAGCGGCGACAAGGGTGGCCGAGTTGTCGTTCGTGAGGTAGGTGCCGGTGGTCGCCACGAAGTACATCGCCGCGCCGTCATAGTCGCCGGGCCAGTCGATCGTCGGATCGTAGTCGTCGTGCTCGAGAGCCTCGTTCATGGAGCCCGAGTTGTCGAAGAGCACCATGATGTTGGCGTCCACATCTCCCTTTTGGATCGAGAGCGGCACCTGGCACAACTGGGCCGCGGCCGACCCGGACGAGAGGGCGGCCATCAGCAGCAAAGCCGGGACGGCAAGAGTCTTGAATCCGTTCAACATGCTAGTACCCCTCCTTGAACATGCGGGTGGCCATGACCTTCACATAGCCCGTTCCCCGGATCGAGGTGCGGCCCGTGGCGTCAATCACGTAGTCGTAGTCGGGATACTCGATGCCCCAGCCAGGCCGAAAACTCTTGCCCGCGTAGTAGCACTCGAATTCAAAAGTCTGGGTTTCAGCCAGGGCAATCGGATCGATGTCCATGACGATTCCGTCAAGACCGGAGATTACTGGCGGGGTATCAACCAGGCGCAGGAAATTGATACCGGCTTCGGTGCCTGCGTCAGCGGCGAAAACCGACTGCACGTGTATCGCTTCGGCGAAGGAGGTCTTTTTCTCGGACGACGCCATCCAGGCGACGCCAACGGCGATGACGCTGAGAATGAGTACTACCAGGAGGGTAGTAACCAAGGCAAATCCGTCCCGGTCGACGGGGCGGACCTGTTGGCGGGAAGCCAATGATAGCGGATTTTGCACGATGCACGGTCCAGTCTTCCCCTCATACCGTGCAATTACGGCCCCTTGTTATGAGGAATGCCAAACCGTGGGGAAGATAGCAATTGACACGCCATCTTCAATAGGGAAATTCTGTAAGCCGTTATATCCCACCAACTAAGTAGGTTCTACGCCGGCCACACGGGCGTCGTGAGGCCCGTGTGGCCACAATGATCAACGCCGATTCCAGTTCAACAGAACAGCCGGGTCGGCGGACCCGCCTCATCGCCGAGCGCCTGATTGCGGCGGCGGATCAATTCGTCCATATCCTTGTCGCCCCGGCCCGACAGGTTGACGATGATCAGTTGGTCCGGCAACAAATCAGCCTTCTCGCGCTCGAGCCAGGCCAGGGCATGGCTGCTTTCCAGAGCGGGGATGATGCCCTCCAGCCTACACAAAGTTTCGAAAGCGCGCATCACATCCCGGTCTTCCACGGCTTCGTACTGCACCCGGCCCAGGTCCTTCAGGTAACTGTGTTCCGGCCCGATACCGGGGTAGTCGAGTCCGGCCGCGATGCAGTGATTTCCACCGGCGGTCACGGTGCCTTCTTCGATGCAGTAGGTGTTCATGCCGTGAATCACCTGCGGCGTACCCGTGGTCAGGGTTGCCGCATGACGATTGGTCTCGACCCCGCTGCCGCCGGCCTCGACCCCCACGATCCTGACCTCCTCATCACCCAGAAAGGCATGAAACAGGCCGATGGCGTTGCTGCCACCACCGGCGCAGGCCGTGATCAGATCAGGCAGGCGACCGTACTGCTCGAGCACCTGCTGCCGCGCCTCCTGGCCGATGATCGACTGGAAGTGCCGCACCATCAGCGGATAGGGATGCGGTCCAACGACCGAACCCAGCAGATAGAAAGCCGTGTCAGCCTCGGCCACCCAGGCGCCGATGGCCTCGTCCACGGCATTGGACAGGGTCTTGTCACCGCTGGTGGCGGGGATCACTCGCGCACCCATCAACTGAATCCGCGTCACGTTCGGGCTCTGACGCCGCATATCCTCCTCGCCCATGTAGATATCGCAAGCCAGCCCCAGCCGGGCCGCAACCGCCGCCGCCGCCACCCCGTGCTGACCGGCGCCCGTCTCGGCGATGATCTTCTGCTTACCCATGCGCCGGGCCAACAGGGCCTGCCCCAAGCAGTTGTTGAGCTTGTGGGCGCCCAGATGATTCAGGTCCTCGCGCTTGAGCAGCACCGTGGCCCCCAGATGCGCACTCAGGCGCTCGGCGTGGTAGAGCGGCGTCGGACGCCCGGAATAGGCCAGGTACTCGCGGGCCAGTTCGGCCTGAAAATCCTCGTCGTCCCTGTAGCGCATGAACGCAGCTGTGAGCTCTTCCAGCGGTGGTACCAGCGGTTCGGGGACGAAGCGCCCGCCGTAGGGACCAAAGAATCCCTTCTCATCGGGTACGGCGGCAAGAGGGGGCAGTTTCTGATCCGACATGATCTGGCCTTCCTTCCATCGAAACGGGTGTAAAAAAACACCGCCGGCGGCAGCCGGCGGTGTTGGCGTTGACTTGTCCGGGGACTAGATCACGCACCTCACCGCCGGCTGGCTGCGCCACCACCAGGAACGGTTCAAAGAGATGCTGTTCGTCATCGGCATGAAAATCCTTTGTTGTCTTGATTGTACCCTATTTGACGGAGGAGCGCAAGCGGGTCGCGGACCTGGCGGGCGAGGCGACCCTGCCAACCGCACCGACCTAGCCATCGAGCATCTTGCGCACCCGAGCCAACAGATCCCGCGCCCGGAACGGCTTTTGGATAAGGTTGACGCTGCTCTTCAGGCTGCCAAAATGGCTAAGGGCGCTGCTGGCGTAGCCCGAGGCAAAAAGTACGCGCAAGTCCGGTCGGTCGACCCGCAAGCGGGTGACCAGTTCGGGCCCACCCATGCCGGGCATGACGACGTCGGTGAGCAACAGGTCGAATTTCAATTCCCGGCGGGCAATCAGGTCCAGAGCCGATTCGCCATCGTCGGCCCGGTGCACGACGTACCCGGCGCCGACCAGAACGGTCTCTATCAATCCCGCCACCGCCGGATCGTCCTCCACGACCAGAATCGTTTCAGTCCCGCCGCCAGGAGCGCTCTCTCCCGAGCGATCATCCTCTGCGCTGGCTGCCGCCGCCTCGGTCAAGGGCCAGTACACGCTGAAGACGGTGCCCACATCCTTTTCCGTGGCTACCGAAACCTCGCCGCCGTTCTGCTTGACGATGCCATACACCGTCGACAGCCCCAGCCCCGTGCCCTTGCCCCGCTCCTTGGTCGTGAAGAATGGTTCAAAGATGTTGTTCAGCGTATCGTCGTCCATGCCGGCGCCCGTATCGCTGACCGTCAGCAGGGCGTAGCGCCCAAAGGCCAGGGTCGGTGTCCTACTGCCCGACTTGCCGTCCAAAAGCACCGCTTCGGTGGCAAAGGTCAGAACCCCGCCCCCGGGCATGGCGTCGCGGGCATTTGTCGCCAGATTGACGATCATCTGCTCCAGTTGGCCCGGATCCGCCAGAACGAACAGCGGTTCGGTCGAGAGCCTGGATGTGGTGTGGATATTCTCGCCCAGCAGGCGGCCAAACATTTCTTCCAGGCCGACCAGCACCTCATTGAGATTCAGCACCTTCGGCTCCAGAACCTGCTTGCGGCTGAAAGCCAGGAGTTGGGAAACCAGGGAGGCGGCCCGATCCCCCGCGCGGCGAATCTGGCGAACGTGGTCAGCCAGATCGGAACCCTCGTCCAGGCTCATTTCCATCAATTCGGTATGCCCGATGATCGCCACCAGAAGATTGTTGAAGTCATGGGCGATCCCGCCGGTCAGCCGGCCGATCGCCTCCATCTTCTGCGCCTGCCGCAGTTCGGCCTCCAGTTGCTTGCGCTTGGTGATCTCTCGCCACACGGTGTGCAGCAACATGCCGTTGGGCCCCGGCACGGCCGTCAGCAGGACTTCGACCGGGAACACATCACCATCGGCCCGCATGTGCAACCACTCGAAGCGCTGGCTGCCCTCCTGCAGCGCCACGGCAATTATTTCGTTGGCCTTCTCGAAGGACGAGCGGCCATCCGCCTGGAACTCCGGCGACAACTCTGACGGATGGGTTTGCAGCAGGGCTTCCTTGGACTCGTAACGCAGCATTCTGACGGTGGCTTCATTGCAGTCGACGAACTTGTCGCCATCCAGAATCAGGTTGGCGTCGGCCGACCGCTCGAACAACTGGCGATACTGGTCCGCAGGGTCTGTTTCAGCGTGATCGTTCATCCGCAGGTCCTTGTGATGATCCGGTCGTGAAGCCATGAATTCCAGGATTTGATGCACCGACAGCGGCGCCCCGCCGGCGCTCCCCTATCTTAGTACCTCATTTCCCGCTGCGCTTCAACCGTCGACTGGGTCCTTGCGAAAGACGAACACGCTGCCGGACTCCTCGGCGCTATTGAAACCCCGGCCGCTGAAATCGGCGAAGTGCCCCAGCTTGGTGAAGCCCGCACTGCGGTGGCCACGCAGGTAATCGACACTGGCGCGGGGATGGAGAGTGACCTCACCGCTGAAGATCTCGCCGGCCGGCCCCACCAGCGCGGTGTGGAATTGCAGGCGGTCCACGTCTATCTCGTCGTACCACCGCAGAAACTTCAGCCCCTCGGGGCCCAGGTTCCGCTCGGGAAAGACATGGTCGCTTCTGGTGAGGATGGGATCAAAGTTGACCGTCTGAAATATCCACACGCCGCCCGGGGCCAACAACTGCTTCACATCCATCAGAAAGGCCGACAGCCTGCTGGAGGGCAAATGCGGCAGGACGTTGCCGATACAGAAAATACCCGTAAACCCCTCGGCCGGAAGCACCCCCACGTCCTCCATGCCCAGAATACGGAACGCCCCCTCCGGATGGCTCCGCTCGGCCTGGTCAATCATGCCGGGGTCAAGATCGATGCCCAGACAGTCGCGGCCGGTTTGGGCCAACTCCCGGCAGTAGTGACCGGTGCCGCAACCCACGTCCAACACCCGGCCGCCCGGTGGCAACCAGCGGTCGAGAAACCGGAGCGTCTCCGGCCGGAAGGGGAAGATCTTCTCGTAGTGCCCGGCAAAATCGGCGTAGAAAGCCATTCTCAGCCGTCCTTCGTGTGTTATATTGCAACTGACGCGGGTTGCCGGCTTGCCGGCGCTGTTTGAATCGTCCCTGACACCTGTGGATTCCGGCCGGAGGTCGTGTGATGTTTCCCTTCAAGAAAATCCTTTGTCCCACCGACTTCAGCGAACCCTCGCTTTGCGGGCTGCGCATGGCCGAGGCGATGGCGAAACCGGGCACAACCGAGATCATCGTGCTGAACGTCCACAAGCCCATCCCCCACCTGCCCACGCCGCGGATCGAAGCCTCCGACGTGACCTTCGACATCTCGGCCTACGAGGAACAGGTTGCCGCGGCCGCTCGCGAAAACCTGGCTGCGCTGAGCGACTCGCTCTTTGCGGACGAGACGCCGGTGCGGCTTGAGATCCGCATGGGCCGCCCCGCCGACGAGATACTCCACTTCGCCGAGGAAGAAGGCGTCGACGCGATCATGATCGCCACCCATGGCCGAACCGGTCTGGCCCACATCATGTTCGGCAGTGTGGCGGAAAAAGTCGTGCGCCGGGCGAAGTGTCCGGTGCTGACGATCCGGGCCTGTGACCAGGGTTGACTTCGGCCAGCCCGGTCAATCAACCGGCTCCAGAAATCAGGTTGCGATTTCCACAATCATCCCCGCCGGGTCCGGGGTAAGTGACGCACGTTCCGGCGAAGCGTGGAAGGCCGCATCCAAGGTAGCCCAATCGTCGGGCCCAGTATAGCTCAGTAACCACACAAACTGGTTTTTTCCCGGTACGGACCAGGCTGCCGGGACGGTGAAACCGAGACTCTCGCGGAGTGGTTTGATCTGGCCTCGCCAGACTGCGATCCACTGTTCAAGCGTACCGGGACGCAGGGTATAGGTTCGTAACTGCAGGGTGTGGCGGCAGACTGAGGCAGACATTTGGGCAATGCTCCTTGAACGGGGTTGAACAAGGAGCCCAAGATACTTCAGATGGCAGGTGCGGCCAACGCCGGGCGCCGGCCCGACTGCCGCTAGTCCTGATCAGGCGCGCCCGATTCTTCCGATTTCGCGGCTTCGCGCTGCTCCAACTCACGTTCCAGGCTGGTGATGGCCCATTCCAGTTGCCGGCCGAATTTCCCGATCGTTTCGGTGTAGCGTTCGAAAGCATGCGTCTGCCGCTCGATGGCCGGTCGTGAGTTGTTCTTGGACGCGACGTAGATCGACTTCATGTTGTCCAACTGGCGCAGGCGGTCACCGTTGCTCGAGTCGTATGCCCCACCGCCGCGCGGACCGTTGTTGGCCGGCACCGGGGCCCCGACCTCAGCCACTTCCGTGGTGCCGGATCTGACCATCTCGCCGTGCTGCTTGATGGTCATTTCTGCCCCCAGGTCCTTTTCCCGACGCCTGATGCACTCGCCCATGAAGTCCTGAAATTTGTGAATGGCTGTTTCCCGGGCTGTGTTTGCCGATTGCTTGGCCGCACTCTCGAGCTTGGCGTTCAGACTCTTGAATTCCTTGTATTCCCGCTTGGTCGCCCGCAGGTCTTTTTCCAGTTCCGCGGTGGACCGATCAGTGCCTTGATCAGCCAGAACGGCCAGGTACGCAAACGTCATGGCCAGCAGCACGAGCCAGAGCGCGCCGGCAGGGCCTGATTTCATTGTCTTCATGGGCAAATTCTCCCGTTTATGAAACAGCACACGCTGCCGGTTGCCGCCCGGCCGCACGATTCGATATCGTCGGGTACTTATCGGCACGGGATTACCGATTATTTAGCGCGACCTTGGCCGACGCGGCCGATCAGGCCCCGAACGATGCCAGGATCAGCCACGTCAAAGCCGCCAACGACATGGCCACAGGCAAGGTGATCACCCAGGAAAGGATGATTCGGCGCACAAGGTTCGAATCCTGGCGCCCGCTGACCACACCGATGCCGAAGATCGAGCCGACCGAGACGTGGGTCGTGGAAACGGGCACGCCGAACCGGCTGGCAACAATGACCAGAAAGCTGGTGACCAGATTGGCGGAGAATCCCTGGCCGTGATTGAGCTCGGTAATCCGGTTGCTCATGGTTTCGGCGACCCGGCGCGCGCTCAGCAAACCGCCGACCGCCATGCCGGCCGCGATGGCGGCCAACCCGACTCAGGTGTCACCGATCTGGGCGGCGACCAGCAAGCCGGCAATCTTCGGCGTATCGTGCAGCCCGCGCGCGAACGAGACCGCCACCGCGCTGAGGATGTGCCCGGTGTCGAGAATCTTCTGGGCCGATATGCCCAACACGCGGCCGGTATAAATCTCGGCGCACTCCTCAGACGCGGCCACCATCAGGCGGGGACCGGCCGGCCCGCCAGACAGCGCGGCGCCACCAATGCTTGCAGCCAATACGCTGGCTGGCAGGCACGCCCGCTGCTCGCCAACACACAAGCAGCTTTCCTTGGTCAGGCCCAGCTTCCGACGGGCACGCGTGAAAAAGCCGTACAGGATCAGGCCCAAAGCGAAGGCGATGAACGGGCTGACCAGGAGCGGGATCAGGAAGGCTCCGCCCAGGCGACCGAAATCAACCTGCCCGTGGGCGGCGACCAGACCGGCACCGACCAGGCCACCGACCAGACCATGGGTGGTCGAGACCGGAAAACCGAAGCGGGTGGCCAGTAGTACCGTGCCGGCGGCTCCCACGCCGACGGCGATCAGAAAGACGGTGGTGCCGGCAATGTCCGGCGGCACCAGGCCCTTGCCCGAGAAACTCTTCACCAGGCCCTGGGCCACGCGGATGGCCGTCAGGGATCCGGCGAAAGCCGCGACGGTGGCCAGAGTAAGGCGGTCCGGTAGCCCAGCGTGCCGCTGCCGTACATAGTCGCCACGCCCTTGAAGTTGTCATTGGCGCCGTTGGCGTAGGCCAGAAACAGGGTGACCAGAAAGAGGGTGACGACAAGCATGGTATTTCTCTCGACAGGGTGTGAACGGCAGATCCGTGGCGATTCGCTGGGGTGTAGAGAGTGTAGGAAGGTACAGGGATGCCGCCAGGGCTCACGATCCGCCGGTCACACCTTGCGGCTTCACCGCATAGTTTTCTTATATTGTAGGAAATACGATGACCACCACCCGTTCCCGGGAGGACGATAATGAGACACATCGGCCGGGTCATAACCCTCATGCTGTTGGCCGGTCTGCTGACGGTCACAGCCAACGCCGGAGATTCACCAGTGAAATACAATGAATTGAGCTACGCCGAGAAACGTGTGATCCTGCAAAAGGGCACGGAAGCACCGTTCTCCGGGGAATACGAGGAGAACAACGCGCGCGGCACCTATCTTTGCCGGCGCTGCAATGCCCCTCTGTATCGGTCCAGTGACAAGTTCGACGCACGCTGCGGCTGGCCCAGTTTCGACGACGCCATCAAGGATGCCGTCAAGCGGACCATCGATGCCGACGGCCGCCGCACTGAAATCACCTGCGCCAACTGCGGCGGGCATCTGGGCCATGTTTTTCTCAACGAGGGGTTCACCCCGCGTAACACCCGACACTGCGTCAATTCGGTCTCGATGGCGTTCATTGCTGAAGGTGAGAAGCTGCCAGTTGTGATCAGTGGAGATTAGTCGGACTGCGACGGGCCGCTTGCCGCCCACCGACAAGGTACGTTACCCTTCCTGCTCAAGCCTTTGGCAAAATATCCGATGGATTCAGGAGGATATTGACCCAAACCCTTAATCCCAGAGCGAGTCCATGACCCGTGCCAGCGGAACCTACTGGGCGTTGCTGGGCCTATTCGGCCTGGCCCTTCTTGTTCACGTCCAATTCCTGGGCGGGGGACTGCGTGACCTGACGGTCGCCGATGAGTTCGCCTACGACCAATCCCTGGATATCACCGGGTCGGTCGGCCGCATCAACCTGTTGATGTACATTCCAACCCCTCGCCTGGGGCTGGAAATCCGGAACGAGACGATTGAGACAGCTGATCTGGATCTGGATATCCGGGAGACGCCGGCCGGCAGGTTGGTCGTGGTCGGTGGCCAGCGTGGTGGGCGCGAGCGTCACATCCGGTACCGAGCCCAACTCAGTTCGCTGGCCCTGACCTTCACTCTGGATCCCGATCAACCCTGGACAACCGCGGCAGCCGGCGATTCAGCTTGGCTGGCGGCTACCGATGTCATCCAGAGCGACCACCCAGATATGGCGCGTTTGCTCGCGACTCTCGTCGGCGTGGATCCGATACCGGGGCTTGAGAAATGGGACAGCTCCCGCTGGCAACAGGAACTCGAGCGCGCGGGAATTTCGCCCCTGCAGGCCTTGCGCCGCATCTACAATTATGCCGATGACGAGATCGCACCGGCTACTTTCAGCGGCACGACCGATGCGCTGACCGCCCTACGCCTGGGCGAGTCCAGTTGCGGCGGCAAGTCGCGCATCATGGTTGCGCTCTGCCGGCGGTTGGGTTTGCCATCCCGTATTATTGGCGGCGTGATCATGAACCAGGTTGCCCGCAAGCGGACACATCACCTGTGGGTGGAGACCAGACTGGGTGACGCGTGGGTTCCCTGCGATCCGCTGAACCACTACTTTGCTCACAAACCGGCCCACTTTCTGACCCTCTATGTGGGCGATCTGCCCCTGATCAGACACTCCCGTGGCCTGACTTTCGACTATGGATTCTCCACAACCCGCCGCCACGTTCCCCTGATCTGGCTGGGCAAGCCGGGATTGGCCGGGGAGCCGGGCAGCTCCGACGGCGGTGGCGTGATTCCCCTGCTGGGCCGTCACCAGTACTCGGCCATCCTGCTGGCTCCTTTCGGCCTGTTGCTGATCGTTTTCGCCCGGCAGGTCGTCGGGCTCGAATCCATCGGCACCTTCCTGCCCATCCTGTTGGGGTTCTCACTGATCCAGGCCGACTGGCTGGTGACCGGAGTGCAGATGGTGCTGGCCATCCTGCTGGGGGTGCTGATGCGATTCCTGCTGACCAGGCTGAATCTGCTGCACGTACCCCGGGCGGCAGTCATGATCACCTTCGTGGTGTTGATCTTCCTGGTCTTCTCCGCCGGCATGTCCCGCCTGGATTCCCTGGCCGGGATCGGCACGATCGTTCTGCCCATCGCGGCACTGGCCATGGCAGTCGAAAAGTTCACCCTGGTAGCCATGGACAAGGGTACAGCTGACGCGCTCAAGCTGCTCGGGCAGACGCTGTTGTTGGCCGTCGGCTGCCGCGCGGTCATGGTCACGCCGTTCTTCCAGAACGTGACCATCGCTTTCCCCGAAGTGCTGTTGCTGATAATCGCCATGATCATCCTGCTGGGCAACTACCGGGGTTTGCGCTGGCGCGAACTATGGCGATTCCGCCGGGTCGGCCAGAGGACAGCCCCATGATCAAGAGCCTGCGGAAGTGGTGGGCCCAGGGTCCCGGACGGGGCGATGTGCTGGGCATCAACCGACGCAATCTTGACTTCGTTTTTGCCGACTACACACCGGGCAAATTCCGTGACCTGGATGACAAACTGGCCGCCAAGCGGGTCCTGGATGAGGTCGGCGTACCCGTGCCCCGCACCCTTGGTGTCGTGCGCGGACCGCAGGACTGGCCCGTGCTGGAAGAAATCCTGGCGGCCCAGGACAGCTTGGTCATCAAACCGGCCAACGGCTGGGGAGGCCGCGGCATCCTGGTCCTGAACAAGCGCGACGGGCAGTGGCTGCGCCCAGGTTCGTTGCCCATCTCGGTTGCGGAAATTCACGCCCACGTGTCCGACGTGCTGTCAGGTATCTACAGCCTTGATGAGGAGAACGACGCAGCCATCGCTGAGGAATTGATCCGTCCTCACGCCTTTTTTGCCCGGATTGGACCGACCGGATTGTGTGACCTGAGGATCGTGCTGGAAGATAGCCGACCGGTTCAGGCCATGTGCCGGGTGCCGACGCAGGCCTCGGACGGGAAGGCCAACCTGCACGGGGGCGGGGTCGGGCTCGGAATCGATCTTGCTGATGGTCGAGTCAACGGCGCAGTGGTCAATGACCGACAGATCACCCGACACCCAGACTCGAACCAGGCACTGCTGGGTCTGCAGCTACCTCTGTGGCCCGAGTGTCTGGCGCTCGCGGTTGCTGCATCTCAGGCCGTAGACGTGCGCTACGTCGGGGTGGATATTGTGGTCGACCGTCGGCGCGGACCGCTGATCCTGGAAGTCAATGCCCGCCCCGGGCTGGCCATCCAGATCGCCAATGCGCAGCCCCAGGCGGTTTCCAGCCCGGCGGCAGGATCCCGCTGGGACCGGGCCACCAACCTCGTGAACTGGATCCTGCTTGCCTGCCTGGCTCTGTCTCCCCTGGGCTACCACTGGTGGCAGAACAAATTCACCGAGGCGATCGTCGTCGACGTGTCCGCACGCCAAACCCGTGCGACCGTGACGATGGAACCCGAGCCGGCCCGGGACGAGGCCGCCAGCAGTACCGCCGTCCAGTTCGAGGAAGTGGCGCTGACCGAATCAAGTTTGACCTTCGGCGAGGCGCGCGCGGCCACGGCGGCGGGTGACACGGCTCGGGCAAAAGCCCTCTACCGCTCGGCGCTCCCGGATTCGGCCCTGGCCCCCTTTGCCCTCAACAATCTGGCTGTTCTGGCGCGCCGGGCCGGCCGCGACAGTCTGGCGCTGGATTATCTCCAGGAAGCCATCGACCGCTATCCGGAATACCAGCGAGGCTACTACAATCTGGGCCTCATCCTGGCTGACCAGAACCAGACAGCGGCCGCCCGGTTGGCCTTTCAACGTAGCCTCGACCTCAAGCCCAATCATGCGGCGAGCTGGCTGGGGCTTGGTGCGCTCGAGTTTGACGCCGGCAATCTGGCGGTGGCCCAAAAAGCCCTGCTCAGCGCCATCCGCTATGAACCAACCAGTACCCGGGCTCGTCTCAAGCTGGGACTATGTTACCGCGTGCAGGGAAACATGGCTTCCGCCGCCGCAACACTGACGGAACTCGCGGCCCTGGACCCGGAGCACGAGCCGGCGGTCTACTGGCTGGCCCGCGCGTGTCGTGACCTGACCGGCAGCGCAGCCGCTGATTCCCTGGGCTATCTGGTTCAGACCCGACAGATGCTGGATGCTTTTGCGGCACGTACGCCCCGACTGGATTCCATGCGGGGCGAGTTGGCCTATCTGGCCGCGGATCTTGCCCTCGCGCGCGCGGTATTCGAAACCCTGTCCCGGGCCCGGTACCGGCCCGGATATCACCAGATGGCCCTGGCTGCAACAGCCCTCCAGCTTGGCGACTGGGATGCCGCCGCCGCGGCGGCACCCAAGAGCGAACGAGCAGCACCCGAAGCCGCCAGGCACCTGAGCTACCTGGCCCAACTGGGGCAAGCTGTATCCGACCCGACCGCAGCCGCGCCAAATCCTGCGGCGGCGACGGCGCCCCTTGCCGGCCTCGTGGCCTCGTATCTCGCGGGGAATCACCGGCAAATCAGTGACGCCCTGGGTGCCTGGGAGGCCGCAAACCCACCCGAACAAACGGCGTGGGTTCGCTGGTTGGTCGGCCGCGCCCAAGCCGGAGATCGTGACCGGGCCCTGGATCTGCCCGGGGCCGTCGAGGGTTTCACGGTCAGGCGACCGGGTCTGGACGACCACAGTTCCGTGTCGCGGACCTACGCCCTCTACCTGGGGTACGCTCTGGCCACGCGCAGCGGCGACACTGAGGCTGCAGCCCGCTTCATAGCGGTTCTGCGGCAAGTCCAACCGGACTTCCTCCCCCTGTTGAGACGGGATTTCGCGGCAGCCGTCGGGATGGGCGAGCGGTCCCAGGCTCTACAACTGGGTGAACGCCGGCTGGAACTGGGGGATTCCGATCCACACTTCGTGCTGGAACTGGCCGAAGTCACCAGGCTCAACGGCAAGTACCGCACTGCACGGAGATTGCTGCGATCAACCGCCGCCCCGATCCAGGAAACCCCGGCGGCCATCATCCTGGCCGCACGTCTGGACACCCGGGCCGGCAAGAACGATCAGGCGGTTGCCAACCTGGGCCGACTGGTGGACCGCGCTCCCACGGAGATCGAGGCCCGCTTCGCCCTGGGCGAGTCCCAGCTCGCCGCCGGCCGTGAACGGCAGGCCGAACAGGAACTGCGGGCGGCGTTGGACCTGAACCCGTCACGCCTGGATATTCGCCGGGCCCTGGCCCGCGTGCTGATGAAGCGCAGCCGGTATGGACCCGCTGCCCATGAGTGGTCCATTCTGCTGACTTTTGACGGTGACGACGCGTCGGACCGATTCAGCTATGCGCTCTGCCTCCAGCGCTCGGGCGACAACGAAGCGGCACTGCGCGAGTATGACACTGTCCTCCGCCTGAGCCCCGACCGTACAAGTGCCGTCTTCAACCGCGGGCTGGCCTTGCTGCGCCTCGGACGCGATGCCGAAGCGCGCCGCTCTTTCGAACACATGCTTGAGCTGGTCCCCAGCCACGAACCATCCCTGCGTAAACTCGCCGAACTGGAAGGAAAGAACCGATGAATTCGTATCCGCGCAGCAACCGCTGTTCCCTACTGGTTTCTGCCATCGTAACTCTGGCTGGCCTGACGTGGGCAGTTGGTTCCGCGTCGGCCGCCTGGCGGCCGGTCGCCGCCGACAGTACCGCCGGCCATCGCGTGCGCCTGGTGGTCGTTTCGCCCCAGGAACAGGAGCGGCCCTTGCGCGGCATCTGGACGGTGCTGGAGCCGGGTCAGGAAATGCAGTTCAATCTGGGTGGCAGCGGCCGGGTTCGGCTTGAGAGCCGGCCTCTCTACGCCGACCCCACTGAACAGGATTCGTACCGGTTGCGGATCGCCGTGGACGACTCCGTGCGGCGGCTCCGGCGTCACTCGGCCTGGCAGTACAACGTCCGCCTGCAGAGCCTGGGCAGCACTCAACCAAACGAGAGCCAGGCCCTTGTCGGCATTGGCGAGGCGGACCGCGTCGAGCTGCAGTGGAACCAGACCGAAGGCCGTTTCGTCGTCGGCAACCGCAGCCGTCAAGGGCGCGTGATCCTGTGCCGGGTCCTGCTTGATGCGGACGTGCACCGGTTGCGCCGGAAATCCAGCGCGGCCACGAAAGACGATCGCGCACGAACCTGGGGACTGAAGGCCGGCGTCCCCCGACTCGGCTGGGACTCCAACGCCTACCTGACAGCCAAGACCGACACTGTACCCGAGGCCAAATGGTTCCTGCCGGTGGAATTGGACATGAATGTGGAGCGGGATCTGAGCGGACGGACCGCAGTGCAGGCCAAGTACACTTTTGATGGCTCTTTCTATGACGAGCCCATTCTCGATGAACGGCGCCACCGGCTCCGGCTCGGCGGCACGACCCGGCTCGGATCACAGAAGCCACGCCAGGGCACGGACCTGTTCTACGCCTACAGGTTCACTCACAAGAACGACACCTACAACGGGCGCGGCGACCGCGAAGAATTCGAGACAATCGACCCGATCAGCGGGCAGTCCATCCCCTTGGGCAATCGCTTCGACTACAATGAGCACAGACTGGAAGGCGGGCTAAGGAAGTACTTCTCCCGGAATGTCGTGGGCACCGCCGATGTGTCTGTCCGCAACAAGGACTATGTGGAGGACTTCGCCACCTATCCCGATATCTACGCACTGGACCAGAGCCAGGTCGATCTGGAGTTTGGCGTCGACTGGCGCTTGCGCCGGTACACCCACCTGGCGGTCATCCTGACGACATACAAGCGCAGCTATGATGAAAAGTTCGCGCGCGATGCGGCAGGCAACGAGATCGTGGACACGCCCTCGACCCTGCGCCACCGGTCTTTGGCCTTCACCGCCGATTACGGCCGCAGTACCGGCCTCAGGGCCAACGGTGAGTTGAAGTTCTTCAACAGCACCGACCAGTACGAGGGTTACTGGGACTACTCCGGCACCGCGATCGAAGTTGGCGGAGGCTGGCGCTGGCCCACCGGCCACAGGGTGGGGGCAAGCCTCAGGTACAGCCGCAAAAGCTACGATGCCGCCCACGTGGACCACGATCCGGCGCAGGACCTGCGACAGAAAAATTACCTCAATTTCAAGCTCTCTGGTGACTATATTGTGAGCAGCCGCTGGACCGGCCTGATCCGCTACCGATACAAGGATGCGGACAACAACAACGAGCCTTTCGCCTACACTCGGGCCGAGATTGTCTTCGGACTCACCTACAGGCGATAGAGAACCCCAAGGGGGACTTCAGGTCCCCCGCATCCCCTGCCCGAAAGAGTTGTGTCGTGAGCTTGCGCCGCATTGTTTCGTTGACCCTGCTGATGTCAATCGCCCTGATGCTCACCTCCAGCATCATCCTGTTCATCGTGCCCCAGGGGCGGGTCGCCTACTGGAGCGACTGGTCATTATGGGGCCTGACCAAGACGCAATGGGGCAACCTGCACACCAATTCAGGCTTCCTGATGCTGCTGGCCGGATTCTTCCACCTCTACTACAACTGGCGCCCGGTAACCAGCTACATGAAGAACAAGGCACGGGATTTCCGACTCTTCACGCCGAACTTCAATGTGGCCCTGGGCGTGACGGCGGTGGTGGCCACGTTGACGCTGCTGGAAGTGCCCCCAATGGTCTGGGTCCAGAATCTGGGTGAGGGAATCAAAGACGATGCGGCGCTGGCTCTGGGCGAACCCCCTTACGGGCACGCCGAAGAGTCGGGCCTGCGCATATTCCTGCGCAACGTGGGTTTGGACAAGGATGTGGCCAAAACGCATCTGGCGGCAGCCGGTATCGAGGTTGCCGATCCGGACGTGACCATTGCCAAACTGGCCCACGACAACGGCCTCTCACCCCACGAACTGTTCGAGATCATGAAAGGTCCGGCCGAACAGTGGCCGACCGGTCCCAAAGCGATCCCCACTTCAATGCCCATGGGCTCGGGGCGGCTGAGCCTGGCCGTATTCTGCGAGAACTACAATCGGGACCTGGGTGAGGCCGTCGGCATTCTGGAAGCAGCCGGCCTGACGGTGGACCCGCAGCAGTCATTGAAGGACATCGCGGCGACCAACGACATCGAGGCGCTGGACCTGCTGGACAAACTGCGCGCCGGGTTCGGCGACAAGTAGGGCCGCTCAGTTCGAGCCCAGGATATTGTCGTCGTATTCCTTTTCGAACACGTCCTTGTGGCCGCCCTCTTCGGCGGCCAGGCGCAACAGCACTTCCTTGACGTCGGGCAGGGTGCAGATCGCCGCGAGGTCCAGGTAGAGCTGTTCGGCGCGGGCTTCGCTCTTCATGGCGGCGATCAACAGATCCTGCTGGTCGGCCTCCGGCTCGATGCGGAAGCTGCGCAGATAGTCGCTGATCTTCAGGTCCGTGACCCGGTCGGTCGCCAGCCCGGAGGGCAGCCCGGCCTTGAGTTTCTCCAGCATTTCCTTGTGCCGGTCCTCTTCCACAGCCATCTCGGTGCACATCTTCTTCACGCCCGGATGGGTGGCCTTGCCGGCAAATTCGCGGTAGAAATTCGCGGCCTTGATCTCCTGCCCGATCGCGAACTCGATGGCGTCGTCCACCGAGCTGAAGTTCTTCTTGCCCGCGTCGCCTTCACGTACCATTGCGCTCTCCCTTACGGCTTGGTGCCCAGGCCAAGATAGTTGATGATGCCGTCGACAGCCTTGAGCCCGTCGGCGATGGCGCTGATCGCGTCGGCCGTGGAATTCACCAGGTCGCCGCCGGCAAACACGCCCGGCGCGGCGGTCATGCCGTTCTCGTCGCAGGTGATCCCGCCCCAGCTGTTGCTGATCTGCTCGGCCACATCGGCGGGCAGCCAGCGCAGATCCGGCTTCTGACCGATGGCCACGATGACCTTGTCCACCGCGAGATGGTTCTCGATGCCTTCGATCAGCTTGGGCCGCGGCCGGCCGCCGCCTTCGCTGATCATCTCGGCCGGGCCCCAGATGAAGTCCAGCCGGCCGCCGGGCAGCTGTTCCACGCGCAGGGGAATGTTCTGGGTCATCAGGTGCACGCCCTCGGCCTCGGCGTCCTCGATCTCCTCGTAGTCCGCCGGCATGTCCTCCAGGCGGCGCCGGTAGGCGATGGTCACCTCGGCGCCCAGACGGCGGCTGATGCGCGCCGCGTCGATGGCCACGTTGCCGCCGCCGACGACAACCACGTGCTGGCCAACCTCGACCGTCTTGCCCAGGTGGTGGTCGATCAGCATCTCGATCGCCGGCATCACCCCGGGCAGATCTTCGCCCTCGGCCCGCAGGCTCGATGGTTTCAACAGGCCCGTGCCGATGTAGATCGCATCGTAATCCTGCTGCAGTTGCTTGAATTCGTCAGGCTCAACCTTGTGATTGGTCTTGATCTCGACCCCCCAGTCGGTCATCAGCTTGATCTGCTTCTCCAGCGAACCCAGCGGGAAACGGTACTTGGGGATGCCGAAGAACGTGGCGCCGCCCACTTGGGGCAAGGCCTCGAACACCGTCACCTTGAAACCGCGCACCGCCAGATAGAAGGCTGTCGTCAGACCACCGGGGCCGCCGCCGATCACGGCCACCGACTTGCCGGTGCCGATCTGGGGCTGCTCGTGGCTGAGCACCGCGCTCAGGTCGCTGAACTGCTCGGTCGCAAAGCGCTTCAGCCAGCGGATGGCCAGCGGATCGCCGTTGACGCCGATCGAGCAGACATCCTCGCAGCGCCGTGTGCAGACCTTGCCGCACATCTCGGGCAGCGGGTTGTTGTCGTAGATGTGGTTCACGGCCACGTCGTAGTGGCCGTCGCGGATCGCCGCGATGTAGTCGGGAATGTGCATGTGCGCCGGACAGGCGGCCACGCACAGGCCGCACTCCACACAACGGGCGGCTTCGGCCCGCGCCTCGGCCTCGGTGTAGCCCAGGACGACCTCGGCCCAGGTCTTCACCCGGTCCTCGACAGGCATCATCATCGGCATGGGCACGCGGTCCGGGTCGACCAGGTTGAAGCCGTCATCCTTGCGCCAGCCCTTCTCGTCGCTGTCCCATTCCTTCCGGTCCACGCCGGGAATGTAGCGGAACACATCCGGGTCGCGGTCGATCCAGATGTAGTTGCTGCTCAGGCCCAGCGAACCGCTCGGGCAGACATCCACGCACAGGGCGCACCAGCAGCAACGACCGTAGTCGACCAGGGGCCGCAGACCGCTGTCGCCCTTGTTCGGTTCGTCGACCGGCTTCATGTCGATGGCGCTGTTCTGGCAGATGTCGCTGCAGGTGCCGCAGCCGATGCACTGCTCGGTGTCGTTGATGTGCCAGCCGCGGTAGCGGTCGGCCCCGGGCCGGAAGGTCTCGGCCGTGGGTACCGTGAACGGTTTCTGGACCGCACGGGCCCAGGCCGAAAACGGAGCGATGACATTCTTCAGGCTCATGCGCTTACCTCTCGATTTCCGGCGGACAGGTCTGCAGCGAGACCATGGTGGCCGACAGATCGGCGATGTTCATGCCCGGCAGCATGCGCTCCAGGATCGTCACGGCGTTGGTGTAGCTCGGCCCGCGCAGATGCACGCGCCGGATCGTGTCGCTGCCGTCGGTGACCATCACGAAACCCATTTCGCCGCGGCTGGACTCGGCCCGCACATAGGTCGAGCCGGCCGGGATGGTCCAGGTCAGCATGTTGGGCAGCTTGGCGCAGTAGGGCCCCTCCTGCGGCATCATCTGCAGGATCTGGCGGATGATGTGGATGCTCTCGGCGATCTCGGCGCGCCGGACCTGGGTCCGCGCGTAGATGTCGCTGCCGGTGGCGGTGCAGACCTTGAAGTCCAGCTCGGGGTACTTCAGGTAGGGATAGTCCCGGCGCGTGTCGCGGGCGACGCCCATGGCCCGGAGCACCGGCCCGGTGATGCCCAGTTCGTCGGCCCACTCGGCCGGCACCACGCTCACGCCCTGGGTGCGCTGCTGGAACACGGCCGAGTTCAGGATCAGGTCGTCGAGGTACGGCAGGCGCTCCTCGATCCGGTCCAGGGTGGCTTCCAGCCGCTGGGCAAAGCCCGGGGTCAGATCGCGCCGCACACCGCCGTAGGTGATGTACATGTGATAGACGCGGCCGCCGGTCAGCTCTTCGAAGCTGTCGAGCAGAAAATCCCGCAGGGTGTAGGTCCAGTTGGGTGCCGTGCCCATGCCCATGGTGCCCACCTGGCCGCCCATGACCATCAGCGTCACCTGCAGGCGCGACATCTCCATGACCAGGGTGCGCAACCACTGGCCTTTTTCCGGCACGGCCTGGTCAAGACCGGACAGCTCTTCCAGCGACGAGGCCAGCAGGTACTCGGTGGTGTCCGGTTCGGCCACGCACATGCGGCAGACGATGGGAAAACTCTGGATGAACTTGCGGCGCTCCATCAGCTTCTCGAAGCCGCGGTGCAGATAGCCCACGTGGGTGATGCCGCGCTTGATCGTGTCGCCCTCGAGCCACAACTGCACCGACATGTTGCCGGTGATGCCGGGGTGCTGGGGGCCGAACCACAGCTGCACTTCCTTGGGATCGACGGTCGTGCCCGCGTTGGGCGTCTCGCTGATCAGGTCGAAGCCCGGCTGGGTGGTGTAGTCAAAAACGCTCATTTGAGATACCCCTTCTCGCCGAACTTGCGGCCGACATACACGCGGCTGTCCTGGTGCTCGCGGCCCGGACGCACCGGATGGGTGCGGTCGCAGTAGGCCACGGTGTCGAAGTCGCGGCGCATGGGTGGCATATCCCGCCAGCCCTCGAGGATGAACGGCACGCCCTGCCGGGGACTGCCCGGGAAATGAATGCCGAACATCTCGTTGATTTCCTGCTCGTAGGTCTCGGCCTGCAGCCAGAGGTTGAACACGCTTTCGGCCTCGGCCTTGGCGCGGTCCAGGCGCACACACAGGTGCAGACTGACCATCAGGTCCGGCGCCGTGACCAGGTACATCAGTTCGAACTGGCCGTCCTCCAGCCAGTCGACGGCCGTCAGGTGGGTCAGCTGCACGAAGGGTGTTTCGGTGCGCAGCCAACTCAGCACCGGGATGATGTCCTTCTGCGGCACGTCCAGCCGGACCAGGTCCGCCTTCTGGAAACGTGCGGGGAAGTCGCCGAACCGGTCGTGGATCCGGCGGACGATTTCCTGGCCCACATCCGGGCTGTCATCGAGATTGCCGTGGTTGATATCGAACATGGCTCCCTACCAGTTGTAGTTGGGAAGATCCCAGTCGGTGATGACTTGTTTCTGGTTCTCGCGGTACCACTCGAGGTTCTCCAGGTAGTGGTGCCAGCCGTTGGCCTTGCCTTTCTTCACGTCGTCCATCAGGTACTGGAAACCGGCGATCAGGGCCTCGGGCCGCGGCATGCAGCCGCTGACGTAGACGTCGACCGGCAGGTACAGATCCAACACCTTGATCGTGTTGTAGGAGTCCCAGTACATGCCGCCGTTGATGGTGCACGAGCCGAGGGCGACGACCCACTTGGGATCGGGCATCTGCTCGTAGCAGCGGATCACGCGTGTGAGGGTCTTGACCGACAGGTAGCCCGAGATGATGAACACGTTGGATTGGCGCGGTGTCGGCGCGCCGGGGATGCCGAAGCGCGACATGTCGAAACGGCTGGTCGACAGCGGACGCAGCTCGATGGCGCCGCAGCCGGTGCCGAAGGCCAGCACGTTCAGGCTGCTGGCCCGGAACCAGTTCTTGATGGTGGCCACGGCCTCCTGCAGCTTGGGCGGCTGCTTGATATCGGCCTCGGCGCCGAGGAAGCACTGGTCCTCCACCGGCGCGTGGGGACGCGAGCCCTGCGGTGCCATGGTCGTCGGCAGGGTCGTCAGGTCCCAGGGTCGATCCGGATCGAACTTCTTCATCGTTTTACCTCACCCACTGGGTCAGCAGCACGCCCGCCACGCCAAAGGCGGTGGGCCAGCGCAAAAAAAAGCGAACCGATTGTTCGGTGCGGAAGCGGGGAAAGACCGCACCCACGAAGACGGACCAGAAGTAAATGGCCAGGATCTTGACCACGGCCGCGCCGATCGAGTGCGCCCCGCCGAGGAAAAGGTCCATGAACATGACCATCTTGCCGATGGCCAGGGCACTGCGGCCGATCATCATCAGCGACAGGTACGAGTTCTGGTACTCGGTGGCCGGACCGACGGGGATTTCCGTCGGCGCCCCCACGATATTGAACGGCGCGTACATGTTCATGCCCAGCAGGGCCAGGAACGCCGCCGCCGAAGCAAACGGATTGGCGAACAGGTTCCAGCTCAGCACGCCGTGCTGCTGGGTGGCGATGATCGCGTTGATGTCGAAGCTGCCCACGTGGGCGGCCAGGGCGACCACCGCCAGAATGAAAGGCATTTCGAAGGCCGTCATCTGGCTCAGGCCGCGACTGACGCCGATCGGGCTGTGGGGATGACCGGCATCCCCGGCACCCAGAGCCATGCCCAGCGAGCCGAAGAACATGAAGTACATCATCAGCAGCAGATCGCCCATGTCGCTGAACCCGGCCAGGCGCGGTTCGCCGATCACCACCGGCACCAGCACGTACACGCCCATGCCGCCGACCGAGCGGAAGATCGGCCCCAGCCAATGCATGTAGCCGTGCATGATCGAGTTGCGCTGCACCAGCAGCTTGCCCATGTCGATGTACGGCTGCCACAGGGGCGGTCCGAAGCGGCCCTGGATCCGGGCCATGACCTTGCGGATCAGTCCGTTGATGAGGAACCCGTAGTTGATGGCCACGAACAGGCTCAACAGGGTCCAACCGATCTTGGGGAACAGTTCCATCGCGCTACCTTCCCAGGCCCAACAGGGCGAACACGACCACCAACAGCACCGGATACAGGACGTAGGTCTGCCCGTTGCCCGAATAGATCTTGCGCACGGCCTCGATCACGCCGCCGGTGTTCTCGGTCACCGACCGCCAGAAGTTTGTCGCCCGCGGCTTGAGGAAAGGTGCCCAGGCCCGCTCGTAGGGCTGGGCGAAGCGCGAGGCGAAGTGGATTTCCTCGGCCGGCGGTGGCACCTCGCCGGCGAAGCCAATGTCCAGCTGCCGAATCTTGCGCATGGGCGGGCTGACCAGAAGCAGCACCAGGAACATGGCCACGAACATTACCAGGACCAGCACCATCATGCCTGTCGCGTTCAGTGTGTGGCCGCTCATGGTGGTCAGCACCGTGCCGTCGATACGCAGGGCGTCCAGGCCGAACTGGGTGTGCATCATGGCGTTCAGCGGATTGAGCAGCAGTTGCGGGAACACCGCCAGGGCCATCACGCCGGCGATCATCAGCACCTCGGAGATGACCAGGGGCAGCGGCGCCTCCTTGATGTCCCGGTGCCGGGGCTTGAGCTGCCCGAGAAAGACCGAGTGGATCAGGCGGAACATATAGATGAAGGCCACGACCGACGAGAACATCATCAGCACCAGAATGAACAGCCAGCCCTTGGCCAGCAGCGCCTGGTAGAGCAGCCATTTGCCGGTGAAGCCGGCCAGCGGCGGTACGCCGGACAGGGCAATGATGCCGATCAGCACCGAAATGAAGCTGACGGGCATCCGTTTGATCAGGCCGCCCATTTCGTACATGGTGCGCGTGCCGGTGCGCATGATCACGCCGGCGATGGCCAGGAACAGCAGGCCCTTGAACAAGAGATGGTGCACGACGTGGAACATGGCGGCGGTCCAGCCCAGGGGCGTCAGGATCGCCAGGCCGACCACGATGTAGCCCACCTGGCCGACCGACGAGTAGGCCAGCAACTTCTTGGCATCCTCCTGGAACACCGCGGCCAAGGTCAGGCCGAAGGCGGTCAGGCCGCCGATCAGCGCCAACAACCAGGTCAGGTCCACCGCGCCGATGGCCGGCAGGTTGCCCGCGGCGATGCGGAAGGCCACCATGGCGATCCCGAACATGGGGATCTTGGAGATCACGCCCGACAGGAACGGCGTGAACAGGTCTGGGGCTTCACTGTAAGCACCGGGTGCCCAGATGTGCAGGCCCCAGGCGGCCGACTTGCCGAGGAAGCCGGTTACGAGCAGGCCCCAGGTCCAGGCCGCCGTCGATCCGGTCAGCAGACCCAGACCGGTGATCGTGGTGTGGCCGGCGCCGATGGCCAGCATGAACCCGCCGAGCAGCAGGAAGCCGGCCGCGCCGGAAAACACCATGTACAGCTGGCCGGGTTTGGCGCCCAGCCGGCCGGAGGTGACCACCAGATAGCTGGTCCAGGTCATCACTTCCCAAGCCACGAAGAACAGCAGGAGGTTGTCGGTGCTGACCAGCAGCAGCAGCGAGGCGATCATGATCAGAAACAGACCGTGGAAGCGTTCACCGGTGCCCGAGCTGCCGGCCAAACCGGCGATCGACACCAGCAGACCGGCCCCGATGATCAGCAGGTGGAACAGGCCCGACGGAGTCGTCAGGTCGAAACCGCCGCCGGTGGCCATGATCCAGGCCGCGAGGCCCAGGGCCGCCGTCGCGGTCGCGGCCAGCACCACGCGGGGCAGGCGACGCAACAGCGTCAACACCAGGCCCACACCGGTCAGGAAGACCAGCACCCGGTCACCCATCACGGGCAGATCCCGCATGAGCCACACGCCGAAAACCAGCGCGGCCAGGGCAAAAGCCACGACCCCACCCAGGTCGGAAGCCCCGCCCAATGGCCGCGCCGAAACGTTGCTGGTCGCCGGCGTGCGCACATACCGGTACCAGCCGTAGTAGTAGACGAATTCCAGCAGCGAGCCGATCAGCAGCGGCAGCGCCCACCAGCCGTAACCGCCGGCCATCAGGTCGCTCAGGACCTGCCACTTGCCCCAGAAGCCGGGAAAGGGCGGCAAGCCGGTGATCGCCAGAATGAAGATGATCAGGGCCGTGCGCATCACCACGCTGCCGGCAAAGGCACCGGTCCATTCACGGCGCGTCTCGCCCGCATGTTTGCCCGACAGCCACAACAGGCCGCTTTTGGCCAGCGTGTGGTTGATCAACAGCAGGCCAGCGCCCGCCAACGCCACCGTGCCCTGTTGCACCAGGGGCACCAGAAAGACCAGCAAGCCGATCTGGGCACTTGAGCTGTAGCCCAGCATGCGCCGCGGCCGATCCTGGGCGACAGCCAGCAGGTTGCTGCCCACGAAAGTCACCATGCCCAGGGTCATGATCGCCGTGTCCCAGGTGCCGGGCACCAGCAGGGCGATCTTCCAGAAGGCAAACAGCACGCCATTGACCACGGTGCCCACCAGCAGGGCCATCACGCCGGGGTCCGCGCCGTCATACAGGTCCAGGGCCGGTCCGTTGACCGGCAGCAGCTTCAGCTCGATGGCCATGCCCATCAGCAGGAACAGGATGACCGTAGCCAGGCCCGCCGTCGCGGCCGGCGGCATCCGGCCCACCATGTCGTCGATGTTCAGGGTGCCGGTCAGCTTGTACAGGAAGGCGATGCCGATCAGCAGGAAGATGCTCGCCACCGCGCCGGTCAGCATGTACTTGAAGCCGGCCTCGAGGCTGGTCTCTTCCTTGCCGAAGGCGACCAGGGCGTAGGTGCCGATGGAAGCGATCTCCAGGAACACGAACAGGTTGAACAGGTCGCGGGTCATGATCAGGCCGAAGGCACCGGTCATGATCAGCAGTTGCAGCAGGCCGCTGCGCCCGATCGTGTGCTCGTCTTCGCGCACCGACAGGTAGGACAAACTGCCCAGGGCGGTCAGCGAAGCCAGCAGACAGAGCACGGCCTCGGTCAAGCCGAAGTGCAGGTTGATCGCGATCGGGGCGTCGTAGCCGCCGGTCAGGATATTGGCCGGCGCCAGGCTTCCGTCCAGCAGACCGGGCAACCAGGACACCGCCACCAGGGCCGTGAACACGATGGTCAGCCCTTGCACGGCCGTGGCCGCGGTCCGGCCCAGCTTGCTGAACAAAGGCAGCAGGAAAGCAACACCAAGCGGTACGGCTACCAGCAGGATGGGATCGATTACCACTTCAGCCTCCCGAAGTCACGGATGTCCAGGCTCTGGCGCAGAGCGTACAGGCGAATGACGTAGGCCAGCATCAGGGCCGTGACCCCGAGACCGATGACGATGGCGGTCAGCACCAGGGCCTGCGGGATCGGGTCGACCACCAGCGAGGGGTTCGCCAACAGTTCAGGTTTGTCCAGGATGGGCGCGGTGCGTTCGGGGTTGCTGCCCAGGGTGGCGATCAGCAGGTTGATGCCGGTATCGGCCAGGGCAAAGCCCAGCACCATCTTCAGGATATTGCGCCGCACCAGGACGCCGGCCAGGCCGATCAGGATCAGCAGGATCGCCGTCACCAGGTACAGGGTCGCGGGCGTCACGGCGTTCATGACCGGCCCCCTTCCTGCCGGGCGGGCCGGCCGGTGTCGATCATCACGTCGAGCAGCGAGCTCAGCTCGGTGCCCACCTTCAGCCCGACCAGGATGTAGATGATCGGGATGATGCCGGCCGAGAACAGGCGGTTCCAGGTGCCCAGGGGCAGCACGCCCTGGTTGGAGAGGAAGGATCCGGCCACGACCAAACCGGCCACACCGGCCATGACGTAGCCAAAGCCGGCCATGGACTCGAGCCAGTGCATCAGGCCGTGCGGCAGGTGGTGGGAACGATCGGCCAGCAGCAGCAGCATCACCGCCGAGGCGATCACCGCACCGCCCTGGAAGCCGCCACCCGGCGACAGGTGTCCGTGCACGAAGATGTAGGCGCCAAACACGACGATCGGCGCAAAGAGCATCCGGGCACCGGTTTGCAGGATCTCACTTGAGGGCCGGTGCTCGTGGCGGACCAGGCCGTCGCGCCGCCGCAGGACGAAGCCCGCACCGGCGACCGACAGGAAGAGCACCGTCACCTCGCCGAGCGTATCGAAGCCGCGGTAGTTGACGATAACGCTGGTCACCAGGTTGGCGCCGCGGTTCTCGTCGATACCGTTGTCTATATAGTGCTGCGCCACGCGGCCCGGCTCAGTGGGTTGTCCCAGGGGCACCAGCCCCACCAGGAACCAGCCCATGGCCAGCAGCAGCACGACCGACAGGATCTGTTTCATCGCTCCTCCTCCTCGGTGCGCCGGATGGCGATCAGGAAGATGATGGTGCTGAGGCCCGCACCGATGGACGCCTCGGTCATCGCCACGTCGGGCGCGCCCATGCGCAGGAAGAGATAGCTGACCAGCAGGCTGACGACGCCGACCATGACCGCAGCCGAAACCAGATTGCGGGTATTCATGGCCGCCACGCCGGACAGGACCAGGACCAGGCAGACCAGCAGATCCAGATACATCATGGTGTCACCTCTGAACTTCCGGCCGCCGCATCGATCTCCACGGGCGAGCCGGGACCGATGCCGGCCGCTTCCTCGTCCTCGCGCAGAGCGTCATAGATCGTCTCGCGGGCCAGGGTTACGCCGCTGCGGTGGGCCGCCCGCGCCAGGGCGTGGCTACTGAGGGGATTGGTGATCAGCACGAACAGCACGATCAGCATGATCTTGGGCAGCCAGGCCGGCGCCAGCAGGCCCAATCCGGTCAGGGTCAGGATATTGCCCAGGGTCGTGGCCTTGGTGCCGGCCTGCATGCGGTTGTAGATATCCGGCATGCGGAAGATGCCCAGCGCGCCCAGAAACAGGAACGCGGACCCCAGAAAGGTCAGGGACGCCCCCACGAGTCGCATCAGATCAGTCATCTCAGATCCCCCGATCGTAGTAGCGGGCCAGAGCCAGCACGCCCAGGAAGGCGAGTACGGCGTAGACCAGCGCGACATCCAGGTAGATCACCCGGTCAGCCATGATGGCCAGACCGACCAGCAACGGCATGGTCACCAGGGTGAGCACATCCAGGGCAACGACGCGATTGGGCGCGTCCGGTCCCTTGAGCAGGCGCCAGGTACCCAGCAAAATGGCCAGGCCGGCGAACTGCAGCGCGGCTTTCAACAGCAGATCAACCAAAGATGACCTCCAGATACTTTTCGAAGCCCGCGGCGATTTTGCGCGTGGCGGCTTCGGCATCCCGCGACTCGACATCAATCCAGTGGATGTACATGTCGTCACCGACGATATCCACCGACAGGGTGCCGGGGGTCAGAGTGATGGAATTGGCCAGGATCATGCGGCCGACCTGGCTGTGCAGGTTCGTGCGGACCTTGACAATGCCGGGGTTGATTTTCAGGCGCGGCCGGAGCACGCGACCGGCCACGTCCAGGTTGGCCAGAACAATGGCCCAGATCATGTAGGGGATGTAGGCGAGGGCGTAGAGAATCCGCCTGGGATGCAGGACTTCGGGACCACCCAGCAGGCAGGGTCCGCTGCTGCGCAGGGCCGCCACCAGCACGGCGACCACGGCGCCGGCCAGCATTTCCTGGGGATCCAGATTGCCGGCCAGAACCAGCCAGAGCAGCCACATGACCACCGTCACGAACAGGAAGGGAAATGCACGCTTCATCGGCGGCGCCTTTCGCAGTTCTTCCGGAGGCCCGGGCTCGCCCCATGGTTGGGTGGGTGGGCCGTTCCGGAGCATCGCACATTCTTTGTTGCGATTTTTCTTAACTGCAAGAAATGTAGTCGACTCGTTTGGGAAATCAAAAAAAAAATCCACGGCGTCATTCTTCGTTATGATATTTATTTTCAATAACTTAAAATCCGGTTAAGGAACCGCCATCTCCCATTTATTTCCTATGTTTTGACATTTGCTAACATTCTGGAAATTCCTTTTCGACCAGATTGCTCGGAATTCCTTGCCATGCCAACACTTCGTAAACATAATCCCCACTGTTCGGAATTTGCTCTCTGTCATTTCTTCCGGAGGAAATCCATGGCCCGCCGCATCCCCGTCCTGATCCTGTCCGTGAGCCTGCTGATTATCATCGCCGCCTGCAATGGTGGCGGAGCGGCCGACCAGTCCCAGGCCGACCACGCCGGCCCCGCCATTTCGGGCCGTATCGAAGCCGGCCTGCGGGTGCTGACTGTCGACCCGACGGCGGCCGAGCCGCAGAACTTCACCATATACCGCGGTGATTATGTGCGTCTGGAATCAACTACTGGCCAGGCGATCACGATTGTCATCCCCGACCTCGACGTGAACAAGAGCTATCCGGTGGCCGAGGGCGAGAAAGCCTATTTCAAGGTGCCGCAAGTGGGCAGCTACCCCTTCACGGCCGGTTCGGCCAAAGGTGCCATCACAGCCGTGGATCTGGTCGCGACGGGATATGCGGAAGTGTCCGCCGCCGAAGGCGCCGCTTTGATCAGCAACGTGGATCCGTTCATCCTGGATGTGCGCACGGCCGGAGAATTCAGCGATGGCCATCTCAAGGATGCCCATCTGGTGCCGGTGCAGGTCCTGCAGGAGAAACTGGGTGAGTTGGCGGCGTACAAGGACAAGCCGGTCTTCGTCTATTGTCGGTCGGGCAACCGCAGTACCGTCGCCGCTCGTCTGCTGATCGACCACGGTTTCACCAGCGTGACCAACCTGAACGGCGGCATCAAGGCCTGGACCGCAGCCGGTCTACCGGTCCAGAAGTAGCCTCCGACACGCCCGGGGGCACTGCCGGTCACAACCACCTAGTGCCCCCAGCCCGCCTCAACCGCATCGATGCGCGCCACGGCATCGGCCGCATACTCGGTGAAGTAGTCCGAGATGCGGGGCATGAACCCGGCCAGGGTCGGATACTTGGTGCGCTGCCCTTCGAATTCAGCCAGCAAGGCATCAAGACCGTCGATCCAGTAGAACCCCATCTTCTGCTGATAATCCACCGCCGCGGTCACCTGTTCCCGGGCAACGCCGGCAGCCAGCCAGCGGATGGTGAGCGCCCGCACGAGCGACTCGTCGACCATCGCCAGCCAATCGTTGTAGCCCAGTCCCGCCAGGACCGGCCCCACTTCGGCGTACAGGGCCTGCCCCGCCGCCGCCAACCGGTCTCTCCCTGCCAGATCCAGCGTGGCCACATGGGTGTACAGGTACTCGTGGATAATCGTCTGCATGATGTCGGGTGAGAATTCCGGCATCCCGGCCGAGTCGATCTGTCCCGCCCCGATGACACTGTGGCGCTCCGTCTCGCCCGAGGGCAGGACGACCCGGAGACCGTAGGCCGTAGGCCCGTTGATCAGGCCGACTTCAACCGAGAAAGCCTCCCGTGGCGCAGCGCCGAAGTACGCCCGGCACCAGGCGGCCATCGAGACCTTGTCCAACGCGATATTCAGGCGATTGATCGTCAGATCATGGATCCCCTGGTGATCGCTGAAGAAAGCCATGAAATGGGAGTCCCGCGCAAAGAGCCGCGCTGCTTGCAGGAATTCCCGGGCCGTATCCGCGGTCCAGCGCGGGTCCAGGCCGGACGGCAACGGGTCGAACGGGACCCGCTCCGCCAGTTCCGGCGGGTTGGTCACGTGCAGAGCCAAGGCCATGACCGCGCCGTAACCGATTCCATTGTCTTCCCGCAGCCGGCGGGCCAGGACCACGGCCGGATGGCCGCCCAGTTCCGCGAAGGCCCGGTCGACTTCCTTTTCATAGGCGTGCAGCCGCCCCTGATTGAATTCCGGGTTGCCGGCAAGTCGAAAGATGATCCCCATCAGTTCAACGCGCGGATCCACCTTGGCCGGGATGGCCTGTTCGGCACGGGACGGCATGGCCGTCGCCGCCAGGATCAGAATCGCCGTCAGGAACAGACTGATACCGGAACCGGCCCTTTGCCGGCGCAGAAAACCAGGAAACATCGGTTGGATCCTCACTTCGAATGGCGGGACAATCGCGCGCACCCACGCGATTGCCCCATTCACTTACTTGGGCGGGAAGTTGGCAAAAATCTTGGCGACCACTTCATTGATGCGTTCCTGCAGCTGCTCCGGGGTACGTTGCTGGCCGTCAACCGTACCGGTCGCCGTACCGCGCCAGACCAGAGTCTTGGTCGCCGCGTCGATAATGTCGACCACGAGAGTGCCTTCCGTGTACTGGGTCACGTCGATCTGACGGCCACCGTGGCCCCAGTAGTAGTCGGAATAGCGATAGCCCCAGTCGGTGACCTGCACCTTGTCCTCCGTGCCGAGGAAGTACTTCACCAGCACGTCGGGATTGTCCGCCGCGGTGATGTTGCGGTTGCCCATCTCGGCATCGACCGCTTCGTGAATCCGCTTGTCCAACAGATCGCTGCTCAGCTTGTTGACCGCCGGATTCGCGTTGCCGGTGTCCGGAGATCCCAGCCAGGCGTAGGTTCGGTAGCTGCCGAAGGCCGCATTCTGATCATAGTCATAGTTGACCGAGATGCTGGAGCAACCGGTCAGCGTGGCCAACAGCAACACCCCGAGCGCACCGCTGAGCAGGATCCTGGACTGGCGTGAATTCATCGCTTCTAACCTCCTGGTGATATCGGTCGCGTTACCCTGACGGGATACAAACGGCCACTTGGGCTCCCCTGTAGCGCTGAATTGTACTATGAGGCCCCCGAAAGCGCCATGCGGAAGATGATATGGCGGGCGAACAAGCGAGTGGGGACACCGGCTTTGACAACCGCTGACCGAGACCTCATCTTGGTTGTTGAAAAACTAACAACAACCGTTTCACACCTCTTTCCCGGAGTAAATCCCATGACCAAGCGATCCGCGATGCTGTTGGCCGTGCTGGGTGTTGTGCTGTGCAGTGGTCTGGCCGCCTCAACCGCCTGCGCCCAGAGTGACCTGGCTGCCGTCACCGACGTGCAGATCTACAACCGGGCCATCCATGTCATGGCCATGCTCCTGCTCGGTTTCGGTTTTCTGATGGTGTTCGTGCGTGGCTACGGATTGTCCGCTCTGACCGCGACCTACCTGATGGTCGCCACGGCCATCCCGGCCTACTTCATGCTGAAAACGAGCGGGTGGTTCGGACACCCGGCCGCGGGCATCGAGGGGTTGGTTCTGACCGAGTTCGCCGCGGCCAGCCTGCTGATCTGTGCCGGTGCGGTGCTCGGTCGCCTGAAAATGTGGCAGTACATGATACTGGCAATTCTCTTCCTGCCGGCCTACATGCTGAACGAGTGGATCCTGCTGGACGGGGGCTGGGGCCTGGTGGCGAGCGGCGCCTTTGTCGACACCGGCGGCTCGATTGTGATTCATGCCTTCGGGGCCCTGTTCGGTCTGGGCGTCGCCATCAGCATGACCACCGCCCGGGATCGTGGCGCGGCCGTGGCCAGCGACTTCACCAGCGACCGGTTCTCGTTGTTGGGCAGCATGGTGCTGTGGGTCTTCTGGCCCAGCTTCTGCGCGGCGCTGGTACCGGCCGAGTCGGTACCCGCCACGGCGATGAACGTGATCATCGCCCTGTGCGGTTCCACGCTGCTGACCTATGCGGCGACCGTCGTTCTGCGCCGCGGCATCAACGCGGCCGACATCGCCAACGCCACTCTGGCCGGCGGCGTCGCCATCGGCTCGACCTGCGATCGGGTCTCGTTGCCGGTGGCTTTTCTGATCGGCGCCGTGGCCGGTCTGGCCTCTACTTTCGGCTTTGCTGTGGTCCAGGATCGCCTGCAAAAGGGCCTGCGCCTGGTCGACACGTGCGGCGTCTCGAACCTGCACGGCATTCCGGGACTGCTCGGCGGTCTGGCGGCGCTGGTCTTTGTCGGCGGGATCAACTGCGGGGCGCAGGGGCTGGGCATCGGCATCACCATCGTTGTGGCGCTGGTTGCCGGCTTGGTCGCGGGCCGGGTGCTGGCGCTATCCGGGCACCGGGATCAGCCCTACCAGGACGCGACGGAATTCGTCGAATGAACGCCCAGGCGATACAAGGCCCGGAGCCGCCCGGCCAGGCGGCTCCGCGACGTCCATCCACTTCGCTTCTGACTCCACCCCACGAATAACCCCCAAACCCCTGTTCAGTCTGGTATACTGAAAACCATTGCCCTGCTCACTATCTTTGGTACGGACACATCCACCCTTGGCAGAAGGGACCATAGCTCATGAAATCCACCCTCACTATTCTTATGGCGCTGTTCTTCGCCTCCAGCTCGTTGGCTCAGCTTGACCCCCAGGCAAACACTTTCACTTTTGACCCCGGGTCGGGTACGGCCTACGATGCCAACTGCTTCCGGCTGTACAACAACACGCAAGTGACCCTGGACTTCTATCTGTTCAATCCGGTGAATCCCGACTTCGGCACCGGCGCCGAGCGCACGGTGACCAATGTCAGTGGCTTCGAATGCAAAGTGACCGGTACCGAAGGGATCAACATCCTGGGTTGGAGTTTCCCGGTTCCCTACCTCAATTTTGGCGATTCCGGCGAACTGATTGTCGGGTACAGTGAGCCTGTTCCGGTCGTCGGCGGCGCCGTGAAGCTGGCCAGCGTCGATCTCTTTGTCGGCAACATCACGAGCTTCACCCTGCCGGCCGCACCCGCTGGCCGCTGTGTCAATGAGGACAACGCCGCCCTTGAAATCGGTCTGGCCAACGTCCAGAGCATTGCCGGTTTCACCGCCTATGTGGACGCCGACGATCCCGTTGATCCACTCGTTGCCGGTCAGGTCATGTCACTGCAGATCGCGATCTACGAGGAGCAGCCGGTCGCCACCGACAGCCAAACCTGGGGGACGCTAAAAGCTCTCTACAGATAGGTTGTGCCGCCGAAATTGTGTCTCCCTTTTCTCCCCGAGCCGGTACCGGCGGGCTCGGGGAGTCTCGCGGTACGCCGACCGCAGATCAGGAGTCCGATTCCTCGCTATCGCCCGTGGGGCGCCAGGTCCGGCCATTGCCCCCTGTCCCGAACGTAGTAGTCCAGCCAGTGGTTCACCTGCCGGTGCACCTCGTCCTCATATTCCGTCAACCCGTGATCACCACCCTCGAGCATCACCAGGCGGAACGGCCGGTGGGCCTTCAGCAGGGCGGCCGCCATGTCCAGGGCCTGGGTTGGATCCACGCGCCAGTCGCCCGTGCCGTGCAGCAGCAGTATCGGCGTCTCGGCCGGCAACTGCTCGGCCCAGAGCACGGCCGAACGCGCCTCAAGAGCAGCCTGGCGCCGGCTCTCATCGGCCCAGCCCGGAATCAACTCGGCGTACACATGGGTGGCCATGCCGGGGCGCTGAGCGAAACTCGCCACGGCGTCCGCTACTCCCGCGCCAACGATCGCGGCGGCGAAGCGGTCGCTGGCCTTGAGCGTCAGGTAGGTCATCATGCCGCCGCGGCTCCAGCCAAACAACCCGATGCGTTTGGTGTCAGCCCCGGGCAGGTCGTCCAGCAGCGGCAGCAGCGCCAGCACATCGTTCACCTCGGCGCCGCCGAATTCTTCCCGTCCCCGGCCGCCGACGGCCTCGTCGCAGCCCGCGCAGATGTGGTCCCCCGGATACATCTTGCGGCCGTGCCGGCCGTTGCCCCGGTATTGGGTGGCGACCACGATGTAGCCTCGCCCGGCGAGCGGCGCGAGGCGCAGGCGGGCCCGCTCATCGGTCCAGGCGCCAAAGTCACGGTTGCCGCCACGCAGCCGGACCACGCAGGGCACCGGCGCGGTGATAGCCGCCGGCTGGGCAAGGTATGCCTCGACCTCCAGGCCATCGCTGGCGTAGACAATCCGTTCGAGCCGGATGCCAGGCGTTTCGGCGGCCACGGTTTCCCGCTGCAGAATCGTACCGTCCGGCGGCAGCGTGCCGCTCAGAGCGGTCGCCGGCACAAACAGCAGACAGACCAGGGCCAGAAAGAGATTCCTCATGCGTCCTCGCGTTCACGTTGGACCAGACACCATTGACTGCGGCGGCCGGTACCATTCCGGCCCCACAATTGCACATCCGGCCAGAGTATAACCGATTTCGACGGCACGGACCCCCTTTGGCCCGCCCGGTGCCGTCAGTCTGCCTGAAAAGTGGCCAGGACAAGGAATGGCGCCGTGAAAATCCTGATCGTCGGGCAAGCCAAGACGGGCACCACCGGCCTGCACTACCGGCTGCGCAACTCGCTGGACGGTGTGGTGCAGGAACTCTTCGAACGGACCGCCTGCCCCCCGCAGCTCGATCCGGGCGCCGACCACGTTGTGGCCAAGACGCTCATTGGCGGCGCCGCCCCGGTCGATCTCGATTCGTTCGACGCCTTCGACCGGAAGATCGCCATCATCCGCGACCCCCGCGACCGCCATATCAGCGCCCTGCTCTACCGGCTGGGCTACCACAGCGACTATTTCATGGCGCCGGACAAGACCGCCCGCATGGCCGACCTGCTGCGCGAGAAGGAAAGCGGCCGGCGCCCGGTGAGCGTCCGGGAAATCGAAGAACTCGACCGGGAACTGCAGCAGGCTGCAGGCCCGGCAGCCGCGCCCCCCACGACGGCGGCCCCCGCGCCCCCGGACGCCGTGACCCTGTTCCAATCCCTGACCGGATTCCACTTCGTCCGCTACGAGGATTTCGTGCAGGACGACCTGGCCGGGTTGGCGGCCTACCTCGGGTTCGAACTCTCCGGCTCCGGACAGGTCGACCGGAAGCACAGCCGCGTGGTGCGCACCAAACAGGCCGGCAGTTGGCGCCAGTGGTTCACCCCCGCGGACGTCTCCCACTACCGGCCGGCCATGGATCCCTTTCTGCAGGCGTTCGGCTACGATACGGCGTGGGATCTGCCGACCGTCCAGCACATCGAGCCGGAACATTGTTCCGCCTACTACGAACGGCTGATCGAGGCGAAAAGTGAAGAACAGCGGGCCGCCGTTGCGCGCATCATGGGTCACCGCGGCGCCCAGCCGGCCTAGCGGACCCTGGCCACCAGGAACAGGCGCCGGAAGGGGAAGAGGGTGCGGCCGTCCTTTCGCACGGGGTAGGCCGCCCGCAGCCGCTGGGCGTAGGCCGCCAAGAACAGGTCCCGTTCCTGTTGGTCCAGGCTGTTGAGGATGGGCCGCAGGCCGGTGCTGCGCACCCAGGCCAGCACCGGATCGTCACCCGCCAGCACCTGCAGGTATTCCGTCTCCCAGATCTCCAGGCTATCGGTCAGCCCGGCCAGCATCTCATGGTATCCGGCGGCGGTGCCCACCCAGTTGCGGGCCACGGCCTGGCGCAGCTCCGGCGGGCCCAACGGCCGGCCGCCGGGACCACCGTCAACCAGCGTTTCGCGCATGAGCCGGTGCGAGGGCAGCGCCCAGCTGAGCGGCATCTGCACCGCCAGGCAGCCGCCCGGGTTCAGACTGTTGAGCAGGCGGGGAAAGACCGTGGCGTGGTCGGTGACCCAGTGCAGGGACGCGTTGGCGTAGAGCAGATCCGGCCGCTCGTCGGGCAGCCAATCCTGCAGATCGGCCCGCCGCCACTCGATGGGGCCACCGCCCTCGGCGGCGGCCGCCAGCATCTCCGGCGAATGATCGACGCCGATGACCTGCGCGGCCGGCCAGCGCTCGGCCAGAGCCCGGGTCAGCCGGCCGGTGCCGCACCCCAGATCGTAGATGACCGCCGGCGAACAGTCGGCGATCCGGTTGAGAAGATCCCAGCCGGGTCGCGAGCGACTATCGGCGAACTTGTTGTACTGCTCGGGATTCCAGCTCGAGCCGGCAAACGCACCCTGGTCTTTCGGCGACGAAGTCACGCGGCGGCTCCCGTCCGTCCCGGGTCCTAGATCGGGCGACAGGCTTTCTGCAGCCACTCGCGGTGATCCTTGTCCAGGCTCGAGGCCAGCTCCTGATAGCACCGCTTGTGGTAGTTGTTCAACCAATCGATCTGAACCCGCGTCATGATCTTCTTGTTGACCAGCCGGCGATCGATCGGGCACAGCGTCACCGGATGGAAGGTGTACCAGGTGCGCTCCCTGGTGCTGAATTTCTCGTGCTTGACCACGAAGGCCAGATGCTCGATGCGGATGCCGAACTTGCCCGCCTCGTAGTGCCCCGGCTCGATCGACATCAGGTTGCCCTCGACAAAGGGCGGCGTCATGAGGTTCTTCAGGCTGTGCGGCCCCTCGTGCACGCCCAGATACTGCCCCACCCCGTGGCCGGTGCCATGGGCGTAGTCCTCGCCGATCTCCCACAGGGCCTTGCGCGCGAACATCTCGTTGCGGTAACCCGGCGTGCCGGCGGGGAAGGGGGTGATCGTGCAGTCGATCGTGCCCATCAGCACCCGCGTAAAGCAGTCGATCTGCCTGGGCGTGGGTTTGCCCAGGGCCAGGGTCCGCGTGATGTCGGTCGTCCCGTCCGGATACTGCCCGCCGCTGTCGATCAGGTACAGCCCCTGCGGCTTGAGCTTGGCGTTGCTCTTCTTGCTCGGCCCGTAGTGGATGATCGCGCCGTTGGCCGCGTACCCACTGATCGTGTTGAAGCTCAGGTCCTTGAAGCCGTCACCCATGGCCCGGAAGGCCTCGAGCTGGTCGGCGGCCGAGATCTCGGTCACATCGCCCTTCGGCACCGCCTTCTCCAGCCATTTCAGGAAACGGACCATGGCCACGCCGTCACGCCGATGGGCGTTGGTGATTCCGGTGATCTGCACCTGGTTCTTGATCGCCTTCATGGCCGTGATCGGACTGGCTGCCTGGTGGAAGGTGCAACCCCTGAGTTCGTCGACCACCCGCCGGTTGGTCGTGACCGGATCGATCCAGATCTTCTGCTTCTTCTTGGCCAGGGCCTTCAGATCATTCCAGATCGCGTCATACGGTTTGAGCGTGGCCCGCTTGCGCAGCGCCACCTTGAAGCCCTTCGGCACCTTGCGCTGGTCGACGTACAGGTTGCAGCCGCGCTCGGTCAGCAGCACGTAGCTGATCACCACGGGCGTGTAGGCGATGTCATTGGAGCGGATGTTCAGCAGCCAGGCCACCTGGTCGAGGGCGCCGATGACGTGGGCCCTGGTCCCGGCCTGTTTCATGGCCTCGCGCACGCGCTTCATCTTGTTGCCCACCGTCTCGCCGGCAAACTTGGAGCTGTGATTGACGATCGGCGCCAGGCTGGGCTCCGGACGGTCCTCCAACAACTTGTTCACCAGATTGGTGCGCAGGAATTTGACCTTGATCCCGTGGGGTGCCAGAGCCCGCTCGAACTGCTCGGCCGAGGCCACCGAGATCACCGTCGGGTCCACGCCCAGGGCCTGACCCTTCTTCAGGGTACCGGCGACCCAGGCGGTCATGGACGGCGTGCCGGGCTCGCCCAGCTTCATCAGGTCGATGCCTGAACCCTTGAGCTCGTTGCCAGCCTGCAGAAAATAGCGGCCGTCGGTCCACAGGCCGGCCTTGCGCGCCCCGATGATCAGTTCGCCCGCCGAACCGCTAAAGCCACTCAACCAGTCCCGGTACTTCCAGCAGTCAGGCAGATACTCGCTCATGTGGGGGTCGGCGCTGGGGATGTAGTAGGCATCCACCTTGTTTTTCTTCATCAGCTTGCGTAGCGCTGCGACCTTTTGCTGGGCGTCCATTTCAGCCTCCGGGACGGGGTTCGCGAGAACAGAAGTTTCGGTCTGGTCCCAAAATCCGGCGGAACGAGGTGGGATTTGGTATAATTGAGGCCAAAGCCACCGAACTCAGGTATCCGATTGGGCCCATCATAGAGGACCGAGGGGAAATACATGAACAGGAAAATCACCTGGACCGGCGTTTTTCGTTATTTTTTGGCCGTTTTTGTGATATCGAGCGTTTTTGGCGGCCCCAACAGGCTGGTTGCGGCGCCGGATCCGGCAAGTCCCGGTGGTTCACCACGTTTGCAGACGACCGCACCCAGCGGCCGGCTGGTCATCCGTTTTGCCCCCACGGCGGGGCTGCACATGGGGCCGGATGGCGTGTCAGTTACCGCCCCGGCCAAGGCTGCCGGCAATGGCCGGCGGGTGCTGAACCTGGTCACGAATCTGGTCCCGGGCGCCCGGCTGACCGCCAGAATGCCGACCGCCGCGCGCGGCCTGGCCCAAGCCGAGGACCGCGCCCGCTACTTGCCGCTGGCCCGCTACGCCCAGTTCGAGGCCGGAACACGCGACCGTCAGGTACTGAACAAGCTGGTCGCCCGACTGCAGGACGACCCCGCCATCGATTTGGCCTGGTTGGAGCCGGTGGCCACACCGGCGGTGCTGGACTTCGGCCGAACCGGTCCCGGGTTCCCCTCGGCAGCCGCCGATACCGCTTCGGCCTCGTTTGAGCACCTGCAGGGGTATCTGGCCGATGCGCCCGCGGGCATCGGCGCCTTGAGCATGCGCGGCCAGGCCGGCGCCCTGGGGGCCGGCGTGCAGGTGATCGATGTCGAAGGTGCCTGGCTGTGGAGCCACGAGGACCTGCCGGCGCCCCTGGCTGATCTCGGCACCCACATCGACAGCGGCAGTTGGCGCTGGCATGGCACGGCGGTGCTCGGCGTGATCCGGGGCCAGGACAACGGGTTGGGCGTGACCGGCATCGCCCCGGCCTGTGCCGTGGGCAGTTCGTCCATCGGTGACCAGTCCACCAGCGAAGCGATCCTGGCCGCAGGCGCCCTGCTCGGACCCGGTGATGTCATTGTCATCGAGCTGCACGCGCCCGGGCCCGAGGCCACCGGAGTCGGCCAGGAGGGCTACGTGCCCATGGAATTCTGGCAGGACAACTTCGCGGCCATCGAGGCGGTCACCCGGCAGGGGATCATGGTGCTCGAAGCGGCCGGCAACGGCGCGGTCGATCTGGACGCCGCCATCTATCAGGGGCTGTTCGATCCGGCCGTCCGCCACAGCGGCGCCATCCTGGTCGGGGCCACCGATGGGGTCACGCTCGATCCGGCCTACTTCACCAACCACGGCCAGCGGGTGGACCTCAACGGCTGGGGCTTCGATGTGACCACTCTGGCCTATGGCGACCTGCAGGGTTCGCCGGAGTTTCCCGAGCAGCAGTGGTACACCGCCCAGTTCAACGGAACCAGCAGCGCCACCCCCGTGGTGACCGGCGCGGTGGTCAGCCTGGCGGGCATGGTCCGCGCCCGGCACGGCTTCAGTCTGGACGCCCGCCTGGCCCGGGATCTGTTGCGCCAGACCGGCACCCCGGTCAACGGACCGCAGCTGATCGGCACCCGGCCCGATCTGGTCGCCGCCTACGCCCTGGCCGACACCGGCATTGGCGAGGTGTCGGGGGTGGTGACGGACCAGGCCACGGGCCTGCCCGTGGCCGGGGTGCTGGTGGCCGTCAGCGGCGGCGGCGCAACCACCCTGACCGATGCTGCCGGCAGTTGGCGTCTGCCCCTGCTGGTCGGCCCCACGGAAATCGGGTTTTCCCTCTTTGGCTACGAACCGGACAGCACGGCGGCGGTCATTGCCCTGGGCAGCCCGGTTGTCGCGGATATGGTCCTGACCCCGGTGGCGCGGGTGGATATCGCGGGCGTGGTCTACGGCAACGGGCTGCCTTTGTCCGGCGCGCGCATCGAGCCGCTGACCGTGCCGGTGCCGGCGGCGATCAGCGGCGCCGACGGCTCTTTTGTCCTGCCCCAGGTGCCGGTGGGCCTGAGCGACCAGGTGCTGGTCCACGGCGTGCCGGGCTTCGGCGCCCGGGTGCTCGACTTCTCGACCGGCGGGGCCACAGGCACAGTCACTCTCAGCCCGGTTCTCGCTCCGGTCGGCGAGGATTTCGGCGCCGATGACGGCGGTTTCGCCGCGGGCCAGGGTCTGTGGACCCACGGGGTCCCGCCGGCCGGCGTGACCGACGCCTTCACCGGCAGCCAGTGCTGGGGGATCGGGATGGATGGTCTGGGCTATGCCGACGACCAGGCCGACACCCTGAGCAGCCCCCTGTACGATCTGAGCGGCGTGTCCGCGGGGCCGTACTACCTGAGTTTCCACTACTTCAGCGCCACGGAAGCCAACTTCGACGGCGTGAATCTGACTGTCGGCACCGACAGCACGTCCACCCTGCTGGCACCCGTCGAGGGTTACAGTGATCTGTTCCTGGGCGGCCTCGGCCAGCAGGCCGGCTGGTCCGGGACTTCCGACCATTGGACGGGCACTGTCTTTGACATCAGCGGGCTGACCGGGGGCTCGTTCCGCTTCCGCCTGGCGTTCGGATCGGACAGCGGAGTGAGCGGCGCCGGCTTCTTCATCGACGGCATCACGCTCGGTCGCGGCCTCGCGCCGGCGCCGGTACCCGACGGCCCGCCGACCGCAGTGACGACCCGGTTGGCGGCCTGGCCGAATCCCTTCAATCCGGTCGTCAATATCTCCTATGCGATCGCGCGGCCCGGGCCTCTGGCGGTGACGGTGTACGATCTGCGGGGGCGGCGGATCCGGCAGCTCTACCGCGGACCGACCACTGACACGCGCGGACAACTGCAGTGGGACGGGCGCGATGACCGGGGCCGCACGGCCGCCAGCGGGGTCTATCTCGTGCGGCTGGTCGCCGGCCGCGGCGACCAGGCCACACAAAGAGTTGTCCTGACCAAGTGAGCCGGTTAGGATGCGACTGACCCGGACGCCGTGAACGGCGGGAAGAAGAGCTGACCCGGACATGTCCCATCGGAATCAGGAACAGCAGTACGTGCACGCCGGCGGCAACAGCGGCTTTTTTCTGTTCAACCTCGCCGGCCGCAGCCGGACGCTGATCCTGTTGCTGGCCCTGATCGGCCAGATCCTGCTGACCGCCCTGGGCGCCGGTGGGCGCCTGCTGCCCTCGATCTACAACGCCGTGGTCGTGCTGGCCGTCATCATCGTGGCGGCCGATTCCCACCGCCACCTGTGGGCCGGACTGGCCCTCGGCATCCCAAGTATCGCCTTGTCTTTCCTGTCCGATGTGGTTGACCACCCGGTGCTCCGCTGGCTGACCTATCTCTTCGTCCTGACTTTGTACCTGGCGATCATCCGGCTCATGCTGATCAAGATCTTCAATGCGAAGTGCGTGACTCTCGATACCATCGGCTACGCCCTTTGCACCTACGTCCTGCTGGGCGTGGTCTGGACCGTCCTGTACGCGCCGGTCGCGGCCACGGACCCGCAGGCGTTCACCCAACCGTTGGCCGGGGGAACGACGGCACCCAGCGCGAACCTGATCTATTTCAGCTTCGTCACGCTGACGACCCTGGGCTATGGGGACATCAGCCCGGTGTCGCCCATTGCCCGCTCGCTGGCCATTCTCGAGGCCCTGACGGGCACGCTTTTTCTGGCGGTGCTGATTTCCCGGCTGGTAGGCGCCTATGGCAGGCAGGAGCGGTAGGCAGGACTATTCAAGCGGCAGCAGGGGCTTTTCGAATTCCAGTTCATCACGGACCGGAATACCGTAGTCACCCACCTTGGGCACATTCGGCTTCAGCAGGCGGATCTTGGTCATGGCCCCCAGCCTGACCTCGCTGATCACGAAGCCACGCTTCTGGAAGAACCGCTGCGCGTCCAGACGATCGTTGGTGGTGATGGTCCAGAGCTTGGTGCAGCCGGCCGCACGGGCCACGCTTTCCACCTTTTCCAAGAGCATCGTGCCGACACCCATGAACTGGCACAGAGCGTCAATGGTCACGATCTCGCAAACATCATCGACCAGATGATAGGTGATGAGCCCGACGCGCTCGCGTCCCTCGGTGGCGATGAAACCCGGCAGTTTGTGGGGATCATGGACTTCGGAGCGGGAAACAACAAAATCGCCGCCGAATAGCAACTCGGTGCGTTCCTTGACCCAGAGGCGGTCATCGTCCGATAACTCTGTCACCCGCATGGATATATCCCTGAAGAAGCGGCCGAAACCGGCCGGCAGTACGGGGTAGATCGCTGTGTCGTCGTTGTCCATGGCGCAAAGATGGTGAGCGGATTGATAGGGCGCAAGGGCGGTTTCGGGCTGGCCGGCGGTGCCAAAGAATTCTTTAGACGTTACTTCCGCGGTCGATAATGGTGACAAGTACACCTGTTTTTCCCTAAGAGGCCTGTGGACCCGTGATGGAACATTCCCAAATCCTGCAGACCACCGAGCAAGGTGATTCCGCCCACAACCTGCGGCTGAACCGTCCTGCCGACCAGGAACTGGCGCGCCGTTCGCTGCGCGTCGCCCTCAGCTATGTGCCCCTGACAATCATCGTCATGCTGATGACCGATCTCAAGTCGGAAGCCCTGTTGCCATCGTTGGGTGTGACGGCCCTGTACCTGGTCTCGGGGCTCTTGCGCATTCGGTTGGCCCGATCCTTCGCCTCGTGCTACGACAAGAACCCCGGGCGCTGGCTGAACCGCTTCTTCCTGGGCACCCTGTTTCCGGCCCTGGTCTGGGGGCTGGGCAATGCCGGAGTCCTGATCCACTTCGGTATGGGCTGGTCCTACTACATCCTGGTGATGACCAGTATCGGAATCGCGGCCAGCGCCACCAGCAGCCTGTCGCCCCGCATGAAGATCTTCCGCGTCTTCGTCGGCATGATCATGCTGCCGCACATCATCACGCTGTTGGCCTCGGGCGAAACCAGGGCGATCTCCCTGGCCGGGCTTCTGATGTTCTACACGGTCCAGGTCCACACCCTGGGCGCCTACTTCCATCGCGAGTTCTGGACGAGACTCGAACGCGAGGAAGACTTGCGGCAGCGGGCGGATGACCTGGAGGCCGCCCGTGACGAAGTGGTCGCGGCCAATCGCGCCAAGAGCGAGTTCCTGGCCAACATGAGCCATGAGATCCGCACACCGATGAACGGGGTCATCGGCCTGACCAACCTGATGCTCGACACCGAACTGGACCCGGCGCAGCGGGAGTACATGAACGACATCCGCATTTCGGGTGAAACCCTGCTGCGGGTCATCAATTAGATTCTCGATTTCTCCAAGATCGAATCGGGCAAGTTCGAGCTGGATCCCGCGCCGTTCCGCCTGCTCGACCTGGTGGAAAACGTCGTCAAGCCGCTGCAGACGGCGGCGGATGACCGCCACAACAAACTCGAAGTCAGGCTGGCGGCAGGCCTGCCCGAAGCGGTGCTCGGGGACAGCCTGCGCCTCTGGCAGGTCCTGACCAACCTGGTCGGCAACGCCCTGAAATTCACCGAACACGGCACTGTCACGCTCAGTGTGAGCGTCGTGGACCGGGGCAACGACTCGCCGCGGATCCGGTTCGCCGTGCAGGACACGGGCATCGGCATCCCGGCCGCCAACCAGGCCCACATTTTCGAAGCCTTCCGCCAGGCCGACGGCACCACGACACGGCAGTTCGGCGGCACGGGTCTGGGCCTGACCATTTCCGCGCGCATCATCAACATGATGGACGGCCAGATCAAACTGGCGAGCACCGAGGGCGAGGGCAGCACGTTCTCCTTCACCTTGCCGCTGGCCTCCTGCCAGGCACCGGTCGCCGCCACGCCCGACGTCGCGCCGGCAGCCGACGGCGATGACCGGAAACTGAGCGGAATCCGGATCCTGCTGGTGGAAGACAACCTGGTCAACGCCAAGTTGGCCACCCACATCCTGCAGAAGGCCGGCGCCGACATCAAATGGGCCGAGAACGGCGAAGAGGGCGTTGCCCTGTGGGAGAAAAACAGTTTTGATCTGATCCTGATGGACGTGCAGATGCCGGTCATGGACGGTTTCGCCGCGACCGCGAGGATTCGGGCGCTCGAGGATGCCGGCCGGCGCATTCCCATCGTGGCCCTGACGGCCCACGCCCTGGCGGGCTACAAGGAGAAGTGCCTGGCCGCAAACATGGACGACTTCCTGACCAAGCCGCTGAAGGCCAAACAACTGCGCGACACGATCCTGTGGTGGACCAAACAACCCGCTGAAGTCTAACCCTGGGCGCAGTCCGCGTCGTCCCCCTGCAACTTGGCTATCGCATGCGGCACCGCCGGCCAGACCGCGGCCAGATTTTCGACCGCGGCCCGGGGACTGCCCGGCAGGTTGATGATCAGGGTGTGCCGGCGAATGCCGGCGGTCGCCCGGCTGATGATGGCGTGGGGCGACTTGGTGAGGCTGACCGCCCGCATCTGTTCGCCGAAGCCCGGCAGCTCGGTGGTGATGACGTCGCGCGTCGCTTCCGGGGTGACATCCCGGGGCGAAACCCCGGTGCCGCCGCAGGTGAGGATCAGGTCGAAACCCTCCTGGTCCGCCCACCGCGCCAGGGACTCGGCGATAAGCGGGCGCTCATCCGGCAGGATGACCAGTTCGGCGTCCGGCACCCCCTGGTCGGCCAGGAAGTCCAGCAGGGCCGGGCCACTGGCGTCCTCGCGCTCGCCGCGGGAACCCTTGTCACTCAGGACCAGGACTCCGGTCTTCAGGTTCAGTGCGCCGGCCAAATCAACCCTCCCCGTCGCCATCGTATTGGTAGAGTCCGCTGCGGCCACCGGATTTGCGCAGCAGGCGCACCGGCCCCAGCTCGATATCCCGCCGCTCGCCCTTGCACATGTCGTAGACGGTCAGGCCGGCCACCGTGGCGCCGGTCATCGCTTCCATCTCGACCCCGGTTTTTTCCTCGGCCCGGACCGTGCAGCGGATCTTCAGCACACCGGCTGCCGGGTCGGGCTCGAACGCGATCGCCGCGTGGTGCACAGCCAGCGGGTGGGCCAGGGGAATCAGGTCGGGGGTCTTCTTGGTGGCGGCGATCCCGGCCAGGCGCGCCACGCCGAGCACGTCACCCTTGGTCAGGCCACGGTCCAGAATGCGCTGCAGCAACTTTGGCCCCACGGTGACCCGGGCCTCGACGACGGCTTCGCGCAGGGTTGTCTCCTTGCCCGAGACATCGACCATGTGGGCGTGGCCCTCCCGGTCAAAATGATTGAATGGCACGTGATCCTCGCTGTTCTGGTTGTGGCCGGTTCGAGGGTTGAAAGAGAAGATCTCCTGCCGCCTCATGATACATGATCAACCGCCGGTCTGGGAACAATTGCCGGATGCCCTGCGCGCCAGCCCCCGCAGAGCCGACGGATCCGAAGGCGGGCTGCTCCCCATTGAAGCACAATCACACCCAATAAGCCCCGATCGCCCCCAATCGCCCATTACCGCCGCTACAGCCTTCATTAGCCGGAAATAAACTCAATCCCGCAGGCCCCGCTTCCGATGCCCCCCACAGATGCCGTGTCGCCCACGGCGTCCGTTGGCATGATTCGATAATATCCGGACGGCCCCCCAGGGGCCCGGTCCGGAGGGGGAAGTGATCGCGCATGAGACGCCCGGCAAGGCTGTTGGCCTTGACCCTCATGGCGTGCCTGCAAACATCCCTGGCTGCAGCAGTCGGCACGCCCGCCGGTACGCTGATCCAAAGCCAGGCGATGGTCTCGTACACGCAGGCCGGCCAGAATATGACCACGGCGAGCAACTTGCTCTCCCTGCCGGTCAATGAAGTCCTGGACTTCACGCTGGCCTGGCAGGATGCGGCCGCCGTGCCGGTGTACGCTGGCGACACCGGCGCGGCGCTGACCTTTCGCCTGCAGAACACGGGCAATGGCCAGGAGACGTTTCTGCTGACGGCCATCAACGCCCTGGCCGGCGACGACTTCGACCCGCTGAACCCCGCGATCCATCTGGACACCAACGGCAACGGCTACTACGACCCCCTGCAGGATGAAATCTACATCGAGGGTGTGAACGATCCCGAACTGGCCGCGGACCAGCCGCTGACGGTCTTCCTGGTGGGCATCGTGCCGCCGGCTCTGGCCACCGGCGATCGCGGCGACCTGAAACTGGCCGTCGGTTCCGCGGAGGGCTACGGCGTGCCGGGCACCGTGGTCTACGGCCAGGGCGACGGTGGCACCGACGCGATCATCGGGCTGGCCGGCGGGTTCGCCGACGCCGTCGGCACCCTGGAAGTGGCCGCAGTCCAGGTCAACCTCTTCAAGACCGCCGTGGTGACCGACACCGCGGGCCGCACCCTGCCCGGCAACGAGGTCGACGAGACCGGCCTCATCACCTACACGATCACCGTCACGGTCAGCGGCAGCGGCATCGCCCACGACGTGCGCGTGACCGACCCCATTCCCCCGGGCACGGTCTATCGCCCGGGCACGCTTCTGCTCAACGACACTCCCCTGAGCGACGCCGCCGACAGCGATGCCGGCGACGTGGCCGACCAATTGGAGGGCGCGGTCACCATTGCCCTCGGAGACATGACAGCCGACACGCCGACACAACGGATCTCTTTCCAGGTGACCCTTGAATAACCCAGGAGGTAAGCAAGTGACAACTATCCCTATGAACCTGCGCCGGACGCTGATTTTCATCAGTCTGCTCGGCGTTTCGCTGGCGGCGGCCCAAACGGCCGTGGCCGGCGTGGCTCTGCGCGCGCTGGCCGAGGTCGAAGTCGTCCAGGAACAACCGGACGGCACGCGGTCCGTGCAGCGGGTGCCGGCCGAAACGGTCGTGCCCGGTGACGAGGTCATCTACACCCTCGTCTACGACAACCAGGGCAGCGAGCCGGCCGACGATATTTTCATCACGAATCCGATTCCCGAGCACATGGAATTCCGTCGCGCGGCCGCCAATCCGGCCGGGCTGGAAACCCTCTACTCGGTGGACGGCGGCCATGTGTTCGGCCCGTTGTCCGACCTGACGGTGACTGACAGTGCAGGTCAGTCGCGTCGGGCCCTGCCCCAGGACTGCACCCATATCCGTTGGCAATTCCACAGATCACTGGCGCCGGGCGAAACCGGTCAGGTGAGCTACACCACCCGGTTGCTCTAGCAACTTCCACAGGAGGTAGAACAGATGAAACGAAGGATCACTACTCTGGCTGCGGCCGTACTTCTGCTGGCCCTGGCCGGCAGCGCCCTGGCCGGCGGCACGCCCTCGGGCACCACGGTCAACAACAGCGCCACGGTCGACTATCAGGTCGGCGGACTGCCCCAGGCCACGATCAACAGCAACGTGGCGACCTTTCTGGTCGACAACCGCGTTGATGTCTCGGTCGCCACCCTGGACGCCGCCAACATCGTGGTCGTGCCCGGCATGCTCGCCCGCGTGCTGAGCTATGCCGTCACCAACAGCGGCAACACGGTCCAGGACTACGCCCTGACCGCCGTGGCCGATGCCGGGGACGACTTCGACGCGACCAACGTGAACGTCTTCGTCGACGTCAACGGCAACGGCATCTACGAGCCGGCCACCGACAACGCGACGTTCATCGACGAGCTGGCCATTGACGCCACGCAGAACGTGTTCATCGTCAGTGATATTCCCCTGACCGCGGCCAACGCCGAACTGGCCAACTACGACCTGCTGGCCCGCACCAGCAATGGCGGCGCCCCCGCCGCCCAGGGCGCGGTCATCGCCGCGGACGACGCGGCCAGCGCCGACGATCCGTCGGTGGTCCAGATCGTGTTCGCCGACGCCGCCGGCAGCGCCGACGGTGCCAACGACGGCGCCCACAGCAGCCGTTCGACCTACGAGGTGGCCTCGGCCGACCTGCAGGTCGTCAAGACCCACGCGGTCATGAGCGACCCGATCAACGGCGTGACCCGGCCCAAGAACATCCCCGGCGCCAACGTCAACTACACGGTCAATCTGACCAACAACGGCGGCTCGAGCGCCGACAATATCGTGGTCGTCGACCCGGTGCCGGCCAACACCAGCTTCGTCGTCGGCAGCCACTCGGTGGCCCCGGCCGGCACGCTGGAATACAGCAACGACGGCGGAACGACCTGGGCCTACACGCCGGTCGACAGCGGTGACGGCACCGACCCGACGGTCACCCACATGCGGGTCCTGTTTCCGAGCATTGCCGCCGCAGGCGCTGCCCTGAGCACATTCCAGGTGATCATCCAGTAGCCCCGGACATGTTGCGCAACGGCACCAAACGCACTGCCTCCTGCGGAATCGCGGCTCTTTTCAGAGCCGTGATTCCGCATGTGTGGCGGCGGTGTTTCCTGGTTGCGGTGCCGCTGATCTTTTTCCACTCCGGCACTCCCACGCCGGCCAGCGCCCAGCAGCCGCCGGGCACGATCATCACGAACATCGCCAGCGCCACCTACGGTGCCGGCTCGCGCAGCGGGCTCAACCGGTTGAGCAATGCCGTCAATCTGGTCGTCGTGCCGGCGCGTTCCGGCAGCGAAGCGGGTTTCATGCGTTACGAGCCCGGCCTGCGGACAGCCCTCGCCGTACCCGTGGTCAGCACCGAATACAGCGTCAGCGGCGAGGCCGGCGGTCCTTTCCGGACCCTGCCCGGGCCAGTCCCCGTCGGCGGGGCGCCGATCAATATCTCGCAGCCGGTCCCGCTGGTTTCGACCACCCTCTTCGCCCAGGGCGATCCCGTTTTTCTGCACCTGGTCGATGCGGATCAGAACCGGGATGCCGTGAGCCGGGACACGATCCTGTTAACCATTCGCAACGACAGCCTGGGCGATCGTGAATTGCTCAGGTTGTACGAGACCGGGCCGGACACCGGTGAATTTCTCGGCTTCATTCAGACCACCGGCGCTGTGGCCCAGGCCAAGGACGGCAGCCTGAGCGTGGGCCAGGACCAGACTGTCAGTCTGGTCTACGCCGACGTCCGGGATCCGGCCGACCAGTCCCAGGCCACCGCTCGTTTCGATCCGGTGGGCCGCGTATTCGATTCCCGCACCGGCGAGGCCCTCGACGGTGTCACGGTTCGCCTCATCGACAACAGCACCGGGCTGCCGGCCGTCGTGCTGGGTGTCGACGGCAGCGCCGCCTTTCCGGCGACGGTCACGACCGGCCGGCCGGTCAGCGACACGGGCGGCCAAATCTATGAATTTGGCCCCGGCGGTTTCCGTTTCCCGCACGTACAGGCGGGCCAGTACCGGCTTGAGCTGGACGTGCCGCCGGGCTACCGCGCGCCGTCGCGCCTGACCGACGCGCAGCTGCAGTCGGTCGCCGGCGGCCCCTACGCTTTGCTGACACCCGGCTCCCGCGGTGAACCGTTCGCCATGCCGGACCAGCCGCTCCTGCTGGACCTGCCGGTCGACCGGGTCGACACCGACCTCTTCGTGACCAAGACGGCCGGGCGGGCCAGTGTGGCCATCGGCGACTTTCTCGCCTACGAAATCCGCGTCCAGAACACGACCGACAACGACGCGTCGAACCTGACGGTGACCGACAAGCTGCCGCTCGGCTTTCGCTACGAAGCCGGTTCGACGCTGCTGGACAGCCAACCGGTGGGCGATCCCGTCATCACGCCCGATGGCCGCACCCTCACCTTCGCCCACGCCGAGCTGGCCGCGGGCGCGACCGTGACCTTTCGCTACGTGGCGGCCGTGGTGCCGGGCGCGCCGGCCGGCGACGCGGTCAACCGGGCGACCGCCCGCTGGGCCGCCGTCACCTCCAACGAGGCCAGCGCGCTGGTCAACGTGCGGCGCGATCTGTTCGGCGCAAGCAACACCCTGCTCGGTCGGGTCCTGGGCTTCGATTGTGAAGCCGATTCGGGCACCGGCATCGCCGGCGTGCGCATTTATCTCGAGAGCGGCGCCTTCGCCGTGACGGACGCCCAGGGGCGCTACCATATCGCGGGCGTCGCGCCCGGCGCCCACGTCGTGCAACTGGACCGCGAAAGCCTGCCGCCCGACTACGTGCCGGGCGACTGCAGCGGTGACACGCTGTACAGCGCCCACCCTTGGTCCCATCTGGTCGACCTGCAGGGCGGCACGGTCTGGCGCAGTGATTTCCGGCTGCAGCGGGTGCCGCCGGTGGCCGGCACGCTCGGGCTGGCCGTGGACACCGCCCTGCAAGGTGCGACGGTCACGGGCCAGGTCCGGATCGACGCGGATCTGGTGCCCCTGCGCAACCTGCGCCTGACGGTGGTCCTGCCCGCGGGGATTGCCTACACGCCCGGTTCTTCGCGTCTGGGCGGCCAGCCGGTGCCGGACCCGGTGGTCGGCGACGGCACCCTGGTCTACCGGCTGGGTGACTTGCCGGCCGATCAGGCTCTCACGATCGAATATGGCGCCACGGTCGTCCCACCGCTGCACCGCGCTGACCTGGCGGTAAAGACCCTGCTGGTGTGCGACACCCCGACCGAGCGCAACCTGCGGTCCGCAGTCGTGCGCACCGCGATCAATCTGGTGCCCGAGGTATTGCGCCAGGAACAGCCGGAAATGGTCCTGCGGCCGCGCTTTGCCAGCTTGAGTGCCGAGCTGGGACCGGCGGATCTGGCGGAGATCGACACCCTGCTGGCCGGTCTGGCGAACCTGGAGATCACGGCGGTCAAGGTCATCGGGCACACGGACAGCCAGCGCATCCGGCCCGGCGCCCATCCGGTGTACACGGACAACCACGCTCTTTCGCTGGCCCGGGCCGAGGCGGTCGGCAACTACATTTCCCGGCAGCTGCACCTGAGTGAGGCCCAGCTGGCCATGTACGGCCTGGGCGCCAGGGAACCGGTGGCCGACAACCGCACCGCAGCGGGGCGGGCCGCCAACCGGCGGGTGACCCTGCAGGTGTGGACCCGGAAAGTGGTGCACCGGCTGCCGGACCAGGCGTTGCACGATCACGAGCAGGCCCGGCGGCCGGTCACGGGTTTCCGGCCGGGCGAAGCCTGGCCGGATGCCGGTGGCACCGTCCAGCCCGCGGCCACGATGCCGAGCTATGACGAGGCCTGGCTGGCCAGCGCCAGCGCCGGTGAGCGCATCCTCTGGCCGCCGCACGGACACCTGCCCCATCTGCCGTCCATCAAGCTCGCGGTGCAGCACGCCGGCAGCGACAGCCTGCGCCTGTTCCTGAACGGCAAGGCCGCCGGGCGCCTGAATTTCGCGGGCCGGATCGTCGGGCCGGACGGCCGGATCGCCGTCAGCACCTGGACCGGACTGGACCTCACCGACGGCGACAACCTGCTGGCCGTGGACATCGTCGATACCCGCGGCAGGCTGGTCCGCCACCTGGAGCGCAGGATCCACTACTCCGGTCCGCCGGTCTTTGTCCAGCTGGTGCCCGAACGATCCCGGCTGGTGGCCGACGGCAAGACGAAGCCCGTCATTGCGGTGCGCCTGACCGACTCGATGGGCTATCCGGCGCGCCGCGAGGTGGTCGGCAAGTTCACCGTGGCGCCCCCGCACGAAGCCTGGCGCGAGAAGGGCCAGGCCCAGCGCGAGACCATCACAGAGCTGCAGGAGAAGATCCCCACCTACACCATCGGGCCCGACGGCGTGGCCCTGCTGACCCTGGCTCCGACCACGAGTTCGGGCGAAGCGGTGCTCAACCTGGGGTTGCTCGACCATGAAGAGGAACTGCGGGCCTGGCTGCAGCCCGCGGCCCGTGACTGGATCCTGGCCGGGGTCGTGTCCGGGACCGTGGGCTACAACACGGTCAGCGGCAATCTTGAACAGCTGGCGGCTGCCGACCGGAACGAGGATTTCTATGCCGACGGGCGCCTGGCCTTCTTTGCCAAGGGCCGCCTGAAAGGCAAGTGGCTGCTGACTTTGGCCTACGACAGCACCGACCCGGAACGGCGGCCGGTGCCGGGCCTGTTCGGCGTGGTGGACCCCGACGCGTACTACACGGTGTACGGCGACGCGGTGGTCCAGAAGCACGACGCGCCGACCAGTGACCACCTGTACATCCGGCTCGAGCGGGCTCAGTTCTACGCCCTGTACGGCGATTTCAACTCGGGCCTGACGGTGACCGAACTGGGGCGCTACAACCGGGCGCTGACCGGTCTGCGCAGCAGTCGGCGAGGCGCGCAGCTGGGGTTCGACGTCTTTGCCAGCGAGAACCGGCAGAATTTCCGGCGGGACGAGATCCGGGGCGACGGCACCTCTGGGCTGTACCGCCTGACCGCGGGCCGGCTGATCCCCCAGTCCGAGAAGATTATCCTGCAGGTGCGGGACCGCTATCGCAGCGAGATCATTATCAGCGAGCGGCACCTGACCCGCTCGGTCGACTACACCCTGGACGACCTGGACGGCACCCTGTTCTTCAAGGAACCGATCCCCAGCCAGGACGAGAATTTCAACCCGATCTGGATCATTGCCGAGTACGAGACCGAGACCGCCAGCAGCGCCGAAGTCACCGTCGGCGGGCGCGGCTCCTGGCGACCCGGCGCCGGCCCGGTCGAGGTCGGCGTGACCGGCATCCGGGAAGGCACCCAGGGTGGCCAGGCCGATGTTCTGGCCGGTGTGGACACCCGCTGGGACTTGACTCAGTCGCTGCGCTTGAAGGCCGAGTATGCCGGCAGCGATATTCGCGGCACCGGCCGACGGGATGCCTGGTTCGGCGAACTCAGCCAGCGCGCCGGGCCATTGATCGGCCGGCTGTACTACCGCGACCAACAGGCCGGATTCGGCCTCGGCCACCAGAACGCCAGCGAGTCGGGTGCACGCAAATACGGCGCCGACGCCCGTTGGCAGCCCCACGAAGCCTGGCGGCTGGACGCCACCGTGTTTGCCCAGCGCGATCTGGTCAGCACCGCCGAGCGCCAGTTCGGCGAGATGAAGGTGAACCACAACAGCCGTGTGTTCACCGCCGGGCTGGGCCTGCGCGCAGCCAACGACGAGCAGAGCGACGGTACCTTGCAGCAAGCCCGCCAATTGACAGCCGACGCCTCGGTGAAAGTGCTCGAGGGCCGCGGCCGCATCCGGCTGGGGCGCGAGCAGGCCATCGCCGGCCAGGATGACATTGCCGACTTCCCGACCCGCACGACAGCCGCCCTGGAGTACGAAGTCGTGCGCAACCAGAAGCTGTTTCTGGCCCAGGAACTGGTCGATGGCGGCGGGCCGGCCACTCACCGCACCCGGTTGGGCGTCGAATCGGTGCCCTGGCACGGGGCGCGGCTGGTTTCTTCGGCCGAGCGGCGCAGCCGCGAAAGCGACCGCCGCGTCTTTGCCAATCTGGGCCTGAAGCAGAGCCTGCGCCTTAACGACCACTGGTATCTGGACGGCGGACTGGACCACGGCCGCAGCAGCGGCGCACCGTCAGACTCGACTGTTGCCGCACCGACGATCGACAGCGACTTCACCGCCGGCACCTTCGGCTTCACCTACCGCGGCGGCCTGTGGCTGGTGGACCAGCGCCTGGAATACCGCACCAGCACCGAGTCCGAAAAATGGGGCCTGAGCGGCGGCGTGCACGTCGAACCAGGCACGCAGACCGGCCTGCTGGCCAGCTTGCGACTGGTGCGCACGGACTACCGCCTGGCCGGGCACCACTATCTGTCCGATGTGAGCGTCGGCCTGTCGTGGCGGCCGGATGATAACCCATGGACGATTCTGCACCGCCTGTCGTGGCGGGCCGAGGACCAGACCGGCGACCTGACGGCCCTGTCCAGCTGGCGCGTGGTGAACAACCTGAACCTGCTGCGCATGTTCGGCGAGCGGGACCAGCTTTCCACCCTGATCGGAGTGCGCTATGGCCGCGACACGATCGCCGGCCGCCGTTACGAAAGCACGACCGACCAGCTGGGCCTGGAGTGGCGTCACTTCCTGGGCAGCCACTGGGATATCGGCGCCCGCGCCGCCGGGCGGCACGCCTGGCGCACGGGCATCGTCGACTACAGCGCCGGACTGAGCGGCGGCTACAAACTGCTCGAGGATATCTGGCTCAGTCTCGGCTACAACTTCACCGGTTATCGCGACCGCGATTTCTCGGCGGTGGACTACACGGCCCAGGGACCGTATCTGCGGTTCCGGGTCCGGCTCAACCAGGAAACGACCCATGAGATGCTGCGCTAGACATCAGCCGGACTACCGGCGCCTTCGTGGCCTGATCCCGCTGCTGCTCAGCGGCTGGCTGCTGCTGCCCGGCAGCGTCCGCGCCGGCACGCCGATCAGCCTGCACGCCACCCACGCCGGCCACGTGAACTTCGTCGGCACCGCCGGCTCGCTGCGCCGCGGCTCGAACCTGACCGACGCCTGTGCCGTGGACAACTACGACACCGCGGCCTTGACCGACCTGCCGGCCGGCGCCACGGTCCGGGCCGCCTACTTGTACTGGGCCGGCTCCTGGTCCGATCAGTTCCTGTCGACCCAACGCACGCCGGACTGGGACGTGACCCTCGACGGGGCCGCGGTCACGGCCGATCGCCAGTTCACCGAGGTCTTCAGCCTGGGCTTCAGCCGTTACGATTTCTTCAGCGGCATGGCCGACGTGACCGCCCTGGTCGCAGCCAAGGGCAACGGACTCTACACTTTCGGCAATCTGGACGTCAACACGGCCTGGCCCCACTGCAACGTGCAGGCGGTGCTGGCCGGCTGGTCGCTGATCGTGGTCTACGAGCATCCGGACGAATCGAACCGCGTGGTCAACATCTTCGACGGCTTCCAGTACTACCGCGGCGGCCAGATCGCCGTGACGGCCACCGATTTCGAGATCGCCGCCAGCGACATCAACGGCAAGGTGGGGCACCTGACCTGGGAAGGCGACGCCGAGAACAGCGGCAGCCTCAATGGCTATACCGAGGGGCTGACCTTCAACGGCAACGCCCTGCTGGACCCCCTGAATCCGGTCAACAACCAGTTCAATTCCACGGTCAACACCGCCGGGCTGAGCGACCAGTGGGGCGTGGATCTGGATATCTACGACGTCACGCCCTACCTGAACGCCGGCGACATCCAGGCCACGACCGTCTACCGCTCGGGGCGGGACCTGGTGCTGCTGTCGGCCGAAGTCATTTCGGTGACCAACACGCCCCTGACCGACCTGGCCTTCACCGCGGCCCCGGACGATCCCCTGTTCGTATTGGAACCCGGCCGGATCGCGCTGACCCTGGTCAACAACGGCCCCAGCGACGAGCCCCTGCCGGTCAGCCTGACGGTGACCCTGCCCGCCGGCCTGGCCTACACCGGCACGACCGGCAGCGGCTGGACCGTGAACACCGGCGCCCTGCCTGTCATCACCTGGAGCCGACCGGGGCCGGTCCTGGCCGGCCAGAGCCTGCCCCTGGAATTCACCGTGCAGCCGGATCCCGGCGCCGTCGGATCACCCGACCTGCTGGTCAGCGTCAGCGGCGGTTCCTTCGACTTCAATCCGGCCAATGATACCGGCACCATGGCCCTGAATGTCGTGCTGCCCGACGCCGAACTCACCTCGGCCAGTTTCACCGAAACGGTGGCCGACCCGATCAACGGCGCGGCCAACCCCAAGGCGATTCCCGGCGCGACCCTGGTTTGCACGGTGACGACCAGCAACATCAGGGCCGGCACGGTCGACCGCAACACGGTCGAAGTCATCAATCCGGTGCCCGCCAACACGGCTCTGTACGTGAACACATTCCCCGGCTCGACGACCGGGGCGGTCCTGTTCGTCGACGGCCCGGTCAGCAGTGGCCTGCGGCTGCGCCGGCGCCTGATCGCCTTCTCCAATGACGGCGGCGCCAGTTTCAGCTACCGACCGGTGCCCGACGCCCTGGGGTACGATCCAGCGGTCACGCACATCCGCATCCGCCCCCGCGGTATTTTTCTGGGCCGGGATATTTCCGGGCCCAGCAGTTTTTCGCTGAAATTCCAGGTGATGGTGCAGTAGAATCTCCCCGGTCAGATTTTTGGCAACATTCACGGCACGAATCCGCATTACTTTTTGAAAAAGGCTGCGGTAGATCCCACCCGACCCACCTTGACCCAATATTGTTCAACCCGTTGCCCCACAACGGGTTTGTCCGACACTACAGAACAACGAAGAGGTTTGGTATGGAAAAGACACTCTGGCTGCTGTGCTGCGTCGCCCTGCTGGCGGGCTGCAGCGGCGGCTCAAACGACTCCGGTGCAACCCGCACCGAGACCCTGGTCAGCGGTATCGACCAGTCCAACATGGACAAGTCGGTGCGGCCCCAGGACGATTTCTTCGAGTACGTCAACGGCACCTGGCTGAAGGAAACCGAAATCCCGGCCGACCAGACCAGCGCCGGCGGTTTCCGGGATCTGCGCGAGAAAGCCCGGCAGGATGTGCTGGTGATCATCCAGGATCTGGCCGCCCAGACCGACATCCAGCCAGGCAGTGATGAACAGAAGGTCGCCGACCTCTACAACTCGTTCATGGATACGGTTGCAGTGGCGCAGGCCGGACTCGCGCCGCTCAAGACCGAGCTCGACGCCATCGACGCCCTGCTCGACAAGCACGACCTGTCAGCCTACCTGGCCCACTCGCGCGAGATCGGCGCGGGCGGCCCCTTCGCCGCCTTCGTGACCGTCGACGCCAAGGACGCCACGCGTTACGCGGTGCACCTGTGGCAATCCGGTCTCGGTCTGCCGGATCGGGACTACTACTTCCGGGATGACCCCCGCTCGCTCGACCTGCGGGCCGCCTACGTCGACCACATCACCCGCATGTTCAGCCTGGCCGGCTGGCCGGATCCGACGGGATCGGCCGCCATGGTGATGGCCCTGGAAACGAGCCTGGCCAGGAACCACTGGACCAACGTCGCCAACCGCGACAGCGAGAAACGGTACAACAAGTATGCCGTCAGCGACCTGGGTGAGCTGGGCCTCGGGCTGAAGTGGGACGCGTACCTGCACGCAGCGGGGCTGGACGAGGTCCAGGACCTGATCATCGCGCAGCCGAGTTACATCCAGGGCTTCAACGCCATCTTCAACACAACCTCGCTGGCCGACTGGAAGACCTACCTGAAATGGAATCTGCTGAACCGGTTCGCCGACAACCTGAGCCCCGAGTTCGAGCGGCAGAACTTCGCATTCTACAGCCGGACCCTCAACGGGCAGGACGAGCAGCAGCCGCGGTGGAAGCGCGGTGTGGACACGGTCAACGGCAGCCTCGGCGAGGTCATCGGCAAAGTCTACGTCAAGAAACACTTCACGCCCGAGGCCAAGGAGCGCATGGTCCAGTTGGTGGAAAACCTGCGCGGGGCCTACGGCGACGCCATCACCAACCTGGAGTGGATGAGCCCCGAGACGCGCCGGGCGTCGCTGGAAAAGCTGGCCCGTTTCACGCCCAAGGTCGGCTATCCGGATATCTGGAAGGATTACAGCAACCTGGAAATCCGCGCGGGCGACCTGGTGGGCAACCTGATGCGGGCCAGCGCGTTCCAGTGGCAGCAAAGCCGCGAAAAACTGGGCGGCCCGATCCGCGACTGGGAATGGGGCATGACGCCGCAAACGGTCAACGCCTACTACAGCCCGACGCGCAACGAGATCGTCTTTCCGGCCGCCATCCTGCAGCCGCCGTTCTTCAACCTCGCGGCCGACGACGCGGTGAACTACGGGGCCATCGGGGCGGTCATCGGCCACGAGATGGGCCACGGCTTCGACGACCAGGGTTCGCGCTACGACGGTGACGGGAACCTGCGCAACTGGTGGACCGAGAATGATCTGGCCGAGTTCAAGCAGCGCACCGAGAAACTGGTGGCCCAGTTCGCCTCCTACAAGGTGTTCGAAGACCTGAACATCAACGGCGAGCTCACGCTCGGTGAGAACATCGGCGACCTGGCCGGCGTGACCATTGCCTGGCGAGCCTACCACAACTCGCTGGACGGCCAGGAAGCGCCGGTGATCGACGGCATGACCGGCGACCAGCGCTTCTTCCTGGGCTACGGCCAGGTCTGGCGCGCCAAGGCGCGGGAAGCGGCCATGCGCAACCGCGTGGCCACCGACCCCCACAGCCCGCCGCGGTTCCGGGTGCTGGGCACCCTGGCCAACATGCCCGAGTTCTACGAGACCTTTGACGTGAAGGAGGGCGACAAGATGTACCTGCCGCCCGAAGAGCGCGTGAAGGTCTGGTAGTCCTGCCGACCGTGCGGAGGGCCGACCGCGTCGGCCCTCCCGCTAGATTTTCTTCCGCAGCGTGAACGCCCCGCGAATCTCTCCCGGCCCGTAGCCCGTGGCCGCGTCCTCCGGATAGTACTCGCCGATTTTTTGCCTGACTTCGGCACTCACTTGTCGGCCATGGCACTTCAGGCACACGCCGCCCAGGGGAATCGCCTTCATGTAGCGCAGTGTCGACTGCCCGTCCTGCGTCACGACTTCGAAGAATTCCAGTGTCTTGCCGTCCTCGCCGGCGGCCCGGCGCTCGGCGAAAGCTTTCAGCACGGCGGTCTCCCAGGCATCCGGGGCGTTGTCCGGATTGCGCAGCTTCAGGCTGGTGCGGCCGACCTCCCAGCCCGTGTCCGCACCAACAGCGGCGGCCACCAGGGGCGCCTCAAGGTGGCAGACCTCGATCGCGGCCAGGGGCCCGCCCTCTTTCATGGCCGTCTTCAGTTTGCTCTTCAGGCCGGTGCCGAATTCCTGCACCAGCGCCCGGGCCTGCGCCACGTCGGGGGCTGGTTCGCCGGCCAGGGCGGCCGCCGTGATCAGCGCTCCGCAGAGCCAGGCTGTCATGAGTATCCGCTTGAGCATGGTGCGCCTCTCTTTCGCTTCCAGTGTGGACTTGATCATAGAGACATCCGGCCGGGCCGTAAACAACTGGCTACTCGGGTTCGGCGTGATCCCTCTTGCGCCACAACACGAAACATCTGGGTCCATTGCGCACAATATTAACACTTTTAGCTTATTTTACTTGCCGATAGTCTTAAACACTGTATAATAGACGCAAGTACGACTCATCCACCCTGCCAAGCGAGGCTCCCGATGCATCCGACCAATACCCCGTTGCGCGAGTTCCTGGAGATTCCCTACGACCGCCTGGAAGAACTGAACCTCGAGTCCAAGGCCCACCAGGAGAACTGGACTCCCATGGACAAGGTCGAGAAGGAACGCCGTGAATACCTCGAGGGCGAGAAGCGGATCAAGGCCGTTACCGTGGCCTTTTCGGACCTCGAAGGCCGGCTGCACATGCTGGACTACGACAAGAAATACCTGCTGGGCACCGATCAGCTCACGTTCGACGGGTCGTCAATCCGGGGTTTCACGCGCATCGCCGAAAGCGACCTGCGGCTGGGCATCGACTGGCGGGCCTTCTACTGGATGCCTTCGGACGTATTCGGTCCGGGCAAGGTGCTGGTCTTCGCCTCGGTCCTCGACCAGGCGGGGCGACCCTACATCTCGGATTTTCGCGGCCGCCTGATGGAGTACACCCGTGACCTCTACCGGAACGACGGCCTGGTGGCCAACGTCTCGGCCGAGATCGAAGGCTTCATCTTCAATGGCCGGGACGTCGAACGCCACTACTACAAGACCGGCAACTTCGATCTGGTCAGCACCGGCGGCTACTACAACAGCCTGCCCCAGTCGCGCCTGCGCCAGTTCATCGACTCGGCGGCCGAAGTGCAGCGCGCCATGGGCTTCGAGAACGAGAAGGACCATCCGGAAGTCGGCCCCAGCCAGTTCGAAATGAACTTCAAGTACGCCGGCGCCCTGATCGCCGCGGACCGCATCCAGCTCTACAAGCTGCTCTGCCGGCAGGTCGCCCATTCCATGGATATGACCGCCAGCTTCCTGCCCAAGCCCGTGACCGGGATCAACGGCAGCGGGATGCACACCAACATGAGCCTCGCCCGCAACGGCGAGAACCTGTTCTACGACGAGGCCGGCCCGAACCACATGTCCGCCACCGGCCTGGATTTCACCAAGCGGCTGCTGCACTCGGCCGAGGAGATGTGCCTGCTGCTGAACGCCAGCGTCAACGCCTACCGCCGCCTGGACCCCAACTACGAAGCTCCCAACGAGATCGCCGCCAGCGCGACCGACCGCAGCAGCATGGTGCGCATCCCCCTGGCGGGCCGCAAAGGCCAGCGCATCGAAGTGCGGTCGGTGGGCCCCGATTCCAACCCCTATCTGCTGATCTACGCCCTGCTGCGAACCGGCCTGGAAGGTCCCCTGCCGGCCGCCGACGCGCCCAAGCCCAAGCGGATCCGCAAACGCCTGTTGCCCGGCAACATCTACGACGCCATGGGCAGCTACCGGCGCAGCTCCTGGGTGCGTGAAGTGCTGGGCGAAGACTCCCACAGCAAGTATCTGGAGCTGAAGAAAATGAGCGCTCATCGCTGTCCCCACGAGTTGGGCGACCGCATCAAGCGCGCGGAGATCATGTTCCACCACGAGGTGACCAACCAGATGCTGTGGAATCGTTTCTAATGGACGGTAAGCGGCTGGCTGTAGTTACGGGCACCTCAGCGGGCATTGGCGCGGCGCTGACCGAGGCGTTGCTGAGTGCGGGCTGGACCGTAATCGGCCTGGCGCGGCGGGCGGCCGATTTCGACAGCGACCGCTATACCCACCTGCGGGTTGATCTGGGCGATGTGCCGGCCCTGGGCAGCTTTGCAGCCAGCCGGCTGACCCCACGCATGGCCGGGACCGAATGGAACACCGTTGCCCTGATCAACAACGCCGCCCGGCTGGGCAGTTTGCGCGCGCTGCCGGACATTCCTCCGTCCGAGTTGGCCGCTGTCATGGCTGTCAATGCCGTAGCCCCGATCTTTCTGATGGGCTTCATGGCCCGGGTGGTGGCACCGGCGACGCCGTTGCGCATCGTCAACATCTCCTCCGGGGCGGCGACCGTGGGCCTCCCGGGTCTGGCCGACTACTGCGCCAGCAAGGCGGCATTGCGGTTGGCCGGGCAGTCGTTGGCGGCGGAGTTCGCCCAGCAGACGCGCGACGCCCGGATCTTCAGCTACGAGCCGGGTGTGGTGGAAACCGCGATGCAGGAAGCGGCGCGCAACACCGATCCGGCGGACTTTCCTTCCCATGAGACATTCGTGGATTTTCAGCAGAACGGCCTGCTGGCCGCTCCCCGCGCCGTGGTCGGCGAGGTGGTGGAATTCCTCGCCGACCGGCACGGTCCGGTCTTTGTCGAGCGACGGTTCGGCGGCGACTGAGCCGGGATGACGGATCGCCGCCAGCGCCCGTCTCAGCCCTGGCCGATCCCGGCGCTGCGCAGGGCAGCTTCATCGGGTCCCCGGCCGGTGCAACATCCCGCCAGTTTCCCGTCCACGGCCACTGCCGGCACCGACGCCACACCCAGGCTGCGGGCCCGCTGCGCCACCGCGTCGTCGTTCATGTCCAGCACCGTCACCTCGCAGGACGGGCAGGCGATCCTTTCCACCAGGGCCACCGTATCCTGACACACGCCACAGCCGGCACTGAATATCTCCACGCTTCGTTTGTTCGCCATTTCAATTGCCTCCATCGTTTGCACTCAGGTTCAAGGGCTCCAGATCCTGCGGAGCGCATTCGGCGCAGGGACCGGGAGTGCCCGTCTTACGGGGCCAGCTGTTCCACACCGAGGCAACCACCAACAAGGCCAACCCCGGATACAAGACGAGATTGTTGCCCAGCCAGAACTTGCCGACCAGGGCCACGACCGCGCCGAGCGTACCGACCGCCAACGGCCTGTAGCCATGACGGTGCCGCGCCCGGTAGGCGAGACCAAACAGAGCCGCACCGAAAAACAGCGCGGTCACCGGCAACAGGTAAGCCGCCTTCAGCAGAGAGCCGAGGCCAAGCGCACCGAGCACGCCGGCGTAGGCCGGCCAGCAGGCCGGACAGAGCCCGACCGGCAACAGCGAAGCGCCGAAGCCGGGCAGGACCGCCAGCACACCACGCCATTGAAACCGGCGGGCGGCGCTGCCGGTGCCTCGGCTGTCATCGCTGATCTTTGTCGTCGTCATGGCTGGTTCTCCTTTTCACCGCGCCCGGTACTGGTTCTTTCGCTTGGCAACAACATACGCCCTATACCACGCTAGAGAGTCAAGGGGCCGCGGCAAAAAAGATCAAAACCATACCCGTGACTTGCATTTGCGCGCCGTCCGGTTCAATCTGGCAGAGCACTTTCAACCCGAGGAGTCCCCCATGCGCTACCTGCTTCTGATCATGCTTGTGACCGCGTTGCCGGTCTGGGCCGCCGAGCCCGTGACCGACACCGACGCCAAACTGGACCAGATCCTGCACGCCTTCGAAAGCCTGAACCACCGCCTGGACGCCCTGGAAAAACGCGTCGACGACGGCCTGTGGTTCGACCGCGTGGGTGATGTGGCGGACATCGACAAGGTGCGCCTGTGGGGACCGCCCAAGTGGAAGGAAGAGTCGGAAACCGCCATCGGCGCCGGCAATCCGGTCAAGTTCTGGGCCTATGTGTTCATCCCGCGGCAGTTGGACCGCAAAGCCTCGGCTCCGCTGCTGGTCTTTCCGCACGGTGGCGTGCACAGCGATTTCTCGACCTATTACACCCACGTCGTGCGCGAGATGCTGGCCCAGGGCTACGTCGTGGTCGCGCCCGAGTATCGCGGCAGCACCGGCTACGGCCGCGGCACCTACGAGAGCATCGACTACGGCGGATTGGAAGTCGAGGACACCGATGCCTGCCGCAAGTACGTGCTGGAGAATTACGGCTTCGTGGACAAGAACCGCGTCGGCATGATCGGCTGGAGTCACGGTGGGCTGATCAGCCTGATGAACATTTTCGAGCGCCCGGACGACTATGCCTGCGCCTACGCCGGCGTGCCGGTCAGCGACCTGATCGCCCGCCTGGGCTACCTGGATGATGAGTACCGCGATCTGTACCGGGCCGACTTCCACATCGGACAGGATGTATACGAGAACATCCCCGAGTACAAGCGCCGCTCCCCCGCCTGGAACGCCGCCAAGCTGCAGACGCCACTGCTGGTCTTCACCAACACCAATGACGAGGATGTCAATGTGCTGGAGGTCGAGCACCTGATCCAGGCCTTGAAGGCCGAGGACAAGGAATTCGAATATGAAATCTTTCAGGATGTGCCCGGCGGCCACAGTTTTGACCGCCTCGACACACGGCAGGCACAGGAGATCAGGTTGCGGGTCTACAAGTTCCTCGCTAAGTACTTGAAGCCCGCGGCACCGTTCAAGAACGTGGATCAAGTGCACGCGGCGGGATACCGTTAATGCGACCTGAACTGAAAGTGATGACATGATAAATGCCTACGCCGCCCTTGAGCCCGGTGGAAAACTGGAACCCTTCAGCTACGACCCGGGCGAACTGGGCGCTGGCGAGGTGGAGATAGAAGTCGAACACTGCGGCATCTGCCACAGTGACCTGAGCATGCTGGATAATGCCTGGGGCATGTCCCAATACCCGTTGGTGGCGGGTCACGAGGTGATCGGCACGATCTGCCAGGCGGGTGCCGACGTGACCCACCTGCAGGTCGGCGACCGGGTCGGGCTGGGCTGGCACGCCGGCTACTGCCTGACCTGCCCGACCTGCCTGAGCGGTGACCACAACATGTGTGCTGATTCCAGCAGCACGATCGTCGGCCGCCACGGCGGCTTTGCCAAGCAGGTGCGCGCCCAGGCCGTCAGTGTGGTCAAGTTGCCCGCTGGCGTGGACGCCCGCAGCGCCGGCCCCCTGTTCTGCGGCGGGATAACTGTTTTTAATCCCCTGGTGCAGTACGACATCAGCCCGAACGCCCGCGTGGGCGTGATCGGCATCGGTGGGCTGGGGCACATGGCGGTGCTGTTCCTGAAGGCCTGGGGCTGCGAAGTGACCGCGTTCACATCCAGCGACAGCAAGCGTGACGAGGTGCTGGCAATGGGCGCCCACCACGCCATCAACTCGCGTGACCCCAAGGCCGTGGCCGCTGCCGCCGGCAGCCTGGACCTGGTGATCTCGACGGTGAACGTGAAACTGGACTGGAATGTCTACCTGAGCACCCTGCGGCCGCGCGGGCGGTTGCACTTCGTGGGCGCCACGCTGGAACCTCTGGATATCGGGGCGTTCGGCTTGATTGGCGGCCAGAAGTCGGTCTCGGGCTCACCCGTGGGCAGCCCGGTCGTGATCGCCCAGATGCTGGAGTTCGCGGCGCGGCATGGGATCCGGCCGGTCATCGAGAGCTTTCCGCTGGCTGAGGTCAATGAGGCGTTGGATCGATTGCGCAGCGGGGAAGCCCGATATCGTATCGTGCTGGACCGGTAGCGATCAGGGCACGTTGCTTAATTCATCCTTGGCGTGACGCTTGTTGCACAGGGGCCGCCGGCCGACGGCGCGCTCATGGCGTGGGCCCGACGGCCATGCCGGACTCGTGAATGAACCTGCCGTTTCCGTCGTGAGAATCCCCGTGGCGGTTCAGGCAGACATCGCTCGGCGTCTCGGGCACCGGCAGGAACTCGTTGCCCCCGGATGGTCCGGATCTACCAATACCCCGTCCTGCAAACTGTGCACCATGTGGCAAATATTGCAGTTGCCAACGCCCGGCCTGGGCACGCCCCACACGTGGCGGCGCTTGTCGCGACAGGTGGCGTATTCGTCGGCACCAGCCAGGTTCGGAAGGGCCAAGACCAGCCACGACAGGAGTGGCAGGACCCTGGACAACCTGTTGTAGTCCTCTTAGAAATGTGATTCCGGCAACATGGCTACCTCGCACGAACAATTGGAACAAACACAAGCGACTCTTTCAACTCCCACCTTCTCCTGGCCGATGAACCCAGTTGAGAAACATTTTCCAAGGCACAACCAAACGCAGATTGCAAAACACGACAGATATAGTATAATTACCTGTCGATCCATCATATTGTCAATCACTTAACACTCTCGGGAGTTGCCAATGTCACGCCACCTTGCCGGGCACCCAATCCCCTGCCTCGCGGTCTCACTGCTCCTTTGCCTGGGCGCGGCATCGCAGCCCGCAGTGGCCATCGCTCAGACCGGTTGCTGGGACTATGCCCAGGGTCCCGTCTGGAACCAGACGGTCAAGAAGGCAGCGGCCAACGACCTGTTTCTGTTCGGCGACCTTCTCTTCACGACCGCCGGCTACTACGCCTCTGCCACCGGGCCCGTGGCAGCGCATCTGTCCATCCTGGACACTGCCGACCCGCTGGCGCCGGTAATCCTGGGCAGCCTGGACCTGGTTCTGCCCGACGGGACACCCACCGGGAATGAAAGTGCCTTTGTGGCTGCCGACAGCGCCGTGGCGGCCGTCGGCGTCTACACCTACCTGATGCTCTACGATACGTCCGATCCGACGGCCATCGTCTTCCTGGGCGACATTCAGTTTGGAATGGACAGAGTTTTCTCCGTTGCGATGAAGGACAGTGTGGTTGTGGTGGCCACATCCGACAACTACACCGCCCGTTTGCGCACGATTGATATCAGTGATCCGGCCAACCCGGTGGAATTGGACGCCGAGTTCCTGATGGACGTCGGCTATGACCTGAAGATCAAAGGCAACTACTGCTATGTGGCCACCGATTCCCAGGGACTGACGATCTGGTCACTGCATGACCCGGCAAACTTGATCAAGGTCCAGGACAACCTCGGTTCGGGAGCGTATACCGGGATCGACGTCAATGGGAACTACGCCGTGTTGTGCGACGGCTTCACCCTTACCGCATTCGATATCAGCCAACCCCTGAATCCAGTCCAGGTGGATGAGATAGCAACGCCGGGTTACGACGTCGCCTTCGATGGCACATCCGTTTTCTGTACCTCTCCGGAAGGCGATCTTATCCAGCACGACGTCATGCCCAATGGCACATTCGGCCCGCAGAAGTTGGCGGCCGGCCCCCTCGGCGGAGTCAAGGTCGTCACGGTCCAGGACGTGGTTTATACGACCAGCATCTGGTCCGGTCTTCAGGTCTTTCTGCCCCGTAGCGGGCCCTCGGCCCAGTCCCTGGGCTACATTGGTCGCCCGAATTCGGACGATGTGGCCGGGATGGTGGTCAGGAACGATTATCTGGCGGTGCTGACCTACCGGAACAGCAACGATATCCGGTTCTACGACCTGGTGGATCCCAGCAACATAGTCGAACTCACGAATCTTGATATTTCCACCGAGAGCAGCGGGAACAACCTGTACGGCATGACGCTCTGTGGACAGATCCTTTGCGTTCCCGATACGACCAACGGTGTTCTCATGTACGATTGGAGCACCTTGAGCAATCCGCACTACGTCGGCAGGATCCTCATGTCCGAACCGGTCACCGATGTGTCCAGTGCAGGCAATCAGGCCTATTTATCCGCCGGTGCGCTGGGAATCATTCCGGTGAACCTGAGCAACCCCAGCTTCCCCGCAATTTCCGCGGCGATTTCCGTACCTGGTGCACCGCGCGGTACATTCGCCCTGGACACCCGCCTGTTCATCATCAACGGTTCCCAACTATATCTCCTGGACGTCACCGACCCCGACAATCCGGTTCAGCAGGGTTCGCTCGACATTTCCCAGACACCGCAACGAATAGCGGCGGACGGCGACCTGGTCTACGTCGCCGGCAAGAACAAGTTGTATGTGATTGATGTCGCCGATATGGCGTCGCCGATACTGTTGGGGACTGCGGGATTCCCCTGGTCGAGCGATGACACGCACATCATCCGCAGTCTCGTTGTCGCCGGACCGGACCTTTACCTTACAATCGAAGGCACGGGCATGTTCGTCCTTGATGTCAGCGACCCGAGCACGCCCCGAATCACCGGGTCGAAACCCACGCTATACAACAGTGCCTTTCTGGCTCTCAACAGCTCGCATCTATTGTTGTCGAACGACCAGGATGTGCTGCTGATGCCTCAGGCCTGTCAGGCCCTGACGGCGGTTCCCGAGCGCGAAGCCCCCAGGCATGATGCGCTGCAAATGGGGATCTGGCCCAATCCGTTCAACCCCATGACGACATTGTCCTTTGAACTTGGAGCGAACCTTCATGTCACACTGGACATATTCGATCTGGCCGGACGACACATAGTGGAACTTGCGGACAGGGGCCTCGGCTCCGGCCGCCACGAATTCAAGTGGCAGGGACTGGATGCGCAGGGCCGGGCGGTGCCCAGTGGCGTGTACTTTGCTCGCCTGCGTGCCGGCGAACTTGTCGTCAGTCGGCGCATGGCCCTGGTGCGCTGATATTCTGCCAATCGGGGTGGCAGGGCCAAACTGGTACTTGCGGGTTTCCAGCCGACACGGTCCGCCCTGGACACTGTCGTATCGGCACCTGCCGGCCGGACGTGCGGCTGCATCGGCGGCATGAACAGCAGTACTGTCCTGGCGGCAGTGGACCGGGCACGATCGCAGAAGCACAACCCATGGTTCTAACTGTTCAGAAAATCCTGAAGGTTGCCCTTCACACCGGACAGATTCAGTTTCTTGCGGATCGCGTTGCGGTGGTTGTTGACCGTACTCGGCGAGCAGTTCAGTGCGCTGGCGATCTCCTTGCTGGTCAGCCCGTCGCGGATCATTTCGCAGACCAGAGCCTGGCGCCTAGTCAGGTTCAGTCCCAGTTGGGCCCCTTTGGCCGAGAATCCGACCTCACGGCAAATGTCATCAATCCTTCTGGCCATCAGGTCCAGAATCTCTTTCTGCGAATCCGGCAGCGAAACCCGCAACTGGTCCATCAGCGGGAACACCACCCGCCCCAGATTGCCCTGGATGTTACCGACAATACTGGCCTTTTCCTTCTCGATGAGGGACAACATTTCATTCAGGCTCTGGCGGGACAATTCCAGTTGCTCCTCGGTTCGCTTGTACTCGCTGAGGTCATGCAGCTCATTGAGCAGCATGACCTCGCCGTCGAGCTCGACGAGTTTCATATGAAGGACGACGGGGACGGACCGGAGGTTCTTGTGCAGAAGCTTGGTCTCGCAGCTGAAATGTCCGTCTGCGTCAACTAGAGCCTTGTTGGTTTCATAGACTGCCCGGGCTTCCCGGGTACTGCGCACCGTGATCGGTTTGCTGACGATTTCCTCGCGGGTGAACCCGGTCATTTTGCAGCGAAAATCATTGACGAAGACCCATTCCACATTCTCGAGGTCTTCCGGGTCCCAGGTCAAAAGAGAGATGCCAATCTCGAAGAGGTTCAATAGTGGCAGTTGGTCCCTGGTAAGCTTCAACATTTCTGACCGTCCTGGTGATGGAGAAGCCCATTCTGACCGGCAGAGCACGCTTGCCTACAATTACAGGTATTTTATAGGCACTTATTGGGCATTGTCAAGCGCCAGCCTGACGGCCATAATGTTCAATACATCAGAGTACCTGCCAACTGGCAACGCAGAAACAACCAGTTGAGGCCGCTTGTCCCGGTGGGGACCGAAAGCAGCGGAGCGAATGCCAACTGAGCCAGGTTTCCTGGTGGAATAGTCACTGGGCGAGAGACTGTTCTATCGGATTCCTGGCTCTTTCTTTGTATTGGCCCCCGGCACGGATGGCCAGAGGGGTTTCAACAAGACTCAATTTACAGCATAGACGATGGAGTCCCGGTCCATTGGCGATTCCGTCAGCTCGGGGATTCTCGCCGAGCCACAATTTCCACCGCACAACGATTTTTTTTTGCGCGCGCCCCCGTTTCCTGCGCATGTCCCATTGAAGACCAATAATGTCGCCGATTTCCTCGGCACCGCCTGAAGTGGAGACCGAAATGCACACAAGAACATCAATAGTCCTGATCATCTCACTGCTGAGCCTGGGCCTGCTGGCCGGCTGCAGCAGCGATGATTCCGTAGCCCCGCCGGTGATCGCCGATGTGGACGGCTACATCAAGTCCCTGCCTTCGTGGGAAGAGTATTCGCCGCCGCGGGCCTCGGAAAACACAATGATCGAAGGCCCGCGCGACTCGACGGAGACCTACAACAACATCGAGTACGACTGTACGGTCTCGCGTTATTCCATCACCGAAACGCCCCGCGAGATCACGGTGTTCAGCCCCGACGCGGAGATCATGTGGCTCGGCGCCCTGCTGCAGGGAGCCAAGTACGCCGGTGGTCTGGGTTCGCTGGGTGAACTGCCGGTGCGGCAACGCGCCCCCTTGAAGGTCTTCATCGACCTGCTCACCGAAGATGTCACCCGGACGGTCGACAATCCGGATCCCTCAAGTGTCGCAGTGGCCATTGGTGACCTGATCCAGTTGGCCCATGACAGCGGTCACGTTGCGGGCAGCAGCATCTTCTTCGACCAGACGACAACCTATTCCCTGCAACAGGCGGCCCTGGACCTCGGTATCTCGGTCAACTATCTGGGCACCCAGGTGCAATCGTCCCTTTCCTACGACAGCACGGTCGAGGAGAACACCCTGACGGCCTACTTCACCCAGAAGATGTTCACGGTTTCGGTGGTGCTGCCCCAGACGCCTTCGTCGTTCTTCAGCGACAGTTTCAGCGAAGAGAAACTGAGTGAGCAGGTGGCTTTGGGCCGGATCGGGCCGGACAACCCCCCGACCTATATCTCCAGCATCGTCTATGGCCGCCTGTTGATGCTCACCATGACCAGCACCCATTCGGTGGAAGACATGCGCGCGGCCCTTTCGGCCAGCCGTGACGGCATCGGCAGCGGTTCGGTCGCGGCCTCCCATCTGGCCGTGCTCAATGAATCGTCCCTCCGCATCACGACCGTCGGCGGCGTGGACGACGGTGTCGAGGGGTTGATCACCAGCGGCAACCTGGACGAGTACTTTGCCGCCGAAGCCCCCCTGACCTCGGCGCGGCCGCTGTCCTATACCGTGCGCAACCTGGCCGACAACAGCATTGCCAAGGTGAGCGAGACCACCGAGTACGCGATCAATGCCTGTACACCCGCTGACCGCACGCCGACCGGGGCCAGGTACGCGCTGTCGATTGACAAGATCCGCGTTATTGAACTGGGTTGCGACGGTGTGTTCGGCCCGCAGATCGAGTTGTACTACAACTTTGTCCTGCACCGCGACTCCGGCAACACGACCTTGGCCAACCGACCGGCCAGCAACCCGGTACGGCTTGGTGTCGGTGGCGAAGTGGCCATCAACAGCGCACTGCAATACACCGACGTGTATGCCGATGGCCGGGGCACGATGCGGGTGACGGGCACCGCATGGGACCAGGATGACGGCAGCAGTGACGAGGTGGTCGGTACCTGGGATCTGAGTTGGAGCTACGGCACCAGCAATGGCCAGCGGTACTTCACGAGGAACGGGGGCGGCTGCAAGGTGCGCGCGTATGTGACCATCAACAAAGTCGAGGATCTCTACGACTGACCCTCACTGCCGGTGACGTCCGGGATGATCAGGCCGGCTGCCCCAGCCAGGCGGCCTGATCACGCCCCCCCCGGGGCGAGAGCCCACAACCCAACCTCCCGAACCAGCCCTGACCCAAACCGGGATCGATAGTTCCCTCCGCCTCGCGCCGCCCGCAACTACGCCGTCCGCCGTATTGTCCCCAGCCTTCGAAATTGCGGCGATTCAACTCCACATATGGCGGGCTGTCGCTTCTGCCAGTAGGTGGTGCTGAAAATCCGGGTGCTGAAGCTGTGCTTGCAGGCCTTGCAGAGAAACCGCTGGATAAGTCTTCGGTCCGGGTGTCGCCGGGATTTGTCGTATTTGTCGGCTATCTCGCGGCAAAAAACATCTTCATATCTGTGATTGTTGTTCCGGATCAGACGTCTCAGTAGTGTCACCATTGTGTCAACCGGGAGCTATCCATGTCCAAGCAAATTAGTACCCGAAGTCATCACGCTCACCCCAAGTTCCACCGTCGCGTCGTGACTGTTCTGATTCTCGGTTTGGCTCTTGTGGGCTCGGGCTGCGACAACAACACCCCAACGGCGGTCCAGGCGCCGGTGCCGCCGGGCATCCCGAGCGGGTTGACCGCCACCGCGGCCCCGACCAGCATAACCTTGACCTGGGCCACTGTCTCAGATGCCACCGGCTACATTGTCTACTGGGACCTGGACGAGTCGGTCCAGGTCGACGACTCGGCCATCGCGGTTGCGGCGCCACCATTTGTCCACGCGAATCTGACCAACGGCACGACCTACCATTATCGGGTCGCTGCAGTCAATGACGCCGGCACAAGCGATTTATCCACCCAGATCGCAGCAACCCCCACCCAGGCACTTGGCATCAGGCTTATAGCGTGCGGTGATTTTTGCTCGTTCCTGGTTGACGCCCAGGGCTTCCTCTACGCGTGGGGCCGGAATGACGACGGCCAACTGGGTATCGGCTCCTTCCAACACGCGCACGAGCCGGTCCTGGTGGCCGGCGTCACTGACGTGGTAGCCGTCTCTTCGGGCTGGCGACATACTTTGGTGCTGACCGGTAGTGGCCGGCTGTACGCCATGGGCTACAACACCTATGGTGCCCTGGGCGTCGGCGACAACCAGCCACACTGGTCGCCAACCCTCGTCTCCGCGCCGACGAATTTTACTGCGGTGGCGGCGGGACGCACCCACTCACTGGGCGTCACCGGGAATGGGGACGTCTACGTGTGGGGTAGCAACACGGGTGGCCATCTGGGCCTGGGCTACGAGGGTGGCTGGGTCGAGGTACCGACCCTGGTGCTTACCAGTTTCTGGCACACGCCGGGCCTGGTCGCGGCTGGCAACAACGACAATTTCTTCAAGCCTTTTAGCGACGGCACACACGATAGTCCTCTGTCCTCCTGGGGATCTAATTCTGGCGGCCTGCTGGGCCGGGTGACCGACGGGGATCTTGTCCTGGGCAACACACCTTCGGCCATAGCCAATACGGACAACTACACCGCCATCTCGACGCGCTACCTCCATGTGCTGACCTTGCATGAGTCAGGTGCCGTATATTCCTGGGGCGTCAATGCCGAAGGCCAGTTGGGTCGATACAGCGACGCGACCAGCAGAGGACCGAACGGAGTGGAATTGATTGATAGCATCCTGGCCGTGGCCGCAGGATCTTTCCACAGCCTGGCCCTGGGTGCCGATGGCCGGGTCATGTCCTGGGGCGGCAATGGGTTTGGCCAACTGGGCGACGGGACCTACAACAACTCCGATGTGCGCACCTGGGTGAACAATCTCACCGATATCACCATGATCGCGGCGGGCGGAAGTCACAATCTGGCCCTGCGGAGTGACGGGACCCTGTGGGCCTGGGGCGCCAACACCTATGGTCAGTTGGGCGATGGCAACGTTGTCGGGCATTGGGAGCCGGTCAGGGTCAACGGGTTCTAACAGTTTAGCGAGCAGTGCAGCATGTTCATGTCCTGGCCGAAAAACCGGGTGACACTTTCCCTCCCGGCGGCCCGGACCCGGGCTACAGCAGGAGGGCGAACTCATATCATTCCGGAAGCCCCGGATGCCACATAGGCCCGAACCTCCGCCTCTTGACACCGGACTCAACAACCGGGATATCCCGTTCTCCGATCAATAAAAGATCCCAATGCCGCGAATCTGCTCCCCGATAACTGGACCACAACAAAATACGGACCGGCAGAGCCAGAGAGCGCTCCCCGCTGAATACTCATATGGTGAAAGGGACAGGGTGCACCTACGGTGTACAGTGAACAATTCCGGATCCCCTTATATCTCATCCAACCGTTCCCCCATCCGCAACCGATGCCGCAGCCCCATCATCCGCTCGTCAATGGCCCGCAACTCCTCCAGATTGGCGTGCTCCGCCTCGCTCGGCTCGATCACCTTCCGCATCGCCCCGTTGTTGATCACCACCCGGCGGTCCCCCATCAAGGCCAGAATCGGATCATGGGTCGCCATCAGCACGATCTTCTCTTCGCGGATCAGGATATCCAACGCCTGCTGCCGGTCGATGCCCGCGTTCTCGATCTCATCAATGAGCACCACCGGGCTGGCGCTCAACACCGCCGTATCGGCGATCATCAAGGCCCGCGACTGGCCGCCCGACAGACTGGTCACCGGCGTATCGAGCGCAAACGGCTCGCCCGCCAACTCATTCGCCCAATTCCAGATGCGCTGGATCTTCCCGGCCGGATCGCCGACCTGCCGTGACTCCGCGTGCAGGGACAGGAACTCCTCCACCGTCAGGTCCATGACGAAGTTCATGTTCTGTGAGAGCTGCGCCACCAGCTTGTACTCCGACGAGAAACGCCATTTGTCATCGGGCACCTGGCCGTTGATCGTCACGTGGCGGCCGGTCGGCGTATCACCCCGGGCCACCCACTCGATGTCCGCCAGCAGGCGGCTCTTGCCGCTGCCGGTGGGTCCGACGATGCAGACCACTTCGCCGACCTTAACCGTCAGCTTGCGCACAGGCTCGTCGCTGCCGTCCTTGGCGAAGCCGCCGGTGATGGTGATCTCCGCCACCTTCTCCTCGTTGCCGCCGAGGAAGTCCTCCATCATGGTCAGGAACTCGTCCAGAGCCGTCAGTTGCCCAGAGTCGAAAATCTCGCCCAGTACAGCCTCGGGCTGATCGGCAATCTCGGCATAACCACCGTCCGCGAAATGCTGCGCCGCGAAAGGCCAGCGGTCGAGCATGTCGGCGACCGTCAGGGTTGCCAGGCCACGGCTCATGACTGGCCCCCCAGAGTGGTCGGTCCGCCATCGGTCTTCACACCCGTGGGCATCTCCAGGTCCATCTTGCGCACGTTGCCCATCTGGAAATCCGACCCGATGCGCGTCTCGCCCAGGCAGTACGAGCACAGGGCCGCCGGCATGCTGAAACGCAGGCGCAATCCTTCCACTGTCTCGGTGTCTTCGACCTCGGTCCAGACGGTGCTCAACTCAAAACTGCCCTGGCCGGTGATACCATTCACGTGCAGGATGCGCGCCTTGCTGTTGACCATGTGCACCCGCGCGGCGAACACCTCGCGCTCGGCCTGGCTGACAATGTCGCCCTTGGTGATCACCACCACGTCGGCGGCCTTCAGCATGGGCCCGATCTTCTTGGGAGTGTTGATGCCGCTGAGGTTGTCGATCACGCAGACGGCCATGATCTCCCGGATATGCGGCGAGCAGCGGTTGCACAGGCCGGCACTCTCGCTGACCAGCACGTCCAGGCCCTCCAGCTTGCCCCACTGCACGCACTCTTCGACGTTGCTGACGAAGTAGTGGTCCGGACACAAAGCGCCGGCCAGGCCCTTGCGCACCTTGATACCGTGCTTGCGGTACAGCTCGTCGTCGTCGGTGAACAGACAGTCGAACTTGACGACGCCCACCTGTTTGTCGGCCTTCTGCAGATGCTCGAGGGTCTTGATGATCACCGCGGTCTTCCCCGAGCTGGGCGGACCGCTAACCGTCACGAAACGCATGTCATTCGCCTGCCTTCAGAAAGATATCGTTGACCCGGGGAATGAGCGCGCCCAGATCGTTCTCGCGGATGAAGTCCCAGCCCAGCCACATCAGCGGCGCCTCGTCCGGCACGTGGTTCTCGACCTCGGGATGGCAACTGGGGAACAGGCCGCGATGGGCCAGAATCTCGCCCACTTCCTTGCTGGCGAAGAACTCGGCGATCTGCTCGGCTTCCCTGGGCGCGCTCTTTTTCAGCAGCATGAAAATGGGGCTGACCACGGCGCCGTCGCTGGGCCAGACGATCTCCGCGTGCGGGTTGAACTGGGCCATCTTGCTGAAGAAATACGGAATGACCGAAATCATCGGGCCCTTGCCGCCCTTGGGCGCGAACCGGCCCGCGGCCTGGCTGGGGTGCATGCCTTCCAGCAGGTTGCGCCCGATGGCTGCGACGCCCTCGTCGCCGAATTCCTTCCAGATCGTCAGCAGGATGCCGTTGAACAGATCGAAGTCGCCGACCGGCATGCTGACCTTGCCCTTGAAGCGGGGCCCCAGGATCTCGGCCCAGGTCCGGGGGATCTCTTCGCCCTCTTCGAGCTGGGTCTTGTCGACCAGGAACACAGCCGGCACGATACCCAGCATGGCGTAGTGGCCGTCCGGATCCTGCAGGCCATAGGGCTTCATCATGGCGTTGTGCTCGTCCCAGCTGCGGTCCGTGAACACGCCCTTGTCCTTGAAGCGGGCCATGTTCTTCTGGTCGAAGAAGGCTTCGAAGCCGGCCGAGAGGAAAATATCCGGCAGGTCGGCCTCGGTTTCGATCCTGGCCAGGCCCTGATCCAGGATATCGGCACCGACCGAGGCCGCAGCCAGCTTCATGCCCACGGTTTTGCCTGTCTCGGCGGTGATCTTCTTGCTCAGGCTGTCGAACGCCTCGAGCAGCGGGATGCGCACCGGACAAGGCAACAAGCCGGCCACGCGGATATCACCGCTGGTGGGGAAGATCTCGTTCTCGTCCTCGATGGTGTTGAGGGTCACGTCCTGCTGCTGGCGGTTCTCGGCCACCGCCGCTTCCAGCAGTTTGATGAAGGCAGCCGCGTCCTTGTTCTTCATCTGCATGGCCTGGGCCAGGGTGACCATCCTGCCCTGGGCCTGGCGCTTCTTCTCGTCGCCGACGTGCTCGTAGCCGTTGGTCACAAAAACAGGGATGGTCTCGGGGAATTCCTCGGTGATGGCAAAAAGTGTCATTTCCTGTGTGATGGCGGCTGTATTAATCTTAGGCCTCCCTGCGGAGTGGACTGGTGTATCTGGATCTTTTTGTCCAATTTAATGCAAGACCAAGCCGGCGCAAGCCGAAAAGGCTTTGTTCAGGGTGCCGTGGCCACCATGGGGTTGAATTCGAAGGCAATGACCTCCACCGGTTCGGCATCCTCATCTTCAGCGTCTTCGCTGTCGCCCCCCACGCTGGCCATGATCGCGTTGATCAGATCAGTGACGATGTAGGCCCGGTCCCCGGTTATGTAGAACATGTCCTGGCTGGCATCCGCGTCGGCCAGCAGATCGACCCGCTGCAGGTAGCGGCCCACCGTGTCGTAGACATCGAAACTGGTGTAGATGCCGTCAGCGGAGCGCCACCGGGCCGCGCTGGACTGGACCCACAGGGTGCCATCCTCGCGAAAGAACAACTGCCCGATGGCCTGGTGCCGGTCGCTGACCTTGAAGGTGCTGCCGCGGTTCCAGCGGGTGAACGAATCGTACATGGCCTGGAAGCGGTCCTTCTCCGCGGCCGTGCGGGCGACCGGCTGGTAATCCGGACGCTCGATGATCCGGTCCAGGGTGCCGTCGGCATGCCAGATGTGAACGCGGTAGTCGTCGAAACTGAGCGCGGCGGCAACCCGACCGTCGGGCGCCACATCCCAGCGCCGCTTGAAATCAGTGTAGTTGGCTTCCTGGAATTCGTACTGGCCGAAGTGCATTTCCTCGGCGGTCTCGGTGTAGTGGGCCACCTCCTGGCCACCCGCGTCGTAGGCGTTCAGGTAGGTGTACTGGATCTGGTTGCCGTCCTCGCGGGTCCAGGCCGTTCCGGTCAGGATGATGTTGCCGCCGGCCAGCTTGGCGCGCACCACGGACTGATAGCCACCACCCTGGCGGTAGGGCAGCGGATAGGCCGTGCCGGGATCACCCTCGGGGGTGATCATGACGATCTTGCCGGGCCAGGCCTGCACCACACCGATCTCGCCTGCGGCACTCCAGAACATGTCGGCGCCGTTCTGAAACTCGCCCGGCCCCTCACCCTGACGACCGATGGTGCGCAGATGATCACCCCCGGCGCTGAAGACCTGGATCTCCGACAGCTGGCCGTCCAGCAGGTAGATGTTCCCATCCTGGTCCGTGAGAAACTCGGCCACGGTGCCAAAGAAGATCTCGTCCTCGTCGCCCCCGCGGCGCCACAGTTCGTGCAGTTCCTGGCGGGTTGCGCCATTGGCCGGGGTTTCGGGATTGGTCACCGTGGTGACGCCGTCGACGGTGGTGGTCTGGCCTTGCCAGGCCGCGAACGCGGGCCCGGCTGACAGCATGATCAGCCCGAGCAGGGCGATGGATCCAAGACGCATGGGAGTCCTTTATCGGCAGGGCGACCGCAGCCGCCGGGGTCGTCGATTCTCGCGTGAGGGCACAAGGTAGTGAAGAAGCCCGGGACACGCATGGGTTGTCGCAAACCCCACCGGTCACTTGACCAGCACCACGCGCCGCGTCTCGCCGACGCCGTCAAAAAGGAAGTGGTAGAAGTACACGCCGGCAGCCACCCGCTTGCCAGCCTGATCGCGTCCCTGCCAGGTTGCCGAGTACTGGCCCGCACCGAGGGTCTCCCCGGCAATCAGGACCTTGACCAGGTTGCCGTTAAGGTCGTACACGCGCAGATCCACCCGGCCGGCCTGCACCAGGGAGTAGGGCAGGGTTGTCTGGGGATTGAACGGGTTGGTAACACTCCGGCCCAGAGTGTAGTTCAGCGGCAGTTGGCGGTCCGGCACCGCCGAAGCGGCAATGACCGGCTCGACCATCAGGATGGTCTGGTTCGCCGCCAGGTTGGTGACCTGGGACTGGTAGTGCAGACCATTGCCGTCGCGATAGGGCCAGGTAACCGTAACCCGATCCACAACCGTTTCGCCGGCCAGACCGAAGTGCTGAACCAGAGGACCCTGGCTGCCATAACCGGTGCTGCCGCTGACCTGGCGCCACATGGTCAGGCCACCGGCTTCGACCTTGATGATTGCCCCGAGGGCCGAACCGTTGGACTGGGCACCGGTGCCCACACCGCGCACCTCGACCCGCAACCATTGGGTGGCGCCGGACTGGTCATTGCGCAGCAGTTTATTACTCGCATCGTGGTTGCACAGATACAAGTCCAGGTCACCGTCCAGATCAACATCAGCCCAGGCTGCGCCGATGGTCCGGTCGGTGGCCGGCGGTTCCACGTTGCCCACCAAGGTGAAGTTTCCGCTGCCGCCCTCGTTGTGATAGAGCTCGTTCGGCCCGTATGAATTGGCCACGAACAAGTCCAGGAACCCGTCGTTGTCGTAGTCGCCCCAGGCCGCGGCCTGGCCGTTGCTGTTGCTGAGCCAGGAGCTGGTCAGAGCGGCAAAGACGCCCCCACCCTGGTTCTCCCACAAGATGTCGCGGCGGTTCCAGTGCGTCACAAAGACATCAAAATCACCGTCATTGTCGTAGTCGCCCCAGGAACATCCCTGGCCACTGAGGTTGGTCGTCAGAGTCTGTTCGATGAAGGATGACGGTCCCTGCTGTTCATACAGGAAGTTGTTCGTGTCTTCACCCACCAGGTACATGTCGGGCAGCAGGTCGCCATTGTAGTCGCACCAGGCCGTGCCCTGCGACGCGCCCGGAAACAGCAGGTCCGTCGGCACCACGTCCACAAACCCGGCCCCGCCGGCGAGCAATTGATTGTTGCCGTCCCGATTGGAAACATAGACCTCGAGCTGGCCGTCGTGATCGTAGTCCACCCATTCGGCACTGGTCGTCTCGCCGACCAAAGCCAGGTTGGCGCTGAACAACTCAGTGAACTGCCAGCAGCTGCCGCCGGCCCCGTCGTTGCGGAAGACCCGGTTCGAACCATCCAGATTGGCCAGAAAGAGATCCGGATCGCCATCGTGATCGAAGTCGCCCCACGAGGCGGAAAGGCTGGTCAGGGTGTCACCCAGCACCGGCACATCGCAGACGTCGAAGCTGCCGTCCCCATTGCTCATCAGCAACACGTTCGGTTCACCCAAATCGGCCTTGGTCAGGTAAAGGTCATCGTCCCCATCGCCGTCAAAATCGCCCCAGGCCAACCCTGAATTGTGGCCCGGATCCGCCGTGGCGCCGGTGGCGATGTCCATCCAATTGGTGGCGGCCGGAATGTTCCTGCCGCTGCTATCTGGGGCCCAGATCGCCAGAGGCAGGCCGACGGCGACAATCACTACGAGTAGTTTCTTCATTCCTACCAATCCCCAAAGGTAAAAACACACCCTGTGCAAGCGCGGCAAAATGACCGCTGAACGGCATTGGGCGAGGGCCTCACCATACCATTTTTCATATATTTAGGCAACAATTGTCCTGAAATTTGGCAATAGACACTACTCGCCGAAAATGTTGACCTATGGGGTGGCTCATTCGGCGCAAACGGCGAGCAGCTATTTGACAGTTCAGCGCAGCAATGCTTCACTGCGCAAAATAAATTTTCTCCAGTTTCGCCGGAAGGACGCTTCCATGAAGGTTTCGCGCTTGATACTCAGCACCCATCAGGGCGTCGGCCTGTTGATCGGGATCCAGGTCGTGCTGTGGATCACCGGCGGTTTTGTCATGAGTGTGGTGCCCATCGAGAAAGTGCGCGGCGAGGATTGGGTGGCCGTCCACGAACCGGCGCCCCTGCCGGCTGACACCAGCCTGCGCGCGCCGGACCGGATCGCCCGTGATCTGGGACTGGACGCACTGGACCGGGCCGAACTGACGACCTGGCAGCAGGAACCAGTCTACCGCCTGCGGGCTGGGGAACAGACCGTCCTGGCTCACGCCGCCACCGGCCAAAGGCTTTCCCCGCTGACAGCCGAAACCGCCGGCGCGGTGGCCCAATACGACTACGCCGGACCCGGCGAGGTGGAGTCCATCACCAACCAGACCGAACCCCTGCTCGAAATACGCGGCCGCGACCTGCCTCTCTGGCGCGTCGAGTTCAACGACTCACGCCACACAACGGTATATGTCTCGCCCCGGACCGGCCAGGTGGTCGGCCGCCGCAACACGATTTGGCGCATCTATGATTTCTTCTGGATGCTGCACATCATGGACTACAGCGCGCGGGACGACTTCAACAACCCGTTGTTGATCACCGCCGCGGTGGTGGCCTGGCTGCTGGCCACCAGCGGCCTGTGGCTCGTGGTGATCTGGCTCAAACGCCGAATTCGACGGCGCCAGCGGGCCTGATTCGCAAAACGGTGCCCTGTTTGCTATATTGGAGCGGCACTTGACTCCATGAATCCCGGCTCATCCCTCGGAGGTCAGACCTTGCGAATGCGCGCTGCCTTTTTCCTGTGCCTGCTGGTCCTGGTGACCGGCTCCGCCCTTGCCGACGACACCGCCCCCCATCCCTTCGACGTGCACGATCTGCTGGCCATGGACCGCGTCGGCGATCCGCAGGTTTCACCGGACGGGGACTGGGTCGCCTACACCGTCAGTACACCGGATGTGGAGGCCAACCGTTCGCGCAGCGACCTGTGGCTCAGCAGTGTGGACGGCAAGACGACCAAGCGCCTGACCAGCAATCCGGCCGGAGACTTCAATGCGCGCTGGTGCCTGAACGGCACCCTGTTCTTCCTGTCCACGCGCAGCGGCAGCTCGCAGATCTGGAACATCGATCCCAAAGGCGGCGAGGCGCGGCAGATCACCGATCTGGCCCTGGACATCAGCAACCTCGAAGTGGTGCCGGACCTGCGCGGCTTCCTTTTCACCATGGAAGTCTACCCCGGCCTGGGCGTCGAGGGCACTGTGGCCCGCGACAAGGAGAAGGCCGACGAGCCGGCGACCGGCCTGATCTACGACGAACTCATGTTCCGCCACTGGGATACCTGGGAAGATGGTAAGCGCAGTCACATCTTCTATCTCAAGAGAGAGGACGCCAAGGGCGGCCAGCCGGTTGACCTGATGCCCGACCTCGACGCCGACGTGCCCACCCAGCCCTGGGGCGGCATGGAAGAAGTGGCCGTCTCGCCGGATGCCTCCGAAGTGATTTTCACCGCCCTGGTCAAGCCCGGCAGCGAACCCGCCTGGAGTACCGACTACGACCTGTACGCCGTGCCGGTCGACGGCTCCGGCGAGATGCGCTGCCTGACCGAGGCCAACGAGGCCTGGGACACCGAGCCCGTGTTCACACCCGACGGCAAGACCCTGTGCTATCTGGCCATGGACCGGCCCGGCTTCGAGGCCGACCGCTTCCACATCGAACTGATGGACTGGGCCACCGGCGCCAGCCGCCGGATCGATTTCGTGTACGACGGCCTGGACCTAACGCCACACGGCCTGAAGTTCAGCAGCAACGGCAAGACGGTCTACGCTTCGGCCAGTTACCTGGGCCAGCGATCGATTTTCAAGCTGGACGTGAAATCCGGCCAGGTGACACTGCTGAAAAAAATGGGGCGCAACGGCCGCCTGAATCTGCTGAACGGCCGCATCCTCTACGCGCACCAGGACCTGAATATGCCCACCGAGTTGTTCACCATGAAGGCCAATGGCCAGGACATCCGGCAGATCACCGACTTCAACGGCGAGAAGCTGGCGCAGACCCTGATGGGCGCGCCCGAGCAGATCACCTTCCAGGGCTGGAACGACGAGACGGTGTACGCCTACATCGTCAAACCCTACGACTGGACGGAAGAAAAGGCGGCGGCCGGCCAGAAGTGGCCTGTGACCTTCCTGGTGCACGGCGGCCCCCAGGGCAGCTTCGGCAATGACTTCCACTACCGCTGGAATCCCCAGACGTACGTGGGCGCGGGCTTTGCGACCATCGCGGTCGACTTCCACGGTTCGACGGGTTACGGCCAGGAATTCACCGACGCGATCAGCGGGCACTGGGGTGACCGGCCGCTCGAGGATCTGGAAAAGGGTCTGGCCGCGGCGCTCAGGACCTACGGCTGGATGGACAGCGACCGCATCGTGGCGGCGGGCGCCAGTTACGGCGGCTACATGATCAACTGGATGCACGGCCAGGAGTTCTCGCGCAACTTCAAGGCCTTCGTCAACCACGACGGCAACCTGGACGAGCGCATGGCCTACTATGACACCGAAGAGTTGTGGTTCCCCGAGTGGGAGCACGGCGGCACGCCCTGGGACAACCCCGAAGGCTACAGCAAGCACAACCCGGTCGACTACGTGCAGAACTGGCACGTGCCCACCCTGGTGGTGCACGGCGGCCGCGATTACCGCGTGGTCGACACCCAGGGCTTCAGCACGTTCACGGCGCTCAGGCGGCAGGGTATCCCCGCACGGCTGCTCTACTATCCGGACGAGAACCACTGGGTACTCAAACCCCAGAACTCGATCCAGTGGCACAACGAAGTCATGGCGTGGCTCAAGCGCTGGACCGAATAGGGAGGTCGCGCAATGGTTCCCATTCTCAAACGAGTCGGCATCGGCATCGGCCTGGCGACGCTGCTGGTGATCGCGATCGGCTTTGCCCTGCCCTCAAGTTATACGATCAGCCGGGCCGTGACGATCAACGCGGCGCCCGCCCGGATTCATGCCCTGGTCAACGACCTGGAGCGCTGGCCGGACTGGACCCCCTGGGCCAAGGCCGACCCCTCGCTTGTCGTCACCTTCGGCGACATAACGCAGGGTGTGGGCGCCCACCAGAGCTGGACCGGCAACAGCGGTGGCGGTGAATTGACCATCACGCGCAGCGATCCGGACTGGGGCGTTGGCTACGACATGAGCCTGGACGACGGCAAGTACAAGTCCCAGGCGACCCTGGAGTACAAGCGCGCCGGCAGCGCCACCGAAGTCGTCTGGACCATGTCCGGTGAAAACGGCAACAATCCGTTCACCCGGTATTTCGGCCTGATGATGGACCCGATGGTGGGTCCGATGTTCGAGGACGGCCTGAACCGGTTGAAGCTCGCAGCGGAAAAGAGCCCACACGAGGCTGCCCCGGACAGCACCATCATGGGCGCACCGACGGACACACGCGGTGAATACCGCTGAACCCGGCCAGGAGGACCACAATGCTGAAATCCCAGATAGTTATGATCACCGGAGCCAGTGCCGGTATCGGCAAGGCCTGTGCCCAATCGTTTGCTCGCGAAGGTGCGCGGCTGATTCTCGTGGCGCGGCGTGAAGAGAACCTGCGTCAGCTGGCAGCCGAACTGGCCACCGAGCACGGCACGATCTGTCATCTGATCACCCTGGATGTGCGCGACCGCCTGGCCGTGAACGCGGCCGTCGAGACTCTGCCCGCGGAATGGCGGGAGATCGACATCCTGCTGAACAACGCCGGCTTGAGCCGCGGCCTGGACAAGATCCAGGACGCCGATTTCCTGGACTGGGACGAGATGATCGACACCAACATCAAGGGCCTGTTGTGGGTCAGTCGGGCGGTGCTGCCGGGCATGGTCGCCCGCGATCGGGGCCAGGTCATCAACATCGGTAGCGTGGCCGGCCGCCAGGTCTATCCCGGCGGCAACGTCTACTGCGCGACCAAGCACGCGGTGCGGGCCCTGACCCAGGGCATGCGCATCGACCTGCTGGGCACGCGGGTCAAGGCTTCGTCGGTGGATCCGGGTCTGGTCGAGACCGAATTCAGCGAAGTGCGCTTCCGTGGCGACACCGAGCGAGCCGGCCAAACCTATGTCAATTTTCCGCCCCTGCAGGCCGCGGACATTGCCGAGGCGGTACTCTTCTGCGCCACCCGACCGCCCCACGTGAATGTCCAGGATATGCTGATCATGCCCCAGGACCAGGCGGCGGTGTATGCCTCGCATCCGCGCGGCATCCAGTAACGCGATACAAACATTATACTTACGGGACACTCGACCGAGTGTCCCTCTTTTTTAGTCGAAAATCCGGATCTCGACCTAAAGTTCATTAATGATTGTCCGATTAATCGTGTACTGAAAGGCTTCCCGGGCAGGAGCCACCCCGAGACCGCCCTCCTTCCTGCAAGCCTGATGGGCCGGACGCCCGTCAACAAGAAAGGGACTGGACAATGTACAGCAAGCACAATGACCGCTCCGGATTCACGCTCATCGAGATCGTGATCGCCGTTGCCATCGTCGCCATCTTCGCGGCGGCCCTCAGCCCGATGGTCTTCCGCCATCTCGAAGACGCCAAACTGGCCAAGGCCCAGAACGAATCCGAGACCATCGCCACGGCGGTGCTCAGCTACTACAAGGACGTCGGCGCCTGGCCCTACACCAACGCCAACGGCCCGACCGGCAACGCGATCACGCGCATGACCAGCAGCACGACCGTCGCCACCGCGGCCGGCGCCGGTGCGGGCGCCGGGGCCACCAACTGGGGCACCTACGGCACGGCCAAACCCCTGGGCGACTATTTGTACTACAACAATCCGGATGACGACTCATCCCCCACCGGTGCCGGTGCCGATCAGGCCAATGCTGACTGGCCCACTACCGGCCAGACAGCCTGGAAAGGTCCGTACCTGGACCAGTACTCCTTCAATGACCCCTGGGGCAAGGCCTACGTCGTCAATGTGCGTTACGCGCCCGGCGGCTCGTATACCGGCACGCTGCGGCACAAGGTGTTCGTGTTGAGCGCCGGCCCCAACGGCACCTGGGAAACCCCGTACAGTGACGGCGTCGTTGAAGAGATCCTGGGCGACGACATCGGCAGCGTGGTGACCATCCGCTAGGCTGGCGTCCATCCGGCCTGGATAGGACAAAGGCCCCGTTCAACACCTGAACGGGGCCCTTGTTCGTCTGGCTGGCTCCGCGCTACATCTGGTCTTCCATCCTGGCCTGGGCTTCCTGTGCCAACTCGTCGGACGTCGGGCCGTCCATGATGACCGGGGTCAGCAGGATCACCAGTTCGATCTTCTGCTTCCGGACCGAAGTCTGGCCAAAGAGGTAGCCCAGCAGGGGCAGATCCTTCAGCAGCGGCACACCTGATCGCTTTTCCTGTGTGCGTTCGGACATCAGGCCGGCGATGATCAGGGTTTCCCCGTCATGAACCTTGCCCACCGTATCGAGCTCGCGCACCGACAGCACCGGTGCCGTATCCTCGTTCGGGCTGGTGGCCAGACCGACCACGTCCGAAATCGTCGGGTGTACATTGAGGGTGACGATGCGGTCCTTGCCGATCTGCGGTGTCACGTCGAGCACCACCCCGACCGGCACCGTGATCGGCGTGTAGTTGATGACCGGCTCAGTGGCCACACCGTTGCTGACGACCGCCGGCTCAACCTGTGACAGGTAGTACACGTCTTCACGCACCACCCGCACGATAGCCTTCTGGTTGTTCAGCGTCGTCACCCGCGGCGTGCTGATCGTCTTCAGGTCGCCGGTGGTGGCCAGAGCCTGCAGCACGCCGGCCAGGTGCTTGGAGTCGACCTTGATCTGCATGAAGTCCTCACCGATGTTCGTCACCGGATTGATGGTCTTCAGACTGACCTGGGCCTCTCCGTTCAGGATCGTGTTCCAGTTGACCCCGGTCCGGGTCTCGTCGTCCAGCGAGACTTCCATGATGCGCACCTCGATGGCCACCTGCCGCAGCAGGGACTCCTTGAGCCGCAGCAGCAACTGGTCGACCTGCTCCACGCGATCCCACTCGGCGGTCACCTGCACCAGGCTGGCCATGGGATTGACGACCAGCAGCCGGCCGTCAGCATCCGACCGATTGATGGAAAGGGCCTCCTCCGAACCGCTCTGGGTCGCGGACTCGAAACTATAGGGAAAGACCAGCGTCGTCAGGGACTCCATGACCTGCGGCCAGACCGACATGACCGCGGTGCTGGTCACATGGCTGCGGTTCTGGTTCTCGTCCCCGCCACCGCCACCGCCGCTCCCGCCACCGCCACCGCCGCCGCTGCCGCCGCCGTTGCTCAGGCCTTCGCGGCTTACCGAAATCTCCAACTCGCCGCGTCCCTCACGCTGGGTCACCGGATAGTCGAACGTGAACCAGCGGGTCACCATGCCGCGCTTGTAGACGACCAGCACGTTGTTGACCACCTCGTAGCCCAGATCAACCGGATCCAGCAGCGCGTCAAGCGCCTGTCGCACGCCCACATCCTCCAGATGCACGTTCACCTGGCCGGTCACGTCGGGCGCCATCTGCAGGCCCAGCGAACCGTTGGCGGCCACGTGGCGCAGGATCTCCCGCACATCGACCCAGCCGTTGGTGATGATACTGATCGGCTGCTTGCCCTGGTCCCAAGCCGGGGCCGCCGGCGTTTCCGCCTGCGCGCCCGGGATCGGACATATCATCAGCAGGACCATTCCCGCCAGAATGCCCACGGGGATCCGTCGCCACCGGGCGCCGACGAACAGGTTCCACCTGCTCATGGTATTTTCCTTTCGCTGTGCTCATATTCGACCAGACGGGTGCGCCCGTCGCGGTCGCTGTCCGGCAGGTTGGTAATCAACCCGCTGGTTCCCTTCTCATCCGAATTCGTCCCCACTGCCAGGAACATCTGCTTGCCACTGCCGTTGACGAGTTTCACACCCGCCGCGCCGATACTGCGCACGGTATAGCCGGCAACCTTGTCGCCGACCCGATAGGCCTTGCCCTGGATCAGCACCGCAGGCGACGACCCGCCGGGAAAGACGGCATCGCAGTGCAGCGTGGCCGGTTTGGTCCGGCGCCGCGCCGCATTGCGGCGCCACGAAGTTGTTGTCGTGACCGGTTTGGCCTGCCGGCCCATGGTGAACGGATCCCGCGTCAGTTCCGGTGCCACACCCCTGGCCGACAGTAGCTGGGCCGGATCCATCCCGCTGGACCGCACCACGTCGGCCAGGTCCATGGGATAGGGCGGCGAGGCCTGCACGCGAACGTCCGACTGCGAGCGCGACCGACCGGCCCCGCTGAAGGTGCGCACGTTGAACACGACCACGACCGCCAACAGGACGACCACGGTCGCGATCAGCGGCTTGCTGCTAAGACTGAGCCGACTTGCTGACATGGATATCCAACTCCAGTTCAACGGTGATGTCATCGCGGGACGGACGGATGTCCAGATTGTGCACCCTCACCGCGCGTTCAATTTCTTCCAGGCCGCCCAGGAACCGGGCCACCTGCTCGTACTTGCCCCGAAACCGCGCCTGCACCCGGTAGGAATCGAGGCTGGCCAGCACGGCCTCGGGGCTTGCGTCCGTACCCATATCCGTGCCCATATCCGTGCCCGGGGCGGGCGCCCCGAGTCCGACCGAGGTCATCCCCATTTCCGAGGGGCCCAACTCGACGAGTTCGAAACGGGTGACGCCGCTGTCGTCGGCAATGCGGGCCAGATCCAGAAACAGCTCGGCACGCCCGCGCTCAGGCGGAAAAAGCCGGTTCCAGCGGGCATCGATAACCGACTGCCGCTGGGCCAGCGACCGCGCCAGCCACAAACCGGCCACGTGCCAGCGGTCCAGCTCGGCCAGCCGCGTATCCAGCTCCCGCACTTCGCGGTGCTGGCGCTGGACCTTCAGCCACGACGGCACGCCGACGCCCAGCAGGGCGCCCAGCCAGATGACGACCACGACGGTCACCACCCGGCGGGACCGGGTCGGTTTCGCGAGTTTCGGCAGCTTCATCACGCTTTGCTCTCCTTGTCGGCCGGGACATCCCAGCGCAGAAACAGATCCATGCGGAAGACCGTCGTCTTGCGCCCCTTGGTGCGTCCTTCACCGGGCCGCAGGCGCAGCAGCCGCGGTTCGGTTCGCCGCAGCAGGAAGGGGCTGTTGTCCAGCCGGGTCAGGAAGGTCAGAAACGCGGCCTGGGCTTCTTCGCTCGTCGCCGCCTCGCTCGTTCCCTCGACCCGCAGCAGAAAGTGCCCGCTGGCGCGCTCCTTGATCTCGAGGCTGCGGAATACGACCGGTGCCGGGGTCAGATCCGCCAGCTTCAGCAGCACACCTTCGAGGTCGGGCTTGTCGCCGGCCACCTGCGAGATCCGGTCCTCGCGGGCCAGCAGCAGTTTCTGGGCCTGGTAGACCTGTTCCGCTTTGCGCGCGTCGATCAGGGCTGCTTCCAGATCCTGCCGGGCCCCGACCAGGTAGTCTTCCTGGATGTGGGAAGTGATCAGGCCGCCGACCACGAGCAGGGGCAGTGCGGCCACCCCCGCAGTCACGGCGGCCACCTGCAGACGTCGCCGGTTCTCGCGGCTGAGCTGAAACGCGCCGGGCGTCGCCAGCAGATTGAAGTCCACTTCGTCGAAGTTCAGGGCGGCGCCCATCAGGGTCAGCAGGTCATCCGGCTCCCAGCTGTGGGGCCCCCAGGTGAACTGGTCCTCCACGGCCCAGTGCACGGCCTCCACGGCGGACTCATCGCCCAGCCGCGCCACCAATTGGGTCGCCAGATCAGGATCGCCGCAGACGATGATGCGTTCGATGTGCGGGCTGTGCTCCGTCTGGCGCGCGAAATAGACGGAGCGGTCGACTTCCGTGGCCAACCGCGAAATGTACTCGCTGCGGTCGCCACCCTGGGACAGGTCTTCGGGCAAGGCCCGCACGACCAACGGCACTTCGCCGGTGGCGATGTTCAGGAACTGCTTGTGCCGCCCGACAAAGACCAGGGTCCAGGCGCCCAGTTCCCCGTGTTCGGGACCATGGTGTCGATAGAACTGGTCCAGGACCAGAAAATCAGGGAGCAAGCGGCTCGGCCGCAGTCCCCACTCCTGCAAACGGGTCTCGTGGCCGGTGATTTCCTCGGTCCGGCCGAAGAGCAGAAAATGGCTCTGCTGAGCATTCTTGCCATTGCCCACCGAACTGCCGAACCGCTTCCAGGACAAACGCCAATCCTCGGGCTTGCCCCCTTCGTCCCGGGCCAGAACCCCCGAAAGGGCACGCTGCTGGGCCTTGCCGCGCAACGGCGGCACACTGATGATCGCGTGGCCCGCCTGGTCGTCCGGCACCATCAGGGTCAGACTGGCGCGCGACCGCTTGATCTGGCTGACCATATCGGCGGCCGGTCCATTGATCGCACTGGTGCGCCGCAGGTTCTCGACCCGCCAGGACTGCCGCATGGGGCGGACCTCGGCCAGCGTCACGGCTTCGTTTTCGCACTGCAGACAAAAGGCGGTCTTGGTGCTCACGCTCTTGCTCTCCTGCTAGGGGCCCATCCCCGTGGGGATGTTGTCGCTCGTGGTTGTGCCATCCCCGTCCGGACCGGCCGAATAGATGGTGCGGCTGGCGACGTTGACCAGGAACTCCCGGCCCCAGCCGTCGGTATCGAAGGTGACCGCCAGATTGAGCGCCGCCCGGTCGGTGGTGCTCCAGGCTCCGGTCAGGGCCTGGGACGGCGCCTCGTTCAACACGCCCTGGGCGATCTCCAGCTTGTAGCGGGTCGTGTCCCGGCCCGGCGGCACCGAACTGACCACCAGGGTCAGGTCATCGCCCGATCCGGCTTCATCCGTCTGGTTGGGACCGTAGCTGCGCACGATCCAGTCGGGCGGATTGGCGCCGGTATTGTCGACGCTCAGTTCGTAGTTCATCAGCCAGGGATCGACGAAGGTGGTGCCGCCCAACCCCGGGTCCAGGTAGGTACCAAGCAGGTCGGCACCCGTTGCCGGAAACGCGGCGTGGTCGCGAAAGTAGCTGCGGCCGGCCGCAGCCAGCAGTTCCATCTCGCTCTGGCAGTCCAGGGTCTTGCCACGGTCCGTGGGGCCGGTAACGGTCACCGCCAGCAGGTCGTCGTTCGCGCCGCCGATCGTCCAGGTGCCGCCGACCGTGCCGGCGGTGACAGTCTGATCGGTGCCGCCGCTGGCCACGATCGCATCGGCGGCGCCGGCCGGACTGGTCGTCGGATCCACGTCGTAGACGTAGGCATTGTGCCACGCGTCTTCGCCCAGTTCGGTGGCCGGATCGGTCGAACGGCCGGACACGTACGGGCCCTGCCAACCGGTGACGCCCGGGTCGGTGGCCAGGGCCACCAGCCCTTCGGCCTCCGTCGGCATCCGGCCCGTATCCTCGTAGAATTCGAGCAGGCCGCCGCGCAGGGTGTCCAGTTCCTTGCGGGTCGACTCCTCGCGGGCCGCTTCGAGCTGCCGGTAGACCAGGGGCGTCAGGGCCCCGGCCATCACCGCGATGATCGCCACGGCGATGATGATCTCCAGCAGGGTGAAGCCATCCCGCCCGCTTGCCGTGGTTTGTTGCTTCGCCTGCATACTACACCCCCGGCCTGATCGACATGATCGGCATCAGCAGCGAAAGGGCCGCGACACAGACCAGAACCCCGAGCAGGGCGATGATCACGCCCTCGAAAATCGTGAAGGTGCGCTTCAGGTCGCGCGGAATCTCCTTGTCCAGGTAGTCCGAAGCCCGGCGCAGCGAAGTGTCCAGGGATCCCGTCTGTTCACCGACGGCAACCAGACGCTGGACCAGGGGCGGGAACATGTCCGCGTCCTTGAAGGCCTCGCGCAGGGACTCGCCCGACGACACCCGGTGCCGCACGTTGGCCAACTGGGCCGCCATGACGCGGTTGTCCACCACGCCCTCGAGCAGGGTCAGCAGCCGCAGCAGGTCGACACCCGAGGCAAAGATCAGGGAGAAGGTCTTGGCGAAACGCGAGAGCGCGAGCTTGCGCTGGAAGACGCCCATGACCGGCAGATTCACCAGCAACTGGTCCCGCCGGTAGGCTCCCTTTTCGGTTTGGAAGTAGAGTTTCGCCCCGACGATCGTCCCGCCGATGACCGTGAAGATGGCCCACCACCAGGTGCCCATGAAATGGCCGAGGGCCAGCACCCGCAGGGTCAGCGTCGGCATCTCGAAATTGGCCGTGGCAAAAATGTCCTCGAAACGCGGGATGACGAACATCATCATCAACAGGAACAGCCCGATGATCGCGGACAGCAGCATGGCCGGATAGATCAGCGCCTGGCTGGTCTGGCTGCGCAGGTCCTCGTTCCATTCGAGGTAGCCGACCAGCTCGCTGAACGATTCGTCCAGATTGCCCGAGTTCTGCCCGGCGGAAATCATCGCCAGATACAGAGGCGAGAAGATGTGCGGGTGCCGCGCGAAGGATTCGTCCAGCTGGGTGCCGCTGCTGACGTCGCCGCGGATGTCGGTCAACACTTCGGCGAAGGGCCCGGTCGTGTCTTTCTGATAGTCGCTCAGGGCGGTCATCGCGGGGATCCCCGCGCCCAGACACGTTGCCATGTGCTGGGTGAAGTCGCGCAACTCGCGGTGGGCAGCCCGCCTGGAGGCCGAGAACATGCCGCCGAGCGAGCCCAGGGTGGGCCGGCTCTTGAGCAGAACCAGCCCCTGCTGCAGCAATTCGTTGGTCAGCACCTCGGCCGATTCGGCCTGGCGCACACCCGAGACGGTGTGGCCGGTGCTGGTCAGGGCGCTGTAGCGGTATTCTCTCATGAGGCCACCTTGATGATCTCGGCCAGGGTCGTCTGTCCGTCACGGAACTTGGCCAGGCCGTCGTGCAGCAGGCCGGCCTGCCCACGGGCGCGCGCCACCGCTTCGATGGCGCCGGCATCCCGGCCTTCGACAATCATGCGGCGGATTTCCTGGTCCACATTGAGGTACTCGAAGACGGCCAGACGGCCGCGATAGCCGGTCTGGCGGCAAAGGGAACAGCCGGCACCCTCGCGCGGCCGGGCCCCCGCCAGCATATCCGGTTCCAGCTCAAGCAGTTCCAGATCATCGGCATTGGGCTCGCAGGCGGCGCCGCACTCGTCGCACACTTTGCGCACCAGGCGCTGGGCAACGACTGAAACCAGAGTGGCTGAAAGCAGGAACGGTTCGACACCCATGTCCAACAGGCGGGGAATCGCCCCCGCGGCCGAATTCGTGTGCAGGGTGCTGAAGACCAGATGGCCGGTCAGCGCCGCCCGGATCGCCATCCGGGCCGTCTCCACATCGCGGATCTCGCCGACCAGGACGATGTCCGGGTCCTGGCGCAGGATGGCCCGCAGGCCCTTGGCGAAGGTGAAGCCCTTGGCGGTGTTGATCTGGGCCTGGGTGATGACCGGCAATTCATACTCCACCGGATCCTCGAGAGTGATGATCTTGGTGTCGGGCTTGTTCAGGAAAGTCAGCGCCGTATACAAGGTCGTGGTCTTGCCCGAGCCGGTCGGTCCGGTGACCAGGACGATGCCGTTGGGTTTGGTGATGTCGCGCCGGAAGCGCTTGACCATGTCGTCGGACATGCCCAGCTTGTCCAGCCCCACGATCAGGGCCTCCTTGTCCAGCACGCGGCAGACGATGCCCTCGCCATGGGACGTCGGCAGGGTCGAGACACGCAGATCCACCTTCTTGCGGCCGGTGTCGAAGAGGATGCGGCCGTCCTGGGGCACGCGGCTCTCGGAGATGTTCAGCTCGGCCATGATCTTCAGCCGGGCAATGACGATCGGCAGCAGGTCCTGGGGCAGCACCGCCGCCTGCAACAGGGCGCCGTCGATGCGGTAGCGCACCCGCAGCACTTTTTCTTCGGGCTCGATGTGGATGTCGGTGGCGCCATCGGCGATGCCGTTGCCCAGGATCATGTCCACCAGCCGGATGAACGGGGAATCGGCCTGGTCCAGTTTCAAACCGTCGGCCAGGGCCTTCTGGGCCTTGGCGATCAGTTGGCTTGCCTCACCCGAATCGTGGACCTGCTGGCCGTAGTGGCGCACCATGGCATCCCGGATCTCGCTCTCGGGCGCGTGCACGACCTCGATGTACTTGCCGGTCAGGCGCACCAATTCGTCGGTGGTCGCCAGGTCCAGGGGATTGGCCATGGCCACCCGCAGCGAACTGCCGGTGGCCGTCAGGGGAATCAGCGACCGTCGTTCGGCGAACTCCCGCTCGACCAGTTGCAGGGCTTCGTCCTGGATCTCGATCTCGCTCAACTGAACGCATTGGACGCCGGCCTGACCGGCCAGCACGCGCGCAATTTCGCGCTCCGAGCACAGCCCCAGCCGCTGCAGCACCATGCCCAGCTTTTCGCCGGTCTGGCGCTGCTCCTTCAGGGCCATGTCCAGTTTTTCCTCGGTCAGCGTGCCCGCTTCGACGAGAATCTGGCCCAGACGTTTGGTTTTGACCTGCTGCATGCGTGCTCCCGTCGATCCCGGCAGACAGAGCCGGGGATCCTTTAGGGTCCGTTACGTCTATTCACGGAGCGCAACCGCAAGTCCTATTCCAGATTATCTGCGGAAACCATTAGCAATCGGGGCTGGGCCACGGCCCCGGTCAAAAGTTGCCGCAGGCCGTGATTTTTGCGTTTTTCTGCACTCAAGCGCAGAATCGTGGGGCATGGTCCCGTGAAAATGACAAAAAAAAAGGGACGGATCCGGCAACCTGTGCCGCTCCGTCCCTCTTGAAAAAAACCAGCAAAACGTCCCCAACTGGTCAAAAATCAGACAGCTGCCTCGATCTTCAGAATCTCCCAGGAACGCGCCTCATCGCCCTCGCCATAGGTCACGATATCGCCGACCTTGGCGCCCATGAAGGCCATGGCCAGAGGCGCCTGGTAGTTCAGGACCTTGTTCTCCACGTCGGTGTCCCACGGGCCGAGAAACGTATAGACATCATCGGTGTCCGCGCCGCTCTCACGGACGGTCACCCGCGTGCCGGCGTTGACAAAATCGCCGCCGGCCATTTCGTGGTTGATGACCTTGGCCAGTTCGAGCTCATTCTTCATGCGCGTGGCCCGGCTGGCCAGTTGGTCGCGCTTCTCGAGAGCGGCGGTGTACTCCGCGTTCTCGGACAACTCGCCGAAGCTGGCCGCCTCACCGATCTGGCGGGCCACTTCAGGAATCTCTTCCTCGATGATATGGTTCAGGGCCTCGTGGTAGGTGCGCAGGCCGGCCTCGGTCGTGTAGATCGCCCCGGCGTCTTCCCACTCGCGGGTCACTTCGACGAAGATCTCGGCAAAGCGGCTGCGCAGGTAACCCAGCAACTGGGTGCGCTGGGCAGGACTCAGGCCGTGATTGTTCTCGAAGACGGCCTTCAGGCGCTGGGCCTCGCGACGGTCGGCCTGGTCGATCAGCCCGAGCAGGGGCTTGTTGTGCTGGGTGGTCAAGGCCGCCCGCGCACTCTCGAGCACCTTCAGATGTTTTTCTTCCAGGGACATGCCGTACAGGTGCCCGATCGAATCGAGCAGGTTGAACATGGCGTCGGCCATGCGCGACTCCGGCAGTTCGTCCAGTCCGTGCAGGTACTTGGACGCGGCCCCGGAGGAGAAACGCGACCGCCACATCCAGCCCATCAGGTCCGGGCTCGAGGTGGGATGTTCGCAGGTCTTGACCAGGGCCGCGGTCAGGGCCTCGGTCTGGCCCCCGTCGATCAGGCCACGGGTGATCGAATCACAGAGGCGTTTGCCCACCCGCAGCAGGACCGCGGCCCACACGGTGCCCCAGTCCTCGGGCATCGCCTGCTGAATGTACACCAGCACGCGCTGCAGCAGGGCCTCGGGCAGATCCTGGGCCAGGGTGCCGAGATCATCGATGCGGCCGACGACCTGGGCCGCCGCCCGCGGATTGGGCCGGGCCACGGCCGCGCCCCGGGCCGCCACTTCGGCGTGCAGCGCCAGTCCGGCCAAAGCCAGACTGGGGCTTTCCTTCAGGGCCGCGACTGCCACCTTGGCCGCACCGTTGCCGAAATGAACCAGCAGCTCATCATCGACGCATCCCTGGCAGGTTCCGTTTTTCTCTTCGCGCGCGATCTCGTCGAGATAGCCCATGACCTTCTGCAGCTTGGCCAACGGCGTCTTGGCGAAGTCGAACTCGCGGCGCAGGCGGGTTTCAAACTTGTCCGCCTGGCGCAGCAGCCGAAATGAAGGCTGACTGCCGGCGCTCATGCCGATCATGGCATCCCGTTTGAGAGCGGGTTTGGCGGTCGCCCACCAGCTCTTCCAACCTTTGTCACCCAACAAACCGGTGACGTGTCCCTTGAGCTCCTTGTACATGATCCGGCCCTCGCGATTGGAGCGCAGAGCCGTCTTCACCAGAGCGACGGGATCCTCATCGGCCAAGGTCCGCAAGGTGTCGGGCTGGTAAAGCATCATGGCCGGAAAATAGTCGGCCGGGCGCGGACGCAGCTTGGTCACCGTGGCCGGACCGTACTGCGCGTGACGGTCATCAAAGCGCAGGCTCAGCAGGCCCTTCTCCCCATCGACTTCCTCGACCACACCGGGCACCAGAAAGGTATTCTCCAGGGCAAAGGCCCCCGGTTGCAGTTTCAGATAGAGATCAATGATCTTCACCGCGGCGGCCAGATCGCCCTGGCCGGGCAGCAGCAGTTCCAACAAGTCCGGCAGCTCAAGGAAATCGGGGAAAGCGGAGATATAGAGGCGTTTCATCTGGCCCAGCAGACTGGTGCCCTGGGGCAGTTGGGTAGCCGCTTCCAGCACCGCGACCAGGGCGGCCTGGGTGCCTTCTTTTTTTTCGACCCATTCGACCAGCGCGACCATCAGGGGCTCCGCGCGGTCCACGGCCTTCTGGCGCCCGACCTGGCCGGCGACCGGCAGCAGCTCATTCCAGGTGTAGTCGTCGCTGTCCAGGGCTTCATCCCACAGGCTTTCGAGTTTGTCGAATGCCTTGGTGTTGGCCAGCTTACCCAGTTTTATGAGGGATGGTCCCTCGGAGTCGATATCGGTCATCTTCACCCTCTGAAATGCGTGAGCCCCTCGTTTACGGAAACGAGGGGCTAAAATAGCTGTTTTGTCGCCGAGGGGAAAGTCCGACGGCCAATTCCTCTCCGACGGCAACCCGCCCCTGCCAACCCGGCCCTACTTCAACAACAGCATTTTCTGCAGCGCCCGCTCACCGCCGCTGCGCAGCAGTGCGTAGTACACACCGCTGGCCTGCACCCGGCCGGCGTCGTCCCGGCCGTCCCAGACCACCGTGTACTCGGTCCCGGTCGTGCGCCACCCCGTGGCCAGGGTCCGCACCTTCTCGCCGCGAGCCGAGTAGACCGCCAGTTCCACTTCACCGTCACCGGCCACCCGATAGCGGATCATGGTGCTGGGGTTGAACGGATTGGGTTGGTTGGGCCACAACTGCAAACCGGCCCCCGGCAGCTGGGGCACCGCCGAGAGAGATTCGCAGACTGTGCCGGCGTTGATCCTGGTACAGGGCGCACCTTCGTTGAACAGTGCGCCGGCAAGGGCCACCCCGCCATAGGGGGACACCAGCGACGGCAGCCCCTGGAATTCCAGATAGATCAGTGCCGGACCACAACCGACCAGCGGCATGGCACCCGCGTGATAGATGCTGACCGAACTGCCGTCGTCCACCACCGTGGGCAGACCCCAGCTGCCGGACACCGTGCCGGCGACGACCGCTCCGTTGAACACGACCGATGACGCTGAGTAGTTCACCACGATCTCGTAGCTGTAGATGCCCAGGTCATCGAGAGTGCGGTCCACCGTCACCGGCACCAGCACCGTCTCGTTGGCGCTGATCGACGAGACCAGCGGCGGCAGGCCCAGCCCGCACACCGTGATGTCGCCGCTCTGGGCGGTCGCGCCGACATCATCGACCACCAGCACGTGAACCGTACCTTCGCCGATAGCCGTCAACACTCCGGCGGCGTTGATCGTCGCCACGGCCGGGTCATCGGTCGACCAGACCACCGGCATGGTCGGCGATCCGGTCACCATGAATTGACGCTGTTCGGCAATCCGCAGGCTGGCCGTCGCCGGCGAAACACCGATCGTCGGCAAGGCCATCGCAGTCACCAGCCCATTGACCGGCAGCGCCTGGTAGATCTCGTTGAAGACCTGGGCGCCGACGGCCACCGTCACACTCGAAGTGGGCACCAGTTTGAGATGGAACAGCACACCCGAGGCGGACAGTGGATTGGATCCGGCCATAACCACCGTCGCGGTACCCGGTCCGGTGATCACCAGCGAAACCGCCCAGCCGGCGGCAGCGGAGATCGTGCCCGCCGTTTCCACGCCGACAAAGGTCGCGTAGGGATCGTGCCAGGTCACCTCGATTTCGGAAGAGACGATGTCAAAGCCCGTCGGGTCATCGAGACTGATCGGCACAAGCACTTCCTGTCCGGCCGTCACCGTGACATTACCGACCGTCAGCCGGAAAGGCCTGACCTCGATCTGGCCGGTGGTCGTGTTGGTGATCGCACCGCTGTCGGTCGCAGTGGCCTGGACAAGCCCCGGCGCCACCGCGTGCAGCCAATCACCGTTGAAAGCCGCCACCAGCGGATCGCTTGAGGTATAGGTATAGGGTGGCGTCCCCCCTGACGTCGCAAACAGCAGGCTGTCTCCCACGGCGAGCAGGCCGCTGTCCGGCGAGATGTTGATGGTGGGCTGGGCCGTGATCGACAGCGAGCCGTTGACCAGGGTCGGCACCGGGTCGCCCTCGTTGAGGATCACCGGTCCGAAGGACACGCCCGGGCCTCCGGTCCACGGCCCCAACTCCAGCAGCAGCTCGAACAGGACCCCATCCCCGCCCAGGGGCAGGGCCGAAGCACCGGCCACCGTCACGGTGCCTGAGCCGATCGACTGGCTGACATTCCAGCCGTCCGAAAGTGTGCCCACAGTATTGACCCCGACACATTGGGCGTACTGGAAGTACCAATTGATCTCCAGCTCACAGGCCCGGACGTCCTCGGTCAAACCGCTGACCGTCACCGGCAGGGACACCGTGTCACCCACCTGACCTGTAGCCGCACCGATCGTCAGGGTGACGGCGCGGGCCGGTCCGCCCGCCAACAGGAGAACCAGAAGCAACCCGCCGGGCGCCAGGGCCCGCCGCAGATATTTGCTGAGGCGTTTCATACCGTCACCTCCCTACTTCAAGAGAAGCATCTTGTTGACCAGCACCGTTTCGCCGACGTTCAGCCGGTAGAGATAGAGCCCGCTGCCGGCCTGGCGTCCCGCGTCATCCCGGCCGTCCCAAACGACTTCGTGGGCGCCGGCGCTCCGACGGTCGTTCACCAGCTGCCGCACCACATGGCCACGGGCATCGAACACCGTCAGCCGCACCGGCACGTCGGCCAGCCCCTGGCCCACGACAAACCGGATGGTCGTCACGGGATTGAACGGGTTCGGGTGGTTCTGGAACAGGCGCGTGGTTTCCACGGCGGGCAGATCATCCACACCGGTGACACCCAACTGCTCCTCGGTGTTCAGGCGCGCGAAGGCCAATATCAGATTGGCTGCCGTCGGGCCCTCGAGACCCGCAGCACCCACGATCTCGAATTCCACGGCGTCGACCACGCTCAGCGGCTCGACCGAAGCGATCGCGATCCGCAACTCATGGCCGTCGATCACGTTCCAGGCCAGGGCCGAGCCCGCGGCCACCGGCAGCAACCGCACATCGTTGACGCTCACGAGCGCCGGATCGAACAGGATGTGGTACTCCTGACCGAAAACGTCTCCGGACCCGGCGAGCTGGATCGGCACCCAGGACGACTCACCCGCAGCCACCGAAACCAGCGGCAGGTCGGCCGTGAAGTTCACCGGCGCCGAGGTCATGATCGCCGGCAGATCGCCCAGGTTCTTGGTCGGCACCGAATCCAGGGCGCAGGGGAAATAGGTATCCAATCCCGCCACGTAGCGCAGGATGAGGGAAGCATCCAGGGCCATCAGGCTGCCCGTGCAGTCCACGTCGCCCAGCACCAGCTGCAGGGGTCCGAGCAGGCCCGGAGCCACCAGTTCCTGCAGGACCAGGGAGGCATCATAGGCCCGCACATCGCCGTTTCGGCTGACGTCACCGAGCACGATGTTCTGCACGCCCGTCGTGTCCCAACCGCCGTAGTCCACCCGGTCGCTGACCGGGTCTCCGAGTCCACCCGGGTTGTAGAAGCCGCCGCTGCCGGTATCGTCGCTGTTGTCCAGCGGCCCGGTCGCGTGCCCCCACCAGTTGCCCGTCGCATCCACGGTGAAGGCCGTGCCCTGGTTGCGCACGGCATAGTATGTGTTCGAAATGAAGTCGCTGTTGTGGATCCAGCCCGCAGCCGGATCGCCGGCCACGCCCTTGTAGTCGACCGCCACGCCGTTGTAGGCGAAAACGCAGTCGTCGAACTCGGGATTGGCGCTGTTGATCTCGATCGTGCCGTAGGTCGGGCTGTTGTAGCCGTAACGGAACACCGCGTTGCTGATGCGCGTGCTGTCGTCGATAGCCTCGTTCTGAATGATGATCCGGCCCCAGCGCGTGGCTGAAGGCGCCGTCGCGCCGCCGTCGTTGTTGGTGTCGCCACCGTAGAAATCATCGGTGGCCGAGGTGAAGACGATCAGGCTGTCGGGCGCAGCGCCGCCTTCGGCGACCAGGCCGCGCTGGATGGTGATATCGTACGAGCTTGATGTGCTCTTGATCACCACGCCCGGCTCGATGCGCAGAATCGAACTGAAGCCCGCGGTCAGATCGCCGCGCAGCAGGTACGGAATGCGGGCCGTCTGCCCCACGTCGCGCGCCCGGATCGTCGCGTCCTGGGCCAGGGTCTCGCCGATGATGCCCAGGGCATTGTAGGCGTTGCCGGCCAGGAACTGGTTGCCGGAGAACTGGGGATCACTGGTCAGCGACATCAACACCGGCGCGATGGTCATGTTGTCGACCGTACAGTCGGCAAATACGGGGTTGCTCGCGCCGCGGGTCGACAGGGCGAAGGTTCCGTAGGCGAACTGGTTGTTGCTGATGACCGGCGAAGCCGAGTTGCAGCGCACAATGCCGTAGGCGCTGTTGTTGGTCCCGTACCGCAGCTCGCAATTGTCGATGATAGCCGTGGCGTCGTTGCTGACTTCGTCGAAGTAGATCCACTCCCAGTCACCGACCACCGGCGAGGTGCCCGCACCGTCACCGTTGGTGTCCGCCGGATTACCCACGGAGTCGTCCCGGATCGAAGTGAAGACGATCGGGTCGGTCGGGGTGCCGTTGGCCACCAGCGAACCGTAGACCAGAATCCCGTCCTGGAACGGATAGCCGGGCTGATAGTACATCTTGAAGACGACACCCGGCTGTACGGTCAGCGTGGCCCCCAACTGAATAGTCAGGTCACCGCCCTTGAGCACCTGGGTGATGTTCGTGTAGCCGGCGAAATTCCACTGCTGCAGGGTCATGTCCTGCCCGATGCTTTCGCCGACGATGGCGATACACTCGTAGGTCACGTTGTCCAACACGTTGCCGCCGAACGTGGGCTGCGACAGCACGGACTTGGCCATGGGATACCAGGTGATGACGCGGAACAGGTTGTTCTGGATCACCGGCGCCGAGTCGTTGCGCATCTCCATGCCGTAGCGGCAAAGTTCCAACTCGTTGTTCCGGATCGTCGGCCCGGCCGAGTTCAGGTAGATCACATAGGTGGCGCCGCCGAAACGGAACAGGCAATTCTCGATCAGGCTGCCCGCATCGTCGGACGAGTCTTCGAAAAGGATCCCGCCCCAGTCGCCGGACGCCGGACTGGTCGCCGCCCCGTCCACGTTGCTGTCGCCGCCCTGACTGTCGTCCTTGACACTCGTCAAAATGATCCGGTCGCCGACCGCACCGACCGCTTGCAGGGCCCCCTGCACCTTGATGACGTCGGCATAGGCCCGGCCCTTGATGATCACACCCGGCTCGATCGTGAGGGTCGTGCCGACGCCCACGGTCGTCGTGCCCAGATTGTAGTACGGGTAGGAAGGCAGCCCCATGTTGACCAGTTTCTCGAGTGTGGCGTCCGCCGTGAGAGTCTCGTTGATCAGGCCGACGGCGTGAATGCCGTTCTGGTTGAAGGTGTTGCCCACGTAGTTGGGGTTGGCCAGGACCGACGTCGCCAGTGGCGTCTGCGAATGGTTGAAGAACGAGTTGTCCTGGATCAGCGGCGCCGAGTTGCCGTCGGTCCAAACGCCCATATTGTTGGTCGTGAACGAGTTGTCCCGGATGGTCGGCGACGCCGAAGTACACCAGATCGCGGCCGGAGCGACACTGGAGTACTGCTGGCGGCCGCCGTAGGCCAGATCGCACCGCTGAATGATCGAAGCGGCGTCGTCACTGGTCGGAGCGAAGTAGATGTGCCCCCAGTTGGCGGCCGTCGGTGTCGTGGCCGCACCGTCACCGGCGGTGTCGGCAGGCATGCCGCGCGTGTCGTCATAGACACTGGTGAAGGCCGTCGTGCTGTCGGCGGTAGCCACCGCTTGCAGGCTGCCGTCGATGTTGAGGCTGTAGAAGCCGATGCCGAACTTGAGCACGACCCCCGGTTCGATCCGGAAATGGGCCCCCACTGCGACTTTGATGTCGCCGGCCAGATAGTAGGAAATGTTGTCGTACCCGCTCATCGCACGCACGCGCAGGACCGCGTCCACGCCCACGGTCTCGGGGATCAGACCGATGGCGTTAAGCCCCACGTTGGTGAAAGTGATTCCGGTGTAGACCGGCTCCGCCGAGATGGACATCAGCACCGGCGTGTAGGTGGTATTGGCGATGTCGACGTTGGTGATCGGCGAGGCGGCCGTGCCCGCCTGGCGGATCCCGTAGTAGGCATTCTGAAGAACCAGGTCACTGAGCGTCGGGCTCGCCGACTCGACGGAAATCAGGGCATCCTGGTTATAACCGCCGAACCTGAGTACGGCGTTGGTCACTGAACCGGTACTGCCGGGATTGAAGCGGATGCGTCCCCAGTTGCCGGTCGCCGGTGAAGTATTGCTGCCGTCGTTGTTGGTGTCGGCGGTATTGCCCACCGTATCGTCCTTGTAGCTGGTAAAGACGATCTGGCTGTCCGGGTCGGCCGCGCCGTCCATATGCAGGGCACCGTTGACGGTCAGACTGACAGACTGCTTGGGTTTGACCACGATGCCCGGATCGATCGTCAGGTTTCCGGCCGCCTCCACGGTCGTATTGGAAAGCAGGATGTAGACGAGGTTGTCGATCGGCGTGGCCCCCAGGGTGGCGCTGCGCACCCGCAGCGTATTGGTGCCCAGCAGCGTGCCGCCCAGGATACCGATGGCATCAAAACCGTTGTCGCTGGTCGACGCGAACGCCACGCTGTCAAAGACCGGATCGGATGAGATCTCGATGGCCACCGGGACGTCCTGCATGGCATTGATGCTCGTATTGCGCAGAACCGGTTTGGAGACACCAGTGCACTTCAAGCCGTAGTAGGCGGCCGTCAGGTCACAGTCGCGCAAGGTCGGACTGGCATCGACGCAGGTGACCGCACCATAGGTCGTGGAGTTGTAACCGCCGAAGAAGATCCGGCAGTTGCGCAACACACTGTTGTCGTCGGCGGAGTCGAAGAAGCGGATCCCGCCCCAGTCGTTCCAGTCCGGGAAGGTGTCGTTGCCGTTGACGTTGGTGTCCTGGCCGAGCGGGGCCGGCGCGTTGTCGTCGTCGATGCTGGTGAAATAGATGACCGAATCGGCCGTGGCGCCGCCGAGGGCCGTCAGCAAACCGTAGTTGTTGAGCCACTGTCCGGAATTGAATTTGAGTACGGCGCCCGGTTCAATGTTCAGGGTCTCCCCGGCGTCAACAGTGATGCCGGTGATGATCTGGTAGGCCAGACTGGGGACCGACACGCCGCCGATCGTGGCGCTGGGCCGGGTCAGGTTGGCCGTCCCGGTGAACGAGCCGTTATAGAGTTGAATGGCGTCGGTACCGTTTCCGGAAGGCGAATCCAGAATGATATTGTCGAAGACCGGATTGGTGTCGAGCGTCATATACACCGGCACCAGAGTCATGCGGTTGATAGCCGTGTTGCGAATCGTCGGGGCCGAACCCGAGCGGATCTGGATTCCGCGGTAACCATCGCTGAGGTCGCAGGCGCGAATTGTCGGCGTCGCACCGTTGGACGTGTAGATCGCCGACTGGTTTGCCCCACCGGTATACCGCACCGTGCACCAGCGCATCGAACTGGCGTTGGCCGTGGGCTGGGTGAACTGGATATAGTTCCAATCCCCGACCGCCGGCGTCGTGGCGGCGCCGTCGCCATTGGTGTCCTCGCCGGCGCCCAGCGGCGCCGAATCATCCTTGATGGACGTCAGTACGATCATGCTGTCCGGTGTGCTGCCGCCCTCGGCGAACAGCGTACCGACAACATTCAGGTAGGTATTGGGGTTGAACTTCAGGGTCACGCCTGGATCAACTGTCAGGGTGACACCAGCGTTGACCGTCAGGGCTCCCGTCACTTCATAAACGGCTCCACCTACGGTGTCCAAAGTCGTGTCCACGGCGATCGTGCCGGAGATGGTCTTCTGGGCGGTCGCCGGCGAAGCGGCGCACAGCACCACCACCAGCAGGCAAAAAACGGAGTTCCAGGGGCGACGAATCATGACAACCTCCCAGGGCAGCAGTACTGCCCGGACGCATTGACTAAGGTGGCACGCAAGTTTTTTCAAGTTGTAGAACCGGCGCTGAAGCGTGCCGATTTAATCCCCGTGTATCTTACTCGCATTTGTCAAGATTGTCAACAATATAACAATTCGGACCATTTATCACAAAACTGGCCCCGGGCGTCTGCCCCGGGGCCGAATCTCCAGAACGAGCCTGTTTTCAGCACACCAGCTTTTATTTGATCATGGTCATCTTTGCGGTCGTGGCCATGGTCCCCACCGTAAACCGGGTCAGATAGAGCCCCGTTGCCGCCACGACACCCTGGTCGCTCGTGCCGTCCCAGGTGACCTCGTGCCAGCCGGGAGAGCGGTCGACTTCGAGCCGGCGCACCAGTTGGCCCTGCACGTTATAGATCTCCAGCCGCATGTTTTCATCACCCGTCGCATCGGCGGGCACGCCGTACACGACCTGGGTCTCGGGATTGAACGGGTTGGGATAGTTGTCGCCCAGTTCCGCGGCCAAAGGCACACCCGGCACACTACGGTTCTCGGTCCCAACCTCGAAGTAGATCGGGTCCGAAGGCTCGCTCAGGGGTGAAACCCGCCCCTGATCATCGACGCCCCTCACGATCAGGCGCTGCACCACGCCGGGCTCGGCCGAGAGCGTGTACGTCGTGTCGGCCACCGTCGCGATCAGTTCATCGGCGCCCGCACCACGTCGGAGAAACACCTCGTAGTTCACGGCCGCCGGCCGCACGATACCGTCACCGTCAATAATCGGGCTGGGAGCCCAATGGAACTCGTAGTCGACATTCTGGGCCCCGGCACCGCCGGCGCCAAGCAGGGCGGTAAGCAGAACGGGGATCATGAATCTGCTGATCTGGGGTTTCACGGTGCGTCTCTCTCGATGGTGTTTGTGCCCGAAACCAGGCGAAATCGCGTTGATCGCGTGGTCCACACCAGAGAATGCAACCGGGATGCCAGCGCCGCACGGCGTTGGGAAGGATCCGGATCCAATCAGGAAACCGCTGTCATATCAGGTGGTTATCAGAGTGAAACAACTCACGAAAAGGGCGTGCCAGAGCCAACTCCGCCCCAAACGGGCCCGATCGGCGTTGCCAACAGTGCAGGCGAACAGTCCGGAGCCCTGAGACCTCGCAGAATGCAATCCCCGGCGGCAATTAATTCTCGTTCTCAAAGGGGGGGCCGGGCGGTCCAACGGACTCGTCGTCAGCCATCTCCGCCAGCCGGCGCCGCGACAGCAGGAGCTTGCGGCTCCCGCCAACGAGCAGGACCACAGCCAGCAGGACGAACAGGCCGGGCCAACGCGTCAGCAGCACCAGCCAACCGAACCGCAGCTGCATGGCAGTTGAAAACCCGCGGTAGAAAGAGACATCGGTCTCGCCTGTCACCTGGACAAAAGCCTCGGCGAAATCACCGGTCCGGGCCGTGGCCGCCACCAGTTCCGCGACGACGTCCGGCCCATACTGGCGCCGCAGCCGATTGACCGCCAGCAGGCTGGTGCGGTAGGCACGGTCGGCACGATAGGCCGAGCCGGGGAAAGGACCCTGCAAGGCCGCCAGATCAGGCACCCGACCGTCCAACACCAGGGAAACGGTGTCCGTAAAACGCCACTCGCCCCCGTAGCACATGGCCGCACCCTCATGCAGCCAGGTGGGCAGCCATTTGCCCCGTGCGCCGCGGAACAGCAGGGCGTGAACCATCTCGTGCAGAAAAACTTCGCGGACGCCACGGCCGACTGTCGGCAAGCGGGAGTAGTCCAAGCCGATCAGGCGCCCGCTGGGCACAGCCACGCCCACGCCCCAGTCGGGCAGGTTCGCCCCGAATACCCTGCGAAATGACGGCGTGTCCAGGACCAGGCAACCGATGGTGTCAACCGTGGCGGAAACCTGTGGCAGCAATCCGGCCACCAGGGCCGGTCCTTCGGCCTGCCAGATGCGGTCACATTCGGCGGCGACAGACCAGCCGGCCTGGGTCTCGGCCTGGAACCTCACGACCGGCACCGCGGACCACACCGGACCGGCGACCTGCGCCAGCCCCAGCAACATGACGATGGTCAGGGCGGACTTCACGGCAGGGCCTCTGGTGGGGAAAATGAATCCGGGTTATGGTCCCTCCATTATCATGGCAAAGGGACATTCCGGCAATGCCCGGAACCAAGGCGGGAGGGTGCAATGTCAACCAACGAGCAACTGGCACGGGCACGCGAACGAATTGCCGGAGGCGGATCAGTGGCCGTTCTCAGCGGCGCGGGTATCTCGGCCGCCAGCGGCATCCCAACTTTCAGAGGCACCCAGGACGGTCTGTGGAGCCGGTTCCGGCCCGAAGATCTGGCCACGCCGGCCGCCTTTGCCCGCGATCCAAAGTTGGTCTGGCAGTGGTACGACTGGCGCCGCGGCCTGATCGCCGACGCCGGGCCCAACGCGGCCCACCAGGCCCTGGCTCAGCTAGAGGAACAGGCACCGGTCACGATTGTCACCCAGAATGTGGACGGTTACCACCGGGTGGCCGGCAGTTCGCGGATCCTCGAGTACCACGGTTCGATCTGGCGGGTGCGCTGCCAGCAATGCAGCCGCGAGACACTCGACTAGCGCGTCCCCATTCCGATCCTGCCCAGGTGTGAAGAGTGCGGTGGTCTGTTGCGGCCAGGAGTCGTCTGGTTCGGCGAGGGAATTGATCCCGGCGTCATGTCAGATTCAGCGGCGGCGGCCGGCCAGTGTGACCTCTTCCTGGTCATTGGCACTGCCGGGGCCGTCTATCCCGCGGCCGGCCTGGTCGCCGTCGCCCGGCAGGGCGGCGCCCTGGTGCTGGAATTCAATCTTGAGCCGAGCGGGGTCAGCCACCTGGCCGACGTTTTTGTCGCCGGCTCGGCTGCCGAGACGGTCCCGTTGCTCCTGGCCTGACATGTGGGTTCCCAGGCGGGATTCCGCCGCCGGTGCCCGGTTGGCCAGATCTGCGGTGGCCACGGTCGGCAGCAGCAGATAGAACGAGTTGCCCTGCAGTTTGGTGCTGTGCACGCAGATGCGACCGCCGTGATTTTCGATGGCCGACTGGGCTATGGGCAGACTCAAGCCCGAACCGCGCTGGTGATGCTCGATGCGGCCGACCAATTCGAACTTGCCGAACAAGGCGTCGCAACGCTCGTTGGGTATGGCCTCGCCGGTGTTGAAGATCTCGATCAGACGCCAGGTAATAGTCAGATCAGAGTACTTCTCGAAGGACGGCAGCGACAGCAGGCGCCGGAAATCCTCGGCCCGCGGCAGTTCGGCGATGCGGCCTTCGCCGGGCACGGATTCGACCTCGCGGATCACGACCCGTCCCTCGTCGTAGTTGTGCATCACGGCATTCTTGAGAACCTTCTCGAAGGCCAGCTTCATGATCTTTTCGTCACACAGCACCTGCCAGTCCTGCACCGCTTCCAGTCCGTTGACCACTTCGATGTTGCGCATCTGGGCCATTTCGCGCACCCCGCACAGTCCGAGTTCGACGAGACTGCCGACCGGGGTTGGCTGCAACTCGAGCTCCTTGTCGCTCGACTGGATCGAGGTCATCTGGATCGCGTCGTTCATGAAACCGTGCAGGCGGTTGCCGCTGCTCTCGATGATGGAGACCACCTCGACGATGTTCAGTTTGTCGAGCAGTTCACGGTCGGCGCCGCTGACGCGCGCGACCATGCTCTTGAGGATATTCACACCGCCCATGATGGCGGTCAGCGGCGTGCGCACCTCGTGGGAGATCAGGACCAGGAAATCATCCTTGGCCCGATCCAGCAGGCGCCGGTTCTCCAGGGCGGCTTCCAGGTGGCGGGTCTTTTCGGTCAATTCGTGCTGGGTCTCGTCCAGACTGGCGGTCATCCGGTTGAAATAGTCGATCAGGCGGCCCACCTCGTCCCGCCCGGCCGCCGGAATACGCCGCGAGTAGTCGCCATCGGCAACCTTTTCCAGATTGTGAGCCAGGACCGTGACCCGATCCGAAACCCGGCCGACAACGCGCGTGACACCGAAGATGGCGATGGCCAGGGCCAGCAGCGCCACGCCCAGCACCGCCGAGATATAGCCCAGATTGGTCTGGCCGAGTTTCAAGGCTTTGTGACCGACCAGGATACCCAGCGGCATTTCGGGAGACTGGCCTGCCGTCACGACCCAGGGTGCCAACCGGCTGCCGAATAGACTGCGTTGCCACGGTTGTCCCAGGCGCCAGGACCCGACCAGATCAGCACCCGACATTGTGGTCAGGGGCCCCGTGGTCCCGGTCACGTGCTGGTTTTCCAGCAGACTGCCAACGGTCGGTGAACCATCCGCCGAGGCGATGACCCGGCCCTGGTGATTGACCACGCACCACCAGGTACCGATCTCGGTGACCAAGCCCTCTTCACCCATCAAGTCGGTGAGCATGCGATTGAGACTGAGGAAATAGACGGTGTGGAACAGTTCCCGGCCCTCTTCCTCCTCGTGGACCAGGACGGGCAGCAGGGCCAGCAGGTCGCCACCGGCGGAGCCCTGGGACCCGTCCTGGACCTCTTCGATCAGGATCGGTGGAAAGATCACCGTCGGATGCCACGGATTGTCGTCAGCCAGGACCGGCGCGCCGACCGCGTGCAGGCCACCGCGGCTGTCGATATCCAGACCCTGCCTGAAGTATTCGCGGTTGTCGGCAAACCAGGCGTGCAGACGCGTGACATTGACCGGACCGGCCAGCGAGTCCACGAAGCTGAGGGACTGCATACTGAAATCCGCCAGGGACACGTCCGGGTCCATATTCGGCGCAACGAGTGCGGCCCCAGCCAGGTACTCGTCCCGCAACAGATCGGCGGCCCAGTTGTCGGCCACCGGTCCGTCCGCATCCCCGGGTTCCTCCGCCGCCTCGAAAACGACATCGGCCTTGCGTGCGGCCAGACCCAGGGTCTCGACGAGGGTTTTCTGGAGCAGATTGTCCATCAGGAACGCCACTTCTTCCCGATCGTGCTCGACCAGACTGTCGGTGGCGTAGCGGGTGAAGACCAGCCAGCCGAACGCGCCCACCAGCAGCACGCCGAGAAAGACGACGGGCAGAACCCGGGCGTAGACCTGCCAGCGTGTCTGATGTCGTATTCTCTTGCAGAAGCGGCGCAAGCCCAACCTTTCCCTGCCGGTCGCAAGGGGCGAAATTCAAGGACCGGCATGCGGTGACTCACCCCGAGGGGTGCGGTTCCCGTACCGAATACGTATCGGCATGACTGACGGGGGGTTGACCCATTGTTTAGGTCGCGGTAATGATGGGGCTCGGAAACCCGCCCTTCAGGCAACCCCAAGTCCGAAAAGGCAGCCATGGCCAGGCGTAAGATACTGCTGATCAATAAGTTCTATCACGACAAGGGTCCCGCCGGCGGCGTGGGGCGCTATCTCGTGCAGGAAGAGGAAGATCTGCTCAGGGCCGGCTGGGACGTGATCCCCTTCGCCATGGCGGACCAGGACGCCCGCCCTTCGCCGTGGGACCGCTACTTCGTGCGCGCCCGGGACTACAGCAGTGCCCGCTACGGTGGTGGCGCCATCGGCGATGCGCTGTCCCTGATCTGGAACCGCGAAGCGGCCCGCAACCTGGACGCCCTGCTGACCGAGACGCGGCCCGATGTGGCCCATCTGCACAACATCTACCACCACCTGAGTCCCTCGATCCTGCCGGTGCTGCGCCGTCATCGCGTGCCCGTGGTGATGACCCTGCATGACCTGCGGTTGCTGTGTCCGGCCATTCACATGCTGCGCGACGGTGAGATCTGTGAACGCTGCAAAGGTGGGCGACTGCACCAGGCGGTGCTGGGCAAGTGCGTGAAGGAATCGCGGGCGGCGTCGCTGTTGGCGGCGGTGGAGACGGGGCATCAGAGGTGGCGGGGGTTGTATCGGAATCACGTGAAGGTCTTTCTCTGCCCCAGCCGGTTCATTCGCGACAAGTACATTCAGTGGGGATTCCCGGCGGCCCAACTGGAACACCTGCCCAACTTCGTGGACCTTGAGGAGTGGCACCCCGGGCACCTGGACGCCGGTGTTCCGCGTGACTCTTATCTCTACTTTGGCCGGATTTCGCGCGAGAAGGGACTGCGCACCCTGCTGGACGCCCAGGCGATGTGGGAAAAAAGTCATGCCGAAGGTGCGGTTGCCGAGGCGCCGTTACGCCTGCGCATCGCCGGTAGCGGCCCCTGCGCCGACAACCTGAAGGCACGGGTCGCCCTGCTCAAACTCAAGACCGTCGACTTGCTGGGCCCCCTGGATCAGGCCGGCTTGCGCGCGGCCCTCAGTCGGGCCCGATTCACGGTTCTACCCTCGGAGTGCTACGAGAACGGTCCCATGGCCGCGCTGGAATCCCTGGCCTCAGGCGTACCTCTGGTCGGCACCGATCTTGGCGGTGTACCGGAGATGATTCAGGACGGAATCAACGGCATCATCATCCCCAATCGGGATCCCGACGGCATCCTGGCCGGGCTCATCAAGGCCACCACCCTTGGCAACGCGGCAGCCGCAGCCCGCCACTGGGCGGAAACGGCTGCTGCCCGCACGCGGCACATGACGCACCTGCAAGACATCTTCGCCCGGTATCTCGCCGATTGAAGACAAGCCGCTAGTCCACGCTCAGCGGCACCTCCAGCACCAGTTGCCCTTCTTCATCTCCCGGTCGCCGGTCCGTCGTGTGCGTGTCCCGGAAGCTGATCCGGCCGAACATGTGCAGGCCCGAGGGCGCCGCGGGCCAGGTATCG
>JAJRWA010000047.1 GCA_024277025.1 Candidatus Krumholzibacteriota bacterium | reverse complement strand
GGCGTTCACCGCCCGAAAGAGTGCGCGTGGGCTGGCCCAGCGTCAGATACGACAGGCCCACGTCGTGCAGCAACTGCAGCCGGGGAGCGATTTTCTGCTGGTCCCGAAAAAAATCCAGGGCTTCGGTGATCGTCAGGCCGAGGATGGCGGCGATGTTCCGGTTGTGCCAACGGCAGGCCAGCACTTCCGGCGTGAAGCCCTGGCCCTGGCAGGCGGGACACGTCGCTCGCACGTCCGGCAGGAAGTCCAGGCCGGTGGTGATCTGGCCGCGGCCCTGGCACGTTTCGCAGCGGCCACCGCGCCCGGTGGTGGCAAAATGCCGGCTCGTGAGACTTGCCTGCCGGGCCTGCCCGGTACCGGCCAGCAGGGCCCGGATCGGTTTGGCGAGTCCGGCTGCGGTGGCCGGTGTGCCGCCGCCGGGACCACCGGCGGGGCCGGGTCCGACAATGACCGTCTGCTGAAACCGGTCGCAGCCGGCGACCGAGTCGCAGGCCACGGGGCGGCCGCGCAGGGCGCTCTGGGCCAGGGTGCCGAAAACCAGGCTGGTCTTGCCGCTGCCGGACACGCCGGTGACGGCCGTCAGGCAACCGGTCTGAATCGCTACGTCGATGTCCCGCAGGTTGTGACATCGGGCGCGCCGGATCAGGATCGGTGGTGAATCCGGCGCGGCGGCCGGTGTGGTGACCGGGACCGCCGGGTCGGGCAATTCGCGCAGACAGCGCCCGGTCACCGAGTCTGCCGCGGCCATGATGTCGGCCGGTGTGCCCTGGGCCATGATCCGGCCGCCGCCGCTTCCGGCGCCGGGACCGAGGTCGATCACATGGTCGGCGGCCAGGATCACCTCCGGGTCGTGCTCGACCAGCACCAGGGTATTGCCCTGATCACGCAGCTCGGTCAGCACCCGCCACAGGCGCTGCGTGTCACGCGGGTGCAGCCCGAGGGTTGGTTCGTCCAGGACATAGGTCACGCCGTGCAGCCCGGTGCCCAGTTGCCGGGCCAGGCGCAGTCGCCGCTGCTCGCCGGTGGCCAGCGAATCGGCCCGGCGGTCCAGGTTCAGGTAGCCGAGGCCCACTTGCTGCAGGGTGGCCAGACGGCGGGACAGTTCGTCACACAGCTGGCCGAAAGGCGCCAGATCACGGTGGCGGTTGTCGGCAAAGAATTCGCGGGCCTGATCGACACTCAGGGCGCACATGTCCGCGATGGACATACCCGCGCAGGTGACAGCCACAACCTCGGGCCGCAGGCGGCGCCCGTCGCAAGCCGGGCAGGATTTTTCGCTCATGACTGCGAGCATGCTCTGGCCGCGGCGGTCCGCGTGCTTGCGTTCGTACTCCGCGTCGACCAGTCCACAGAACCCGGGCCACCGGCCGCTGAACTTGTGTTCACCTTCGTTGCGGCCGCGCTTGAATTGCCAGACGACGTCGAATTCGCGTGCGCCGGCCCCGTGCATGGCAAGCTTCCGGGCCGCCGGCGGCAGTTCCTGCCAGGGCTGCGAGAAATCCCAGCCCAGCTCACGTCCGACCTGCTGCAGCGTGGCGGTGAACTGGCCGGCCGGTTCGCCGTAGAAGCGTCCGGTCTTGTGGCCATCCATTGCTCCGGCCAGCAGGGAGACGGTGCGGTCGGTGACCAGCTTGTCGGGATCGCAGGTCGTGATCCGGCCCAGGCCGCGGCAGACCGGGCAGGCGCCTTCGTGTTGATTGAACGAGAAGAAGGCGGCGCGCGGTCGCTGGATGCCGGCAAAACCCTGGCCGCCGCGGGACAGCAACAGCCGCAGCAAGGGATGGATATCCGCGCCGGTGGCCACGGTGGACCGCGGGTTGACCGTCGATCCGGTCTGCCCGATGGCCACCGTGGGCATCAGGCCGCGGCTGTCCGCGAGGCTGGCGCCGCTGCGGCCGGCCAGTTGCTGCCGGAGGTAGGTCGAGAAATTCTCGGCGTAGCGGCTGCGGCCCTCGGCAAAGAGGGTGTCCATCGCCAGGGATGACTTGCCGCTGCCCGAGACGCCGGTCACCACCGTGATCCGGCCGACGGGGATGCTGACGTCGAGATTTTGCAGGTTGTGGGTCTGCACGCCCAGCAACTCGATGGGCTGATCGTCGGCGGTGGGTTGCTCGTCGGCGGGCGTGGGTGGCGAACGGTCGGCGCCGTTGAGGTAACGGCCGGTGAGGGAGGCCGGGCAGGCGGCCAACTGGTCCGGCCCACCGACAAAGACGAGCTGTCCGCCGTCAGCGCCACTGCCCGGACCCAGGTCGATCACCCGGTCGGCGAACCGGATGAAAGCGCTGCTGTGCTCGCTGACGACCACGGTGCCGCCACCGGCAGCCAAGCGGTCCAGAGCGGCGAGCAGCACGTCGATGTCCGCGGCGTGGAGGCCCGTCGTCGGCTCGTCCAGGATGTAGAGAGTGTCGCGGGTGCGGGTGCCGTGCAGCTCGGCGGCCAGCTTGACCCGCTGGGCTTCGCCGCCCGAAAGCGTGGTCGAGGGCTGCCCGAGGCTCAGGTAGCCCAGGCCCAGTTCCACCAACCGGTCGAGGTAGGGGGCCAGTCGGGGTTGGTCGGCCAGGAAATCAGCCGCTTCGCCCAACGGCAGGGCCAGCACGTCGCTGATATTCAGGCCGTTGTAGGTGACACTGAGGATCTGTTCGCCGAACCGCTTGCCGCCGCACCCGGGACAGGGGACTTCCACATCCCCGAGAAAGTGCATGCCCAGGCGCTGGACGCCCGCCCCCTCGCAAACCGGACAGCGGCCGCCCTTGTTGTTGAAGGAGAACTGCCCCTTGCCCAGACCCAGTGCGCGGGCCCGGGGCTGGGCGGCGAACAGGGTCCGCAGGTGATCGAACAAACCGGTGTACGTGGCGGCGTTGCTGCGCGGAGTGCGTCCGATGGGCTTCTGGTCGATGGTCACAACTTTGCGCAACGGTGTGGTGTCCTCGGCGCGGGCTCGGTCCACGGCCGCACTCAACTCACCGAGCAGAGACGACTTGCCGGCGCCCGAGATGCCGGTGACGACGTTGATGGCCGCCAGCCGGAAATCAACGTTCAGCCCGCGCAGGTTGTGCCGTCTGGCGTCACGAACCGTGAAACAGCCGGCGTCCTTGCGTGGTGAAGGGGTGGCCGGGGTGGTGTCCCCACGCAGGTGCGCGCGCGTGGGGCTGGACAGCACAAGCGGATCCTCGCTGTCGGCCAGCAGCCCGCTGGTCGGGCCGCTGTACAGCACGGCGCCACCGCGGCGTCCGGCGCCCGGTCCGATATCGACCAGCCAGTCGGCCGCGAGCATGGTCTGGCGGTCGTGTTCGACCACGAGCACCGAGTTGCCCTGGTTGACCAGGCGCCGCAACACCCGCAGCAGGCGTTGCTGGTCGTGGGGGTGCAGGCCGAGCGACGGTTCGTCCAGGACATAGGTCATGCCGCGCAATCCGGACCCGGCAATGGCCGCCAGCCGGATGCGCTGGGCTTCGCCACCGGACAGCGAAGGGGTGTCGCGGTCGAGAGTCAGGTAGCCCAGACCCAGATCCAGCAGCAGCCCGGCGCGGCGGCGGATCTCGCCGGCGATGGCCTGGCCGGCGTCCGCCTGGGCCGGTGCGAACCGGTGGTCGGTAAAAAACCTGTCGAGACCCGCAACGGACATGGCGCTGAAGGCGGCGATCGTCCGGTCGGCAAAGCTGACCGATCGTGCCCGCTGGTTCAAGCGGGTGCCGTCACAGTCGGGGCAGCGCACGGTGCGCACGAAGCGCAGGATATTCCGGTTGCGGTCCAGCTTGAGAATCCGGGTCATGACCGGGACGATGCCGCCGTACTTGCCGGTCTGGCGCGGCCGGGCCGTGATGCCGCTCCACTTCAGGCGGGATTCGAGGGTGTGTTTGCCGAAGGGGATCTCAAGCCGGTCGCTGCCGTAGAGCACGATCTGGCGCTGCTCGGCAGTCAGCTCGCGCCACGGGATGTCCACGTCGAAGCCGTGGGCCTGGCAGACCTGGTTCAACACCTCCATCGTGACCTGGGAGTAGATGATGTAGCCGCTGTCCGTGGTGATGACCAGCGCGCCCTGACGCAGGGTCCGGTCCGGATCGGCAATCAGCAGTTCGTGGTCGATGGTGTCCTGCACGCAGAGACCCTGACAGGCCGGGCAGGCGCCGGTGCTGTTGAACGAGAAGTCGGAGCGGTGGCGTTTCTCACCGTCGGCGGCAGTGCCCAGCCGGGCAAACAGCAGCCGCAGGTAGCTGTACAGTTCGCTGCTGGTGCCGACGGTAGAACGGGGATTGCGCCCGGCTGTTTTCTGGTCCAGGGCGATGGCCGGGCTGAGGTTGTCGATGCTGTCGACATCCGGCTGGCCCAGTTTGCCCAGCAGCAGGCGCGCCCGGTTGGAGAACGACTCCAGGTAGCGGCGTTGTCCCTCGCGGCAGATCGTGTCGAAGGCCAGGGATGATTTGCCGGAGCCGGACACGCCGGTGATCACGACCAGCCGGTTGCGGGGGAGGTCCAGGTCGATGTCGCGCAGGTTGTGGGTGCGGGCACCGCGGATCCTGAGCGGGGGGCTGGTTGACACTTTCGGTTGCTCCCGCGCCGATCCTACTGCCACACCACGCGACGTTGCCAGCCGTCGGGCGCCGAAGTATCAATCTCGATCCGGCCGGTGCGCGGCTCGCCCTTTGCCCACTGCCAGCGAAACACCCACTTGCGCGGCACCTGGCCGTTGAACCAGAGGCCGGGGCCGCTGCCGTCGCCGGTGCCGGGCATCACCAGACAGTCGTGCCCGCCGATGCGCGTGCGCACCTTCAGTTGCGGCCAGTCCGCGGGCAGGGAGGGCTTCAGCTCGATCAGCGGCGGGTCGGCCGTCAAATCGACCTTCAGGCCGGCGTAGTCCTGCACAACGTTGCGCAAAAGTTCGGCCAGGGACCAGGCCTGGCTCGTTGCCCCGCCGAACTCGTCATCGCTGTCCGCCGCCGCCCCGTCCCGGATTTCCTGGATCGTGCCGACCGCGCCGGTGTCCATGACCTCGTTCAGCAGCATGGCCGTCTGCCCGAATCCCTGGCGGGGAGAATTCAGGGCCGATACGTAGCTGCCGCTCAGCCACAGCCAGACATCGCCGTTGTGGTAGGCTTCGTCGTAGTAGTATTCGGCCAGATTCAGGTGGCGGGGATGGAAGTCCGCATCTTCGGCGTTGAGCGAAAGCACTCCCCAGGGACGCACCAGTTCGGCGCCGGCCAGCTTGGTGATGGCCTGCCTCTGCCCCGCGTCGAACAGCGACGGCGAGGCCAGGACGGCCAGTAGCGTGTTGGGACGCAACTGCGTGTCCCGGCTGCCGTCGACGTTCAGATGATCGACGAGCCGCCCCTGGTCCCAGAATTCCTGCTGGAAATTCGCCGCCAGCCGGTCGGCCAGATCCCGGTAGTCGGCGCGGGCTCCCGGCACGTCCGGAAACCGCGCGGCCAGCCGGGCTGCCGTCAACAGGCCGCGATGCCACAGGGCCTGGACTTCGACAGCCCGGTTGCCCCGCGGCGAATACGGATGCTCCTCGCCACCGCCGTCCATCCACGTCTCGCCGTCGCCGTGGGTCAGAAAACCCTTCCCATCGACGGCGTGGGCCAGGGCTCCGGCCACGGCCCGGTAGACTACCGGGGCCATCCCGGCCGCGAACCCGTTATCGCCCGACTGCCGCCACAACTCGTCCAGGGCGCGCACGAACCACCAGGTGCCGTCGATGCTCGCGTACTGCACCTGGTCCACGGTGACGAAATTGGGCACGCGGCCCTGGCGCAAGCTGGCCGGATCAGTATCCTGGAATTCGGCGAACGAGCGCAGCAAGGTTTCCGCTGTCGTGAAGTCGCCGCTGACCACGCTCGCGCCGGGCAGAGTGATGAAGGTGTCGCGGCCCCAATAGGTCGTGAACCAGTAAAACCCAGCGTAAATCCCCGGTCCGCGCTGGTCCATGATCAGGTTGTCCAGCGAGACGCGGGCCCAGGCCAGGGCCGTGTCGTCGCGCTGCACACCGGTGGTCACGGCGCTGTCGTCGACAAGTTTCTGCAGCCGCCGGCGACGGGCGTCCCGCAGGGCGAATTGTTCGTTGCGCAGGCGGTGGGCCCGCGCCGTGGCGGCGGCCGCCGACGTGTCCGCGGCAAAGAAGGCTTCGACCCGTCCCACGGGGATTCGCTGGGGAATCCGGCCGACCAGGTCCCCCGGCAGGTACGGCGAAGCGTGGTCCATGGCGCGGCGCGCCCGGCCCTTGGGGTACGTCGTGTCGAGGTGGCGGCCCACCGGCACGAAGCGGTCCGTACCGGCCACCGCGACGGCCAGCCAGGCGGGGTGGCCCGGATCGGGGGCACGATTGACGGCGTCGGCGCGACAGGCGGTCAGCGTGCCGTTGCGCCACTCCACTTGATAGGCTGGTTTGCCGACCTTCCACAGGAAGCGCATGTCCAGTCGTGGTACAAAGGCGAACTCGCCGCCCGGAACACCTTCGTAGGCCACCTGGAACCCATTTTCCCGGTCAAACAGCCGGACGGTCTCGGTGATCACCTCGCCGGACGCCAGACGGTGCCGGCGCACCAGCTGGTCGGGTGAGACCTCGGCGGAGACAGCGGTCTGCGGACCGACCACGGTGCCGTCCGCCAGCCGCAGTTCCCAGCCGTCGACGACCTCGTGCATCGCGATGTAGAAGCCGTGGTAGCTGCGCGTATCCGGCCCGACGGCCTCGCCGGACAGGTGGGCCGCGCCCTTGTCCGTGAATATGAATTCACGCGGATGGTCGGGCGTGACGGTGATGGTCATGTCGTCCAGGCGCGGGGCGGCCGCGTGGGCCGACAGGGCGGCCCACAGCCACAAGACGGCGCCGGCCAGGGAGAGAGTTCTCATGGGTTCATCCTTTGGCCAGCAGATTGGCACCCGCCTCACCGGTGTCGAAAAGGTGGATGTGTGCAGGCTGCAGGGACAGGGAGAGCTCGGCGTCGATGGCGGCGTCGAGCTGGCCGCCACAGCGTGCGGTCACCGGCCGGCCGGCCACCTCGAAATAGGCCAGGGTCTCGTTGCCGAGGGACTCCGAGACCTGCAGCGCCGCCGGCAGTCCGCCACCGTTGCCGACCTGTATGTGCTCCGGCCGGATGCCCAGGACCAGATTCCGGCCAAGCAGGGTCTCAGGCGGCGTGAACCCGGACGGCAGCGGCCACACCGTCCGCCCGTCACCGCAGATCAGGGCCAGACCGTCGTTTCGTTCCAGCCTGCCCGGCAGGAAATTCATGGCCGGTGAGCCGATGAAGCCGCCGACGAAACGGTTGGCGGGGCGCTCGTACAATTCCATGGGCGCGGCCACCTGCTGCACGACGCCGTCCTTCAGCACGACGATGCGCTCACCGAGGGTCATCGCCTCGGTCTGGTCGTGGGTCACGTAGATCATCGTGGCGCCCAGGCGGTGGTGCAGACGGGCTATCTCGGTGCGCATCTGCACGCGCATCTTGGCGTCCAGGTTGCTCAGCGGTTCATCGAAGAGGAAGACCTCCGGATCGCGCACGATGGCCCGGCCCAGGGCGACCCGTTGGCGCTGACCGCCGCTCAGGGCTCGCGGCTTGCGGTCCAGCAGTTCCCCGATGCCCAGGATGCGCGCCGCCTCGGCCACCCGCGTCGTGATCTCGGCCCTGGGCAGCTTCCGCATGCGCAGGCCGAAGCCCATGTTCGCCGCCACCGACATGTGGGGGTACAGCGCATAACTCTGGAAGACCATGGCGATATTGCGGTCGCGCGGCTCGACGTCGTTGACCATGCGGTCACCGATGTGCACCTGGCCGCCGGTGACCTCTTCCAGACCGGCAATCATGCGCAGGGTCGTGCTCTTGCCGCAACCGGAGGGCCCGACCAGCACCGTGAACTCGCCGTGGGCGATTTGCAGGTCCATGGGCGAGACGGCCTGCACGCCACCGGGGTAGGTCTTGCTGACCTGGTCGAGTCGGACCTGCGCCAAGGCGGGCTCCTCGTGGTTGGGGGATCTCTGCTCGGTGAGTGTGCAGACTACCACAGGGCACGGAATCGCTCCACGCGAAATCCGCCGGTCAACGGGTCGGCGGCACGCCGGTCGTGCCGTCTTCGCGGAACCAGACGCGGGCCGATCCGGCCGGCACGGTCACCGTCAGGCTGGTTCCCGGCACGAAGATCGTCTCGACGTAGCTTGCCGTGGGCACGAATTGCACCCAGGTTCCGGGCGCGGGGAAGGGCACCTCCCAGCTGTGGTCCTGACCGTCGAAATTGGCCGCGACCAGGACCTCGTGGGAGGCCGGATCGCTGAGGCTGCCCCGGCTGTAGGTCAACGTGAACTCGCTGTTGTCCAGGTTGCCGTCCCGCCACTGGAACTGCACGTTCTCGCTGGCGAGGGCGGGCAGGGTCAGGCGCTTGCCGATCAGGTACTTGTACGTGCGGCGCAGGGCCGCATCGCCGGCGGCCCAATCGATCTTGTCGATGGTCGTGCCCTGTGGACGGTACTCGCCGGAACCGATCTCCTGCCCGTTGTAGAGCATGGGAATGCCCACGCTGGTCAGGCTGATCACGGCGCCGAGGTGGGCCACGTGCAGGCCGCCCATGGCCTGTGCCGCGCCGGATCCCAGGGTGTTGACCGACCAGACCACCCGGTTCTCATCGTGACTCTCAAGGAACTTGACGTCGCTGAAACCGTCGCCCGGCGCGGCTCCTACGTAGTTGCTGTTGGGCGAAATGACATTCGCCAGCGCCCACATGTTGTTGTACGGCACGCCGAAGGCGCCGACCGAGGGCGTCAGTTCACCACGCCAGGCGAACCCGTTCTGGTTCAGGGCCGTGGCCAGGACCTGGCAGAAATTGTTGCCGCCGCCGCCCCAGCCGTCGGTGTGGTTGCCGCCCCACTGGGCATCGTACCCGTAGGTGATCGAGTTGGCGGGATAGTTGAAGTCCTCGCCGATCAGGATCAAGTCCGGATGCCGGGCCAGCAGTTCGGTCCGCAGCCAGATCCAGGTGCTGTAGGGTTCGCCCCCGACGTAGTCGAAGCGGAAGCCATCCACGTGGTAGGCCGTCACCCAGTGGGAGAGGGCGTCCAGGATGTGCGCCTTGAGGTAGGGGTTGGTCCAGTTCAGCTCGACCAGGCCCCAGGGGTTGCTCTCGGTGGTGGTGAAGGTGTTGGTGCCGGTGAAACTGTCGATCTGGCGCAGGGGAGCGCTGCCGGCCATGTGGTTGACCACGGCGTCCAGAATGACGGCCATGCCCCGGCTGTGGGCTTCGTCCACCAGGCTGGCGAAGGTGCCCGGCCAGCCGAAGCTGCCGTTGACCGCGAACTGCAGCACCGGATCATAGCCCCAGCCATTGTATGAAGGCGCGGTCACGGGCATCAGTTCGATGGCGTTGACGCCGAGGTCGGCCAGGTTGGCGCCCGCGGTCAGTCCCGCCACGGCGCCGGCGAAGGTGCCTGTGGCGCTGAAGTCGTTGAGGGACATTTCGTAGATCACGAGCCGGGATCGGTCCACCGGTGCCGACAGCGGCTGCGGCGCAGTGAAAGTGCGGCCTTTCAGGGCATTCCAATAAGCGGGATCGCCGTGGAAACCGTCCGGAGCGACCTCGGTCGCGCGCGGGTCGGTGAGCCACTCCACGACGCCGTCCTTGCGCATGACGAACTTGTAGTAGGCCAGACCGTCGCTGACTTCCTTGATCAGTTGCCAGGTCACGTTGTCCGGCTGCAGGGTCAGGGCCCAGGCCGGATCCTGGTCGTTCCAGCCATTGGCCGAGCCGGCGACGTGGACCGAGTCGAGGCCGGGTGCGGCGAGAGTGAAGGTGTCGGTACGGGCCTTGGCCCCGGTTTCGGCCGGAGGGACCGCCGGGGCCGCGGGCCGGGAGTTGTCGCTGCAGGCCGACACCATCAGCAGCAAAGTCAGCAGCAGACAAAACGCCCCCAGGTGGCTGGTGTTCGCGCGGGTGCGGCGAAGATTGGTGGTCCGTGGCATGAGGCCTCCCAGCAGTATTCCAGGGCATTGAAACGGGGGACTTTGCAATTGTATCACAATCCATTTGGTTTGAGTAGGAAGCTGCCGTGATGCGCCACCCCGACGTGAACCCGACGCAATAAGCCGAATTCCCATCAGCATTGTCTCTTCGCCCATGCGACCACCGGAAGCTGGGCGTGGCCGCGAAGTCGACCAACCTGCAGGCCTATCTGAAAAGCGTGCCCGGCGTCAGCGACAGGCCGGGCTCACCCCGGCTGGCCCAGGTGCGCGACGGCCCGGTCTGGCCACCGCTGCCGACACGCAGGTTGATTCTCGTGCGGATTCTGGTAGGATGTGGCTTTCCGCACGCTATCCATCCGTCTGCCGAGATTCCCGAGGAGTGGACCATGTCACACAGGACCCTTTGCCGCCTTTGCTGGCTGGTCGTCATTTCAACATGGGCCCTGGGGGTTGCCGTTGCCGGCGCGACCGAGGTCACGTTCAGCCATGAAGCTCCCCAGGCGGGCGCGGTCTATCTGGCCGGCGAGTTCAACAACTGGAGCGATTCGGCCAACCCGATGGACAATCACGACGGAGTCTGGACGCTGGCGCTCGATCTGACGGCGGGATCCTATCAGTACAAATTCGTGGTGGACGGCAACTGGGTCGCCGACCCCAACAACCCTGAAACGACCGACGACGGTTTCGGCGGTCAGAACTCGCTGGTGACCGTGGCGCCCGGCGTCGCCGAAATGGCGGCCGGCACCGGGGCGCCTGCCGGTGCGGTACCCGTGGCTGCCCCCGCGGCACCGGCGGTCGGCGGCGACCAGGTGGCCGTTGCGTTCCGTCACGAAGCTGCCGGCGTGGCGAGCGTGTACCTGGCCGGGGACTTCAACGGCTGGAGCGATTCGGCGAACCCGATGACCAACAAGGACGGTGTGTGGTCCCTGGTGCTGAATCTGGATCCGGGCGACTACCAGTACAAGTTCGTCGTCGACGGTGTCTGGACCCAGGATGCGGGCAACCCCAACAGCAAGGACGATGGCTTCGGCGGTCAGAATTCCCTGCTGCACGTGCCGGCGGGCAAGGATCGGATCGATGCGGTGGCGGGCGGCGCGGCCGCCGCCGCGCTGGCCACCGCTCCTGCCGGCAGCGGCGAGCTGCGCTCGGTGGAATTTCGCTACACGCCGGTCATCTCCGGGGTTGGCACGGTCTACCTGGCCGGCTCGTTCAATGACTGGAACGACGCCAAGACCAAGATGAGCGATGCCGACAACGACGGCACCTACACCGTGACCCTGCTGCTGGCCGAGGGCTCCTACCAGTACAAGTTCGTCGTCGACGGCAACTGGCAGCAGGACCCCAACAATCCCGACGGCGTGGAGGACGGCTTCGGCGGCCAGAATTCCGTGCTGAAGGTCGACGCCAACTACGCCACGATCGAGATCGAACTGGGCGACGGCAACATCTACAGTGACGACCTGGAGCCGATCTTCGACTACTCGACCTGCAATCCGCTCAGTCCCACCGAGATCGCCATCACGGCCAAGGCCCATCTGGGCGACGTGGGGGCGGTGACCCTGGTCTACCGTGTTGGCGGAGGTTCAGACCAGGAACAGCCCCTGACCGAGGTCGAGCGGGATGCTTCGTTCCAGTACTACCGAACCACGATCAAGCTGGACGACGCGGCCGACGAACTGGCCTACCTCGTGACCTACCGCGACGCCGGCACGACCGAGTACTTCGGCCTGCAGGGCATGAGCGCCACAGCGGACACGCCGCGCTTCGTCTACCGTGCCGCCGAATTCCCGGCCTTCTTCACACCCGAGTGGGCCAAGGACGGAGTCATCTACCAGATCTTCCCCGAGCGCTTCGCCAATGGCGACAAGGCCAACGATCCCGACTTCAGTGAGCCCATGTACAAGGGAGCGCGCACACTGCCGGCCAGCGGCAAGACCAACAGCGAGTACTTCCATCTCATCGATGACTGGTATGATGTGGCCGGCCTGGTGCGCAGCCCGTACCGCACCGACGGCAAGCCCGACTACTTCAGCTTCTACGGGGGCGACATCGCGGGTGTGCAGGAACACCTGGACTATCTGAACGACCTGGGCATTACGGTTATCTACTTCAACCCCCTGAACCAGGGCATGAGCAACCACAAGTATGATCCCGTGGACTACCTGGATATCGATCCGCACTTCGGCGGCCGCCCGGAGTTCAAGGCGTTCGTCAAGGCGTGCCACGAGCACGGCATCCGGGTCGTGGTGGATATGGCCTTCAACCACACCGGCAACTGGCATTTTGCCTTCCGCGACGCGGTGGAGAACGGGCCCAGGAGCAAGTACTACAACTGGTATGAATTCCACAAATGGCCGCTGCCTTCGTCGCGCGACTTCAACGCCAGCGAATACTACGACTGCTGGTGGGGTTTCGGGCTGCACCCGAACCTGAACTACGATCTGAAACTGAGCAACGCCGACGAGAACAACATCGACGACATCGCGGACGCCACGCCGAACATGGACGTGGTGAACTACGTGCTCAAGACCGCCGACGTGTGGCTGGGCGAGTTCGACATCGACGGCTTCCGGCTGGACGTGCCCAACGAAGTGCCGTTCTGGTTCTGGAAGCTGTTCCGCGAACGCTGCAATTCCATCAAGCCGGATGTGTGGCTGGTGGGCGAGATCTGGGGCAACGCCGGGCGGTGGATCAGCCCGAACTGCTTCGACTCGACCATGAACTACAAGTTATTCCGCGACCCGGTGATGGACTTCTTCGGCAAGGGCAGCATCGATGCGGCCACCTTTGATGCACGCCTGAGTCCGGGCCGTTTCCAGTATCCGCCCCAGTCGGTGGCCGTGATGATGAACCTGATGGACAGCCACGACACGATCCGCTTCCTGACCAGCGCCGGCGATGTCCGGCGGTTGATGCTCGGCGCCATGTTCAGCATGTCCTATGTCGGCATGCCCCACATCTGGTACGGCGACGAGGTGGGAATGCTGGGGGGCAAGGATCCGGACTGCCGGCGGCCCATGGACTGGCGCTACACGGGCGATCCACGGCGGCAGGCGCTGCGCGATTACTACGGGACGATCACGCGCCTGCGGAGGGACACGCCGGTTCTGCGGCGGGGGTCGTTCACGACGCTGGCGACCGAGGGGCGTGCCCTGGCGATCGCCCGCGAGTTGGATGGCAAGCTGGCCGTGTCGCTGTTCAACGCCGGCCCCACGGCCGTGACATTGACCCTGGCCCGGCAGCAGTTGGTGGACCTGGCGGGCGAGGACGCGCCGCTGATCCTGGAAGCGGTGGTGGGGCCGGATGCCTTCCCGCGCGCAGCCGGGGCGAGTTTCCGGTCGGGTGAAGAGTTGGATCTCACGGGCGGGGATGTGGAGGTCGTGCTGCCCGGGCTGAGCGGGGCCATGTTGTTGAATTAAACCGCAGTAAACAAATCCGAATAGGGCTTCCGGCGCCCCCTGGCCTGGTCCAGGGGGCGTTCTGCGGTCGAAATTGATCAAAAACAATGCAGTTTCAATAAGAAATATGATAAAATGAATGCCGATAGCTCCTGTTCATTGAGCGGGGCTGGTAAGAGAGGGCAAGCAGCCTCTGGTTCGCCCACACCCCAAGTATGTCCGGTTCCACTGTTGCCGCTCCGCGGACGTCGTGCCGGGCCCCATTCCCCGGGAGGGAATCATGAAGAAATTGATTATGCTGGCTACCGTGATGCTGGCGCTTGGCGCTGCCGGCAGTGCGTTCGCCGTGATCGACTGGGCCGGTCAGGTCTGGCCCACCGACGGCCACGCCGTTGTGCCGACCGGACCGGTGGATGTCTACGCCCAGGTGTTCAAGAGCGGCGTGACCGACCAGCCGGGACAGGGCGCGGACATCTCCGCGATGCTGTATTATACGACAGATATTGCCCCGCAAGCTTCGGTGCCCATGACTTTCCTGGGCGACAACGGCGCCAGCAACGACGAGTACACGGCTCAGGTGCCCCAGGCGGCCCTGGCGGGCGCCGCGTGGGTGGATGTGACGATTGTCTTCACCGACGCGACCGATGCTTCGGACTTCGAGGTCCTGGCCGACCAGTCCGGAAACTCGCCTCCGTTCCGCTATAACGTGAGCAATGTCCTGCCGAACGACGTCACGGTGCACTTCACGCTCTGCCTGAGCGGAGCGGCCACGACCGACGGTGCCTGCGTCATCGGCTCGGCCGCTGAGATCGGCAGTTGGGGCGCGGGTGTTGCCATGACCAACACCGGTGGTGAGCTCTACGAAGTCGACGTGGTTTTCGCGGCGGGCGGCAACCCCAACTTCGAGTACAAGTTCAAGAAGGATGCCTGCTCGACCTGGGAAGGCGTTGGCAACCGCCTGGTCTCGCTGCCGACCGACGGGACGACCAATGTGGTGCTGGCGGCCGACAGCTGGGACAACGCTCCGATGCAGTGCGGCATGGGCACGACCCTGACCGAGGACAAGGTGGTCTGTTTCCAGGTCTGTATGGCCGGCGTGGACAACGTTGGTGCCGTTTGCGTCATCGGCAACATCCCCGAACTGGGTGCTTGGGGCACCGGTGTCCCGGCCGACATGATCGCGACCGATCTGTATCAGGCCTGCCTCGTGTTCCCGGCCGGCACGGCCATTCCGCTGAATCTCGAGTTCAAGTACAAGAAGGACGACTGCGGCACGTGGGAAGGCGGCGGCAACCAGTTCTTCACCGTGGACAATGATGCGGCGGCTGAGACGACGCTGCCCCATGTCTGGGAAGATGGCCCCGGCGTGTGCGACCCGGTGGCCACTGAGAATTCCAGTTGGGGTTCGTTGAAGAGCCTGTACCGGTGACGGTTGGACTGGATTGACGACGGGGCCCGGACAAATGTCCGGGCCCCGTTTTTGCGGCTGTCGGCAGGCAGGGCGAATCAGTGCAGGACGAGAATCGAGTTCTGCCCGCCGAAGCCGTCATCTTCGCCCAGGGGGTTGTTCTGGTCCTGCTCCCAGCGCAGGCCCCAATCGACGGCGAACTTGTACTGGTATCGGCCCGGCCGCAGCGGAATCACAATTTCCCAGATCCCATCCTTGTCGTTGTCGTGCATGGCGCCGATGCTGTGGTCAAAGACACCGCTGGTCTTGGTGCCGCACCAGCCGTTCTCATCCCAGTTGCCGCACAGGTTCACGTGTCGGGCCTGCGGTGCTTCGTAGAAGAAGCGCACGGCGTTCTCGAAATCGTCGACCCGGTGCGGCGTCGGCAGCCTGTTGCGCAGGATGCGTGAGTAGCTGCAGCCGGCCAGCGCCAGGCACAGCAGTGCCGTCACGGCAATAGCGGCCCGGTGGCGGCGCGCCGCCACCGGGATGGACCTCAGAGATTTCGGCAGCCCGTGCATATCAGATCTCCTAGAACAGCAATTGGGCCCGCAGGGTTACGACCCGGGCGCTTTTGAGGTAGTTCTCGGCTTCCAGGTCAGAGGCACCCGGATGGTCGAACAAGTAGTTCTGGCGGAACATCCAGCGGCCGATCTGGCGGCCGCCGTACTCGATGGAATAGTCCACCGGATCGACACCATAGGCGGCGACCAGTTCCAACTTGCGGATGGGGGTGTAGCGGAAGCCGACAAAGGGGTTGAAGAAGTCGGTGTCCATCGTGCCGCCGGTCGTGCCGTCGGCTTGCCCTTCCAGGTGGTAGGTAATAAACCGCAGGTCGGCGATGAAGCCCACGTTGCGGGTCAGGTCATGGTCGTAGCGCAGGATCATCTCAAGCTGGTTGTTCTGCAGTCCGGCGACACCGCGGTCGGTCAGGGTATAGGCGGCCTCCAGTTCGATCTGTCCCAGCCGATCGCCGGAGCTCCCGGTCGCCACGCTGCCGGCCAGGTACCAGATGTTCTCCGTGTGGCTGCTGACGGTACTGTCTTCCGGCGCGGTGCGGTCCACGGCGCCGTAGTCGAGATCGCGGCCGGCGCGACGCAGCCACAGCGCAGCCGACCGTTTGTCACCCTGCCAGTTCCAGGTCAGTTCGGTGGAATCCAGGTCAGCCACGGCAGGACTGCCGTCGATGGCAAAAAAGATGTTCTTGTTGGCTTCACTCTGGGGCTTGAAAGAATAGACCATCAACCGCTCGTCGGCGTTGCCGCTGTCCATGCGATTGGTCTGGTGCTGCAAGGTGAGCCGGCTCCGCTCCGAGACGTCAAACTCGGCCCGGGCCGCGAGCACCAGTGATCTTCGGTCCAGGAAGGGCACATCCATGGCGCCGTTGGTGTTGTTCTGGCCGGCCTCGTTGCCGGTGGCAATTCGCTGCACCCCATTGCGATACAGGGCCTCGGCCGCGAAAGCCCAGCGCTTCGACGCCGTGTAGCGCAGGTCCAGTCCGCCGTTCAGCAGGTAGTTGTCGACTTCGTACCAGGTACTCGTGTCACCGGTCTGGGCCAGATGATCGTCCAGAGCGGGAATGCCGGTGGAAGGCAGGCTGACCAGGGAACCGAAATCCAGCCAGACCAGGGCGCGCTCAGCATACAGGGGAGCCCCGATCTCAAATCTTCCGAACTGGCGGGAGAATCGCAGGCTGACCCGGTCCTCGCCGGTATTGTCAAACAGATCGGGATCGTTGTAGTAGTCCGAGTTGTGGACATTGGCAAAGTACAGGCGCGTGCGGACACCCAGTGGGTCGGCGACAAACAGGGCCCCGGCCGTGCCCTTGCCGTAGTCCAGATGGTCGTGCATGATCGTGCCGGGCAGGTCCACATCGCCGCCCAGCTTGAGCAAGTCTTCGCCGGTGAACACTTCCTGGTTCCAGTAGGCCTTCAGTGCAAATTCCTCGGGGTTGATTTCCAGATTGGCCTCGTCCAGAACCGCAGCCACGTTGTTCTGGATGATGTTCTGGTCCGAATCCAGGCGCAGACGCATGAAGGTGCGCGCAATCTCGCTGACTTCCGTATTGAAATTCAGGTCCACGCTCTGGGTGGGGCGCTGCAGGCGGAAACGTGGGTCGACCTTCGACTCGTCGTTGACGTCGACGGCGACATTCTTGGCGTATCGGAACCGAGTCAGATAGCGGCCGTCGATGGTGACCTTGGCATTCAGGGTGTTGTTGGCGGCGGCCGCCGTGCCGCCGGCCTCGGTGGCCGTCAACTGGCCCTTTTCGTCGACGGTGATGACCGAGTTCACACCGCCGTAGGGGTCGGACTGGGTGTCGGGATTCTCCGGGTCGGCCAACCAGTTGCCGTCAACGACGAATTTGTACTCGTGCTGACCGGCGGCCATCTCGCGGACCACGATCCAGTTGCCCTGGCCGTCACCGGCCAGCGGAGTATCGTCGGCGTTCCAGCCGTTGAAACTGCCGGCCAGATTGACCCTTGTCGCACCAGAGTCGTGGAATGTGAAGGCGATGCCGCCGTCGACAGCGCGGGGAGCGCCCACTTTGATGTCGTCCGCTGTCGGCGTCGCGCCTGCCGCAGTCGCAGCGGGCACTGCCGTGACAGCAGCCCCGGCCAGACCGCCGTCGGCCGCCACCGTGACCACCGAGTTGGCGCCGCCGAAGGGATCGGACTTCTTGTCCGGGTTGCCCGGGTCCTCCCGCCAGTCACCATCGACCACGAACTTGTATTCGTACGTGCCGGGGTCGAGCGCCACCGTGATCGTCCAATTGCCGTTGCCGTCATCGGCCAGGGCCAGATCACTCGCGTTCCAGCCGTTGAAATCACCAGCCAGGAACACAGCCTGGGCGTCCGGTGCGCCGAGCGTGAAGACCACACCTCCTTCGCCGGCGATCGGCCCGGCGAAAGCGACGCCCGCCACGGTCAGGGCCAGAGCCAGCAGCGCCGGCAGCATCCGGCGGGCGAATCTGTGGATTTCCTGCATGCGGATCTCCTTGGCAAACATGGGCAGCTCCCCGAATCTGATCAGAACCACGCTTTGACCAGCAGTTTGAAGCGGTCGCGCAGATTGTCGTTGCTTCCTTCGTTGATGAACCAGTCCGTGTAAACCAGATTGTCGGACTGGCCCGCGTCGCCGTACTCGAAATAAACCTCGGCGCCCCACCCGACATCGTACTTCAACTGGGCAAACATCGTATGGCGGGCCTCGATCGTCTCGTTGACGTTCATGGCCCGCAGATAGCCCTTCATGCGGTCAGTCAGGTTCACACTCATGTCGAAACCGTAGATGGTCACCTGGCGGAAGGTCCCGGCGTCGTGGATCCTGGCCTGCAGGCGGATCTTGGCCAGGAAGTTCTCCACCGAAACCTCGGCGAACCAGTCCGGGTAGTGGGTGAAACTGTTCACCTCTAGGGACTGGTCGAATCCATGCCAGTTGCGGTAGGCGAAGCGCGACTTGAAGCCGTTGACGTACTCCATGTAAAGCTCAGCATACCACTCGGTTGTCGGCCGCAGGCCGCCCCCGGGCTCGTCGGCGTATCGTTTGCGGTAGTGGTCGAAATTGACCTTGGCGGTGACGGCCTTCTTCGGCACCAGCCAGATACCCTCGACATGGTTCTGGACCCGGTTGTACTCGCGGCTGTTGTCGAAACGGCTGGAGGTGAAATCACGGAAGTCCTCGCCGAAATCGTTATACCAGGCGTGGACGGTCAGGTCGCTCACGTGCAGGTCACGCATCTCCACGGCGATGGCCCGTGACTTGGCCGTGCTCGTACCGAATACCTCGACGTCGTAAGGCTGTTCGCTGATGGCCGCTTCCGCCGTCCACCGTGTCTGCTCCAGATTGAGCGGCCCCAGCCGCAGTCCGGTTGCCACGAGGTTGCGCGGGCTGAAGGCCACATCCAGCGAATAGACGTTGTTGTACATCAGCCCCAGCAACTCGGGCCAGTTCTCCTGGGAGGTGTCGGTCCAGTCCTTGCGGATGAACATGGCGCCGGTCTCGATGCGGCCTTCCCAGGCCTTGTGCCGGCCGCGCAGAATCCACGAGTTCTCGCCGTTGGGCACGTCGACTCCGTTGGTGCTGAACGTGCCGCCGTTGTCACTGGTGATCACGGTGCCGCCCAGATTGGGAATGCCCAGGAAGTTCGTATCCCAGAAATCGAACCGGATGCCCTGGGCCTTGGGGCCCCAGTCGTCGTTCTTCAGCTTGCCGTCGTCGACCAGCCGCAGCAGGGGCTCGTCGTTGATGTAGAACCGGTTCTGCCGGTAGAAGAGGTAGGCTTCGTACTTGTCTTGCCGCAGCTTGATGTGGCCCTCGCCGTTGAACCAGGGCGGAGCGAAGTAGTCGATGCCCGGCGAGCGGTCGTCGTCGCGGTTGGACTCGGCCTTGACCTTGGCGAAGACCTCGAAGTGGTCGTTCGGCCAGGACCAGAACTTCAGCTCCGCGTAGTGCCGGGGAATGCCGTTGGCGCTCGGGGCGCCGAAGTGCCACTTGCCGTCGTCCTTCTGGGCGCTGACTTCGGCCTCGTAGTAACCCTCGAGCTTGTTGGCCGCCCTGGCTGCCGGCAGGGACGCGGCCAGGACCGCGGCTGCCGTTGCTGCGGCCAGCAGACGTCGCCGCCGCGTCGGCGGCAGCGGACATGCGTTCAGCAAGGAGATCTTTCTCAACGCCAGCCTCAGTTTCTTATGGTGAAGGACAACATGTAGATGTTACCCAGATTGTTGTCGGTCTCGAGGGAGAAGTCCGCCTCCCAGTGGATGTCCTGCAGGCCGACGCCCAGGGTGACCATGCCGCGGTCCAGCCCTGTGCGCAGCACCAGGGCGTCGAAGAACCAGATCTCCGCGCCGCCGTGCAGCACGATGTCCGTGGTGCGGCCCTCGCGGTTGCGAAAGTCGGCGGTCAGCAGAAGCGTGTCGCGGAACAGGTAGCTGCCGCCGCCGGCCCACTCGGTGTAGACCGGATCGGGATTGGCGGTGCTGCTCAGCAGTTGCAGCGAAGTCTCGTGCAGATTGTAGATCGTGCCGCCCAGGGTCCAGGGGCCGCCGCTGTCGTAGAGCAGGCCGAGGTCGGCGGAATAGCCCTGGTCGCCGCCGGTGAAATTCGGGTCGTTGTACTGGTCGTAGCCGGGCGCGTCGAGCACGAACATCTTGCCGGCCAGGCCCACGCTCAGGCCCGTCATGAACGGCAGCTCGGCGGCCACCGCCAGACTGATCGTGTCCTCGCTGTAGATGTCGGTGATGCCCAGCCGGACCCAGGAGGCGCCGAAGTGGAAGGCGCCGAGGCTGGGCAGCTCCATGGCCAGATAATAGTTGTCGATCTCGGACACGCCGTAGAGCCAACTGTTGCTCAGCATCAGTGAAGTGCGGTTGCTGCGCGTCAGGCCGGCGGGATTCCAATAGGCTGCGTTGGCGTCGTCGGCCACCGCGACAAAGGCCGAGCCCAGGGCCTTGGGCCGGGCGCCGACACCGGCGTGGCGGAAATCCGCCCGGGCGGAGGGCACCAGGCCGCAGCAAATCCCCAGCAGCCCGAGCAGACCCAACAAGGTGCGGCGGTCGGTGATGTGCTTCATTTGATCACCGCCACGGGGAAATTCGTCCGGATGGTGCGCGTGCCGCCGGCCTGGTTGTAGGTGGCGATGATGCGCAGGACGTAGATACCGTAGGGCACCACATCGCCCTTGAAGTCAGTGCCGTTCCAGACCAGCCCGGGCACCCGGCGCGGCGTCGTGTCATCCTGGTCGGTACCGGCATAGGAGAACGTCTGGGTCAGGATATTCTTGCGGTCCCCGTAGATGTTGTAGACCTCGACGGTGACCGTCGCTTCCTGGGTCAGATAGAATGAAATCGACGTCTCGTCGTAGAGGCCGTCGCCGTTGGGCGAAAACGGATTGGGCGACACAAGGGTGCCCGACAGCACTTCCTGGGGATCGAAGCTGACGCCCTCGGTGCGGAACAAGCCGTAGACGCCGGCGCCCTTGACGGCTGCGGTCACGTTGTTGCCGGTCAGGCTGACGTTGCCCCCGATCAGGACCCAGCGGTCCGACCCGGCATGGTACTCGTACATGGCCACCGAATTCCTGTCCACGCCTGCGGGCAGCCAGGCCTGCGGAAAATGGAGGGACAGATCCATCGTGCGGGGCAGCTTGGCCTGGTGGTCGAAGTAGCCGCCCAGAGTATCGGCCGTGGCCAGGAAGACCTGCCGGAACACGCCGATCGGCTGGCCCGGAGGCACGGCCGGAGCGCTCTGCTCGTCACTGGGGATGTTGCAGATGTCCCACTGCAGTTCCACCGCCGCAGCCATCGTGTCCGGCGACACGGGCTCGCCCGGCCAGGCGTTGGCCACGTGGTTGTCGACAAGCCAACGGCTCAACTGGTCCGAGACGATCAGCGCCGAGCCGTCCACCTGCAGCAGGGCCAGATTCGTCCGGTCCAGCGTGGAGTCCTCGGGGCGGCACAATGAGCTCTCGGCGATTTCCAGAGTGGTCACCGGTGAGGTCGTTGCTTTGTCCAGGGGGTCGATCGCCCAGACCTCGAACTCCAGGTAGCGGGTCGAATCGATGGGAGAGACGACCAGTGAATCGAGGAACGAGGGCATGATGTCCACGACCCACCGGTCGCGGCCCAGAAAGCCCATCGGCACGACATGCTGCCAGCCGTCGCCGGTAAATCCACTCGACCGGTAGCGAAACTCGGCCCGGTCGACCCGGAAGTCGTCGGTGATTCCGATCGTCAGGGCGAGGGGGGCGTCGGCCAGGGGCATGACCCTGGTGACGACCGAGCCCTTGCCGCCGACGTCAATGACCGGCGGGCCGGTATCCTCGAACTGGGACATCTCGATGGCCACCGGTGTCTCGCCGGACTCGAGCCGCTGCAGGGCGGCGGCGGATTCGTAGTCCAGTATCTCTTCCTGGGTCAGGCCTGCGCTGTGGCCCGAGCCCGGCACCAGCAGCAGGTCGATGAGATTCGAGTCCCGGTCTCCGTTCTGACCGCCGCCGAAGTTCCATTCGCTGCGGGCCTCGTTGACCCAGCGGATGCCGCCGAGCACCTCTTCACCGCCGAAATCGTGGCTGGCCAGGCAGACAACCATGTCCCAGCCGCGGATGTCCTCGGCCGTCGGTTCGCCCAGGGCGGCCTTGGAAACCAGGGCGGTGATGGTGTCGGTCGCCGGGTCGCCGACCAGCAGGATGTCCTTGTCCGAGCGCAGGGCGTTGTCGCGCCAGGAGTCGATCGTGTTCTGGCCCAGGGACGGGATCAGGGCCTTGTACCAGCCGTCCATGATGATGGCATAGTCCCAGGCGTCCCAGGGTTGGAACGCGGCCTGCCGGTTGGGCAGGGTGGCGGTCGAACCACCCGGACCGGTGTCGATCAGGATGTCTATTTTCTCGATATTCAGGTCCGCGTACAGGGGGCTCCAGTTGGCGGTTCCCGGATCGTTAGGGTCGGGGAAATCGACGATCCTGACCTGGAAGGCGATCATCTCCACCTGTTCCCCGCCGACGTTGGCGACCGTCTCGAAGACGGTCAGCGCCGTGATGTCGAAGGCGCCGGGCACGAAGGCGATATTGGTCGGGTAGGTCGTGAACTTGCGCGGGCTGCCGGGTTGGTTCGGACCATGATCGTCGCCAACCGGGTCCAGGGCCACCACGAGCGGTTCGATGATCGGCGTGACGGTGATGGTCACGGCCTCGGTCATGGGCCAGATGTTGGCGCCGTCGTTGGCCTTGACCAGCAGCTCCTGCGAGCCGCCCGGATTGCCCGGAGGCACTAGCGTCCGCAGGCTGTAGACGCCGTCACCGGCGGTCACGTCACCGTGGTTCGGGTCGCCGTCGTCGTACATCCGGCTCAGGGCGCCACCGCCCATGGCGCTCAGGTCGGCCAGCACGTCACCGATGCCGTCGCCGCCATCGACGACAAGGGCGCTCAGGACGATGATCTCGCCCGCTCCCACCTCGGCCGGGTCCGCGGTCACTTCGGTCACCGCCGGCGGCGTGGGGAAGTCCGTCTTGACGGTGTAGGTCTCGCCCCAGGCCACGAGGGTCACCGGACCGAGAGCCGTGTCCCAGTCACCGGGCTGGGGGTCGGTGTAGTCGAAGGTCAGGTTCAGCGTCGAGTCCTGCGGGGCCGAGTCGAAGGCCGCTCGCTTTTCGCCGTCATCCTGGGTCAGGTAGGCCTCCAGCCGCAGGGAGTCCGGCGCGCCGCCCAGAGGTGCCCAGGGCATGCGAATGACCACGCGGTCGGCTTCCTTGCTCACCCACGGCCCCTGGATGTTCTGGTCCACGGCGGCTTCGCTGTACTCGTCGTTGGCCAGATCCCAGAATTCCCAGCGGGCGCCGGGCGTGTTCCAGCGCCGGAAGTCGCCATAGTCGTTCGCCGAATACTTCGAGGTCAGCACGTAGTCGGGCCGGTCGGCATGGCCGTAGTTGACCGGCTGTTCGAACGGGTCACGGCCGGCGCCCGCGGCATCGAAGTTGGTCTCGAAGACGACATGCAGCTGCATGCCGTTGAAATCCGACTGGAAGGGCAATTCGAGAATCAATTCGTCGGGAGTGTTGTCGATCACCAGGGCGGTCAGATCGGTCTTGTCAAAGGTCTGCCGTGTACGCGGCTCCTCGAACCAGACCGGATCGGGAATCACCTTGACGTCCCGCAGCTGCACGCTGGCGGCGTCGCCGGCGAGACTGCCGCCGTCGCCGCCGATGGTCACTAGGCCGGAGCCGCCCGCCGGCGTGAATACGCTCAGGGCCCGGCCGTTCGTGTCCGAGACCGCCGTGATGGGTTCGAATGAACCCAGCTCCGGTGGGTCCGCACTGAACATGATGGGCAGGTCCGGGTCGGTGGTCCGGTTGCCGAACAGGTCCACCAACTGCCCGGTAACGGCTACCGGGCGGTCCAGGGCGCTGACCTGGCTCGGCACCGACACCCGCCAGCCGGCCGTCGGCCCGGCCAGCGGGACGACCGTCAGGAACGGCTCACCGCTGCCCAGTTCGCCGCCCTCGACGGTCAGGACCCGATTGTCGATCACGACCGAGGCGGTGATCAGCAGGGGACCGGCGCCGGTGGCCGTGAGCCTGGCCCTGGCCAGGCCGGTGCTGTTGGTCAGGGTTGTCGGCACCTCGAACTGGCCCTTGCCCACCGAGGAATTGCCCACGGCGAAGCTCACCGGTGTGTCGGCCAGGGGACTCGTGTTGCCGGCCGAGTAGTACAGTTGGGCGAAGATCGTGACGACTTCGGTATTGTCGGCCACGAGCGTATCCCGGTCGGCGGTCAGGACCACAGTCGTCGGCTGCGGGTCCTGGAAGGCGACGATGATGCGCCCGGCAATGGGTGCCTTGTCGGGTTGGGCGAGGTAGACCCGCAGCACCTCGACGGCCGTGTTGCTCATCCAGAACCGGGCGCGCCCGTCCGCGAAGCTGACCACCGAGTCGACCGAAGCCTCGGTCTCGTCCCGGTAGTAGACTGATGTGCCCCGGGTCGGCGACAGGTCGTCCATCTTGCGGGCCGACAAGCGGAATCCGCTCAGCCGGCCATCCAGGTCGTACAGGTCATCCCGTCCGTGGTCATCACGGGCGGCCAGCAGGACCCGGCCGCTCGTGAACGGAACCCCGCCGTCCTGATCGTAGAAGGTGGCCTTGACCTCGGGCAGATCCTCGCCGTCATCATTGATGATCACCAGATGGGTGGCCCGGATGGCCGTCAGCAGGACGGCACCCAGCGACGTGTCGGCCATGGTGACATTGAAGACAAGCGAGCGGTCCTAGTAGCCGGTGGCGGCGAACTCCAGCCGGAAACGACCGGGCTCCAGGAAGAAAGAGAAAGGATCGCCGGTGGCCGCAAAACTCAGTGAGTCCCGGAAGGCGCCGCTGATGTCGTCGTACAGCTGCCAGCGGCCGGCGGCGTCCGGACCCTCGAAGGCAATCGTACCGTTGACCTGGGCGGCCAACGGCAGGGTCAGCACCATGCCGGTCACGTCAACCCCGGCTGTGACCACGAAAGTCGTGTCGGTCGGAACGTAAATGGCCGGCTGCGTCGTGGCCGAGAGCGTGAACGTGCCGCCGACAGGCGTGAAGAAACTGAAAGTGCCGCCGGTGCTGGCAAAGCCGGTGAAGTCCAGAGTGGTGCCCACCTCGTCTTTGAACAGCAACGTGCCGGGTTGGCCGGGCCCGTCAGCGAACGTGACTGTGCCGCTGATCTCGGTCTGCCGCACGAGCGTGAAGTCCAGGTCCGTGATATCGGTGCCCGCGACAACCGTGACCGGTGTTTCGGCGTCCAGGTAGGTGTCCGCGGTCACCGCGACCACGTAGTCGCCGCCGGTCTCGACGAAAAAGGCGTAGGGGCCGCCGGCGGCGCTGAGTACCTGTGAGTCCAGAACCTGTCCTGTGCCATCCCGCAATTCGATCGTGCCGGCGGCGCCCGGTCCCGAAGCGAAGGTGATGCTGCCGCCGATGGTGGTGGCTTTGTCCAGCGTCTGGTCAGTGCCGGTAACTTGTTCGCTTTGAGCCACATCCACGATGACGGTATTGGCGAAATAGCCCACGGCACTGGTCGTGACACGGTAGCGCCCGGCGCTCAGGCGAGGCAGAGTCCAAGTGCGTTCACCGTCGGCGGTGGTGACAATCGACAGGGGAGCGCCGGGTTCCCGGCCGGCAAACTCGATGAGCTCGGCCGTGATCGTCACGGCACCCGTGCCGCTGTCCTGGGGCAGGGTCACGGTGCCTGATATCGTGCCGTCCGCGACGTCCGGCACGCCGTCCCCGTTGGCGTCGATCACCGAAGCGTGGAGGTTGGCCAGCATAACCGGCGTCGTTCCGCCATCGAGGCCGTCGTTGTCCGGGGCACTGTCCAGGCCGTTCAGACTGTCTGCCGCGCTCGTGGCCACAGCTACGGCCTTGATCACCGCGAGGGGAGGCACGCCGCCGCCCAGGTCGGGGTAGATGGCCGACCAGGGCAGGGCAAATTCGGCGTTCAGCCAGAATGGGAAGCGGGCCGTGCTCTTGCTGCCGCTGTTGAAGCCCTGGGCGCGGGTGATGAGGTCGGTGATGGCTGTGGTGGTGCCGTCAGCAGAGGTCACGAGATGGCCGCGGGGAATCGGTCCCGGGAAACCGTCGTCGGCTCCGCGCCGCAGTACCAGTTCAAAGTTGTGGCCGTTCGGCAGCAGGAAATTCCCGGCCGCCGAATCGATCACAGCTGCGCTGCTGGGCCCGACTCCGCGGTCCAGGTCGAAGAAGACGGACAGGGCTTCATTGGCCCCGAAATCCTGGTAGGTCACGCCGACATAGAGATTGTCCTGATCCCAGGTCAGCCACAGGCGGCGAGTATTGGCGGTGCGTGACAGATCATCGTCGGCGCTGTCATCAACCACGAGATCGGCCGGATCCCAGTCGATGTCGTCGCCGGCAATCGTGCCGTCTATCGTGGGCGCATGAAACGGCACCGCGAGGGCGACAGCAGTCAGGGCGAAGAAAACCGCAGCCGCCAGCAGGCGGGTGCGGATCGGAATCAGCACGGTTGGTATTTTCATGGTCCGGCGAATCTAGCGGAAAGTGCCGAGTGATTTCAACGCAATTCGCCAATTGAACAAATTCTCAATAATCGGGCTCCGGTATTGTCCGGAACACGCAAAAAGAGTAGAGTGCGTCCCCATGGGAACTGATGCTCAGATTTCGCTCCGGCGCCGGTTTATGCCGACTGTACTGCTCCTGGTGGGGCTGGTGCTGGTGGTGTCCTGTGGCCGGGTCGATCGTTCCCGCAGTGTGATCGTCTGGGAGCATATGGATCCCAAGGAGCAGGAGTTCTTCGACCGGCACGTGGCGGAATTCCGGCGGCAGCACCCGGAATTCAGCGAATTCACCATTGAACGCGTGCACTACCGCACCGAGGATCTGCAGACCCAGTTCCAGACCGCGGCCCTGGCCTATGGTGGGCCCAATCTGGTCTACGGCCCGGCCGACAAGATCGGGCCCTACTCGATCATGGGCCTGTTGATGCCGGTTGAAGACCTGCTGCCCCGGAGTGAGATCGACCGCTTCGAGCCGGTGACGTTGCCGGTGCTCGACGGCCGCGTCTACGGACTGCCCGACCATGTGGGCAACCATCTGACCCTGGTGGCCAATCTGGATCTGGTCGGCGAAATGGCGGGTGATACGGATCGGTGGGTGGACCAGCTGCAGAGCCTGACGGTGGACCGGGACGGCGACGGCAAGCCCGAGCAGTACGGCCTGGTGTTCAACCTGCTGGAACCCTTTTGGCTGGTGCCCTGGCTGGGCGGTTTCGGCGGCTGGGTGATGGATGAGCGGGCCAATCCCACCCTGGGCACCGGGGCCATGGTGGATGCCCTGCAGTTTCTGAGTGATCTGAAGCAGGCGCGCGTGGTGCCCCTGGAATGCGATTACCCCCTGGCCGACACGATTTTCAAGGAGGGGCGGGCCGCCTATATCATCAACGGCCCCTGGTCCTGGGAGGGCTACCGCGAAGCAGGCATCAGGGTGGGCCTGAGCAGCATTCCCCGGGTCAGCGCCACCGGCCTGTGGCCGACGCCCATGACTTCGGCCAAGTGCTACTCGATCAACGCGTACCTGGATCCGGCGACGCGCGAGTGCACCGCCGCCCTGCTCAAGTGGCTGACCGGCACGAAAGTCCAGACGGCCCTGGCGCGGGGCCTGAGCGTGATGCCGGCCGACAAGACGGCCGCGCAGAACCCTGATATCCAGAACGATCCGGCCCTGGTGGCCAGCCGGGCCCAGATCGCCCGGGGCCGCCTGATGCCCATCGTGCCGGAGATGCGGGCCATCTGGGATGCCATGCGGCCGGCTTACCAGAGCGTGATGAACGGCGAGTTGGCGCCGCAGGATGCGGCCGGTCAAATGCAGGCAAGGGCTGTGACGATGATCGAAAGGATGCGCGAGTAATGGGCGGTACCCAGAGAAAACTGGCCTTCTGGTTCCTGCTGCCCTCGGCGCTGGTGCTGCTCGGCGTGGTGGCCTATCCCTTCTTCTTCAACGTCTGGATCTCGTTGACGAACTGGAACATGTTCCACTTCCGCGATCCGCACTTTGTCGGGCTGACGCACTATCTGCGCCTGTTCAGCGAGCCGGATTTCTACCGCATCTTCGGCAAGACCATTGCCTGGACCGTCATCAACCTGATCTTCCATTTCACCCTGGGCCTGGGCGCGGCGTTGCTGTTGAACCGCAACCTGCCGGGGCGCAACCTCTACCGGGCGCTGTTGATACTGCCCTGGGCCATGCCCCAGTACATCAGCGCCCTGACCTGGCGCGGCATGTTCAATGTGGAATACGGCGCGGTCAACATCATCCTCGGCAAGCTGGGCATTGCGGGTGTACCCTGGTTCAGCAGCGAATTCTGGGCCTTCATGGCGCCGGTGATCACCAACATCTGGCTGGGTTTTCCGTTCATCATGGTGATCGCGCTGGGCGGGTTGCAGAGCATTCCGAAGGAGCTGTATGAGGCGGCGCGCATCGACGGCGCGGGGCCGGTTCGGCAGTTTTTTAATATCACGCTGCCCATGCTCAAGCCGGTGCTGAAGCCGGCGCTGGTGCTGGGGACGATCTGGACTTTCAACAACCTGAACGTGATCTGGCTGGTCACCGACCAGGGGCTGCCGGCGGACAAGACGCACATTCTGGTCACGTACGTCTACAAAGCGGCCTTCATGTACTACCGCTACGGTTACGCGGCGGCCTTCAGCGTGTTCATCTTCCTGGTCCTGGTCGTGATCGTCAAAGGCTACAACCGTGCCGCACGCGAGGAGGCGTACTGATGAACCGCCGCCTGGCGAAAATCTGGCAGCACGTCTGGGTCCACGCTCTGGTCTGGCTGCTGGTGCTGTTTGCGGTCTTCCCGATCCTGCAGATCGTGGCGATCAGTCTGCGGCCCGGCGACCAGCTTTACAGCACCGAGCTGCAGATCATCCCGGACAACGCGACCCTGGACGCGTACCGGATCATGTTCACCGAGAAGCCGTTCCTGCTGTGGCTGCGCAATTCGCTGGTGGTTTCCCTGGGCACGGCCCTGATCGGCGTGGCGCTGGCCAGCCTGGGCGGTTTCGCCCTGTCGCGGGCCCGGTTTGCCGGACGCGGCGCGGCCCTGCAGGGCATCCTCATGACCCAGATGTTCCCGGCGACGATGTTGTTGCTGCCGTTGTACCTGCTGATGCGCAAGCTGCACCTCGTGGATACCCTGGGCGGGGTGATGATCGCCTATGTGGCTACGGCGCTGCCCTTCTGCATCTGGACCATGAAAGGCTACTACGATACCATTCCGGTGGCCCTGAACGAGGCGGCGCTGATCGACGGCTGCTCGCCGCTGCAAGCCTTTCTGCGGGTGACCCTGCCGCTGAGCGCACCGGCGCTGGTGATCACGGCGCTGTTCAGTTTCATGACCGGCTGGAGTGAGTTCATGGTCGCGCGCGTGATGCTCGCGAGCAGGGAACTGATGACCCTGCCGCTGGGCCTGGAATCGTTGTTCACCACCTATCAGACCGAATGGGCCAACTATGCGGCGGGATCGCTGTTGGTCTGTCTGCCGGTGGTGGCCTTGTTCCTGGTTCTCAATCGCTATCTGGTTTCAGGATTAACCCTGGGGAGTGTCAAGGGATGAGAAGCAAGAATTGGCTGCCGATCGTCGGGCTGGGTTTGCTGTTGGCCGGTTGCGCGGGGAACCGTCCGGCGCCGGTGGTGCCGGAGCCGGCCACGCCGGTGATCCGGGTCGACGGCGACTCGCTGCCGAACGTCTCATTTTTCAAGGTTGTCGTGGATGTGCCATCCCAGCGCAGCCTCGGCTACCACCACGACGGCATGGAGTATACCCGGGAGCAGGAGTACCGTTGGGATCCTCACTTCGAGGACGAAACGGATCTGCTCAACGAACGCAGCCGGGAGATCCTGGCCGAGGCCGGCTACCAACTCGGGACCGGAGGCGCGCGGCTCGTGGGCACGATCGGGCCGCTCGCCTACAATTCGTACACCCGCAAGACGGGCACCTTCGACCAGGCCGACTGCACGGTTCGGTGGGATCTGTACGGCCCCGGCGCCGACAAACCGGTATTCGTGGCTTCGACGCGAGGCGGCGGCCGGGTTGCCGACCACAAACCCGGGGCCATCGCCCAGGCCTACGAGACGGCTCTGCGGAATCTGCTTTCCCGGCCGGATTTCGTGGCGGCCGTCGCTGCGGTATCCCCCTGACAGGTGCCCGCAAACCGGCTCAAACAGCTGATTTGACCAAGAATTATCTTGTTTTAACAACTCCGTTTGTGGTATGATTTTATTTGGTAATGATTTGTCACGAAGCGGGTTGCCGGGCCTGAGGCCAGCGGGCCGAATGTGTCGATAATCCATTGTGTCTATTGCATTTGGAATAGCAAGGACGTCTTCATGAAGGACCACTCGCCCCTTCCGGCCCGTGTGATCGCCTTGGTCTTTTTGGTGGTTTGCGGAACGGCCCTGGCCGGGCCGACCGGTGATATTGTCTGGACGGCCACCCTGGCTGTCGATGGAGTGGGTCGGACGCCGGCCCTCAGCCCGGCGGCCGACGTGCTGGCTGTCGAGTTGGGACGCGACACCGGCACGGGTCAGTCCGTGCTGCGGCTCAGTTTCCTGTCCCTGACCGAGAATGTGCCCGGTGATCTGGCCCGGGCTTTTGTCGCGGCCGGACGGCCGCAGGCGATCACCATCGCGGTGACGGACGAGATGGGAGACGGCGCCAAACGCGTTCCGCACACCCTTGCCGGGTTTTCCCTGGCCACGGGCCGGGGGCGGTACGAGGTGATCGCGGCGGACAAGGCCGGCAGTGCGCGGGTGTGGACCACGCCCGGCGATCCGGACGCCGTCTACCTGGACCTCCCGGCGGATCCGGCGACCGCTGACGGGCCCTGGCGCGTCAGCATCCGGACCAGCCAGCCCAACGGAGTGGGTGAGACAGTCAGCGCCACCTACCCGGCCGACAAGATCTACCAGGCCAACTGCGCCTTCGTGCTGCACGGCAATCAGGGCATCGGCTACACCGACGTGCTGCACGGCCGCAGCGACGACCTGCCCGGCTCGGGCTTCGACGAAGCCCTGGAAGCTCACCAGGCCAACAATATCCCCGGCAATTTCCATATGAGCGGTACCCTGATGACTTCGGCCGAATGGGCGGCGCGCAACGGCGATCCGGTGGATTTCAACGCCTGGCTGGCTGTCGGCGTTACCGCGGGCTGGGCGGGCATGATCACTTCGGCCTACGGCCAGCACATCATGCCGTTTGTGAATAACGAGATGAACGACTGGTCGGTCGCGATCCAGGCCCAGATGGTCAACACACGGTACGGCTATTTCCCGACCGTGGCCTGGGTGCCGGAGCGGGTCTGGCTGAACACCTCGGGCTATCCGAGCAGCGGGGTCAACGACTGGATCGGTGACAACTGGTTGAGCCACGGGGTCAACGGCGTGATCCTGGACGACGACGTGCATCTGGCCGGCCATGACAACCATCAGATCCACACCCTGAGCGGCAACGGGCTGCGCCTGGTGCCACGGGACCGCGCCTTCACCGGCAACATCATCGGCGGCAACGGGCAGGCGTCGCTGGATATTCTGACCGGCCTGGCGGGCAGCGGCGTGGGCGAGTTCCGCCTCGTGACTTTTGCCGAGGACTGGGAAGCGGTGGCCGAGATGGGCGGCTGGGCCGGCATCGTGCCCAACGCCAAGGAGACCTACGACTGGTTCATCGCCAAGTGCGCCACCGAAAGTTCGTGGCTCAATACCTGGAAGCTGGCTGATGCCCTGGTCAATCCCGATTTCAACGGCGACACCTTCACGCCGGCCGGCGGCACGTACAACGAGATCGGCGGGATCAACGGCTACGGCGGCGTCGACAACGGCTGGTACACCGATTGGGCCGGCTTCGTGCCCTACGTGACCGGCGGTGACGGCGGCGGCAACTGCGCCGGTACGGGGGGCAACTGCAAGAACTACGGCGCCCTGTGGAACGACGCCTACAACGCCCTGCTGGCCGCGCCGGACAACAACCTGTCCCAGGCCGGCTGGTACGTGATGATGACCAACCTGCACGAGACCGCCTGGCACGATGGGATGGGCGCGCCGATCAGCGGCTGGCAGCACAAGTACTCGGCCCACATCAAGAACGCCATGATCTACGCCGAGGCCGCCCACTGGGCTAACGGCGAGTACGCCGCGACGACCAACGTCTACTACAGCGACATCGACAACGACGGCTATGCCGAGACGGTGATCCACAACGACCACCTGTTCGGTGTCATCGAGGGCAACGGCGGCCGGCTGACCCACCTGTTCACCAGGGGGGCCGGCTATGACGACACGGCCATCGGGGTCGACAACGCCTTCTGGGCCGACACCGATGCGGATTTCAACGACGTCAACCACGTGGGGGCCTTCAGCGAGGTCTCGCCCGACTATCAGCATCTGGGCTACGTGACGGCGCTGGATCTGGCGGGCACCACGGCCACGGTGACCATGACGCTCAATGAGGTTGCCAAAACCGTCTCGCTTACCGAGGGCGACAGCTTCTTCGACGTGACGTACCGGGTCGGTCCGGCCACCCACTGGATCCAGGGCGGGTTCTCGCCCTCCCTGGTGGACCTGGTCTGGAACGGCCAGTTGGACCGTATCTGGGCGCCGGATGCCTCGTACATGGGGTTCCGCAACCCGAACACCGGCCTGGGCACGGCCTGGGTGCTGGGCGCCGGCGGGGCCCAGCATCAGAAGGAAATCAGCGGAACTTTGATGAAGGGTGATGAGATCAAGGGCAGCGGCGTGTTTCAGCTGCAGCTTTATGCGGGACCCACGGCAGCGCCGGATGGCGGCGGTGATGTGGCCGAGCTGCGGGCCCTGGCCGACCTGCTGACCGATACCCTGGGGCCGGCCGTGGCCTCGTCCCGGTACTATCCGCTGAATGACCAGTGGGTCGTCACATTTGACCAGCCGACCACGGTCAATGATGTGACCGGATTGGGTGTCGCCGGCCAGCTGGGCTCGGTGCCCCTGCCGCCGGGCACCGCGGTGCTGGAAACCGGCACGACGGTGGTCAAGACCTTCCAGCTCGACACCGTGACCGCGGACGCGGTGGAGGCCATGATCGCGGACGGCGACCTGTACCCGACCATGACGGTTGGCGCAGTGCAGGACGAGAACGGCAACGCCAACGATGCGCTGACAGCCCCGGGCAGCGTGGTCATCGCGGTGATCACCACGGTCATGGCCATCGACGGCAACATTCAGGCGGCCGAATGGGATCTGGCCAGCGTACTGGCCGACAGCAACGATTCGGCCTGGACGGCGAGCAACGAAATCGACCGCCTGCTGGCCCACTGGGACGAGACGTATCTCTATCTGGCCATTGACGGCCAGGTCACGGCAAACAGCTGGCTGCTGTACATCGACGTGGACCCCGACGGCCCGAACGGCCAGACCGACCTGACGGCCACCGATGCCTGGGAGCGCGGCGCCTCGTTCACCGCCGCCGGCTTCGCCGCTGATTTTCAGTACGGCTGCTACCAGCATCAGTCCGTTTTCGACGGCGACGGCTTCTGGGAGCTGTTGACGGCGACCACGACCGTGGACCGCTCGGGGGAGATCACTTCGGCCTTCGATTCGTTCCACAACTTCGGGCAGACCAGCGGCAGTGAGCTGGCGATACCCTGGCAAACTCTGTACGGTCTGGGGGTGGGGCAGGTGCCTGTCGGCGCCCGTATTTCCCTGGTGGCGTCCGTGACGTGGGATCCTGAGCCGGGCGGCGAGTTGGGCGGCGACTCGGTGCCCAGCAATCTGGCTGCGGCCCTGCCCGTAGTGGACAATGTCTGGACCCTGACCGTCGATGCGGACAACGACGGTGTGCCGGATGTGAGCGGTCCTTCGGCCGTGCCCGGTGTACCATCCCTGGCGACGCGCCTTCTGGCCAATCGGCCCAATCCGTTCAACCCGACGACGACCATTGCCTATGAAGTCGGTGGGGCCGCGGCGACGGACGTCCGGCTGGTCATTTTTGATCTGCGGGGCCGCCGGGTGGCCACGCTGGTGGACGGTGTCGTGCAGCCGGGCCGCCACCAGGTCGTCTGGGACGGCCGCAACGAGGCCGGATTGCCCGTGGCCTCGGGTACCTATTTCAGTCAACTCCGATGGCGCGGACAGGCCACGACCCGTCCGCTGTCTCTAGTCAAGTGAGGACGTCCCCTGTAAGGAGGAATCGGATGTGGAACAACAGCGATAGCAGGCGATGGTGCGGGGCGGCAGCCTTGCTGGTGCTGGTCCTGGCCACCGGTACGGCTCTGGCTCAGACGCCGCAGACCATCATCATCGACGGCATCAACGACTTCCTGCCCACCAATGTGGCGGACGTCGATACGGCTGATACCGAGTTCACGCAGATCGATCTGAGCTACGTGCACCTGACCAATGACGCCGTCAATTTCTACATCGGCATGCAGACCGGTCCGGGCAGCTTCGGCAGCAACCAGATCGGCATGGCCATTGATGTGGGGACCGCTGCCGGCGGCACGACCGACCCCTGGGGCCGCGCCATCGAGTGGAGCCTGGCGGCCAACAAGCCGGACTTCATGTTCTACGTGAATCTGGACAACAACTGGCAGGCCAGCTACCAGTGGGACGGCGCCGCCTGGGTCAACCTGGCCCAGGGTCCCGGTGCCCTCGGTATGGCTGTTGGCACGGACTTCAAGGAATTGGCCATTATGCTGGGCACGCTGGGCGTGGCTCCCGGCGGCACGATCAATTTCGAGACCTGGTTCACCCAGGATTCGCCGACCAAGGGCCCTTTGGACTGCGCGGCCAACGACGCCTCCCAGCTGTCGACCCCGACGTTCACCCTGTGGGACACGGCCTCGCCGATTCCCCTGACCGACTACCTGCCCTACGTGGTGCAGGCAGCCGCGGATCCGGATCCGCCGCTGGTCGTGAACGTGGCGCCGGCCGCCTATCCGATCGATTCGTTCTTTGATGTGTTCTTCAACGAGCCGGTCGATCCGACTACCGCGGCCACGGCGGGCAACTATGCCCTGACCGGCGCCACGGTGATCGCCGCCGTGCCTGACGGGAGCGATCCCAGCATCGTGCATCTGGAGCTGGCGGCTGCGCTGCCGGCCTCGGCCACTCTGTACACCGCCACGGTGACCGGCGTCCAGGATGCGGCCGGCAATACGATCGTGGCCGACGGTGTCGGCAATGTCAGCTGCTTTGGCCTGAAGGGCGTGGTTTTCCGCGGCAAGATGAGCCAACTGCTGGCCAACACGGCCGAGATTCCTCCCTACACTTTCTCCATCGAGGGCAGCAAGGCTCCCCTGACGTTCGACCTGTGTGACACCGGCATCATGGCCGACACCGGCGGCGACATCTGGGAATGGTCGACGACCATGGCCTACAGCGGGGACTGCGCCGCCGGCACCGCCAGCGAGACCTTCGAGTGGAAATTCAATTTCCAGTGCGGTATCTGGGAGCCATTGGCCAGCAACCGCGACCACACCCTGGATCTGGCCAATGGAGCGGTTGACACGCTGGAGTTCTGGTGGAACGACGAGGACCCCAGTCAGTTTACCCAGTGGGATATCGATGTTGAATTCTTCGTGGACATGAACCTGTCGGCCTGGGCGGCCGGTGATACGGTCGGCCTGAACGGCAGCGTGCCGCCGCTGGCCTTCAATCAGCCTTCGGACATCACGCTGGTTGATGACGGCTCGGGCAACGATGCGGTGGCCGGCGACCTGATCTTTTCCACGCTGGTGACCTTCCCCGCGGGGTCGCGCAAGGACGTGAACTACAAGTTCCTGCTCAATGGCGAGTACGAGTGCTCGGGTCAGGGTGACCGCACGCTCTTCCTGAACGACGAGATGTACGACGTGGTCGGCGGCGAGTTGGGTCCGCTGACCCTGCCGGCCGTCAAGTACGACTTCTGCAATTCCATCTGGCGCGCGGTCGAGGTCGTCTTCACGGTCGACCTGAACAACACGGCCTGGGCGAACCTGCGGCCGGACGACATCATCTCCATCAATGGTACACCCAACGGAGCGGTGCCCACCTTTGACTGGTCGGTGCCTTCGCTGACGGCCCTGGCGGACGACGGTGTGGCGCCCGATGCGGTGGCCGGGGACAAGATCTTCACCACGGCCGTGGTGTTCCCCGACTCCAACACGCAGCACATCGAGTACAAGTACCTGCACAACGACGTCTACGAGTGCTCGACCCAGGGCAACCGCTCGCTGGCCCTGGATCCGGACAACTTCGACGCGGTGGGCAATCCGCAGATCCTGGCGCTGGATGTGTTCCAGGTCTGCGGCGCGACCGCGGCGCCGATCCCGGGCGCGGATCGGACCGTGCTGAGCCAGAATCACCCCAACCCGTTCAATCCCAGCACGAAGATCAGCTTCGACGTGGCGCGGGCGGGCGAGGGCTCGCTGGCGGTATTCAACGTGCGCGGGGAGATGGTGCGGACCCTCAAGTCCGGCCACTTCGAGGCGGGACCGGGCGTGATCGTGTGGGACGGACGCAACGACGCCGGCCGTACCGTCGGTAGCGGCGTGTACTTCTACAGCCTGATCGTGGGGCCGGACCGCCTGACCCGGCGCATGGTGCTCTTTAAGTAACGGATTGTCTGCGGTTATGGTGGCGGCCCCGGTCCTTTGACCGGGGCCGCTTTTCATGTCGTTGGCCGGAGGTGCATTGTGCGCATATTCCTGTTGACCGTCGCCTGGGCGCTGCTGACACCGGTCTGCCAGGCCGCGCCCGTGACTTTTGTGGTCACCGTTCCACATGGCCCGGTCTTTCTGGCAGGTGACTTCCAGGGCTGGCAACCCGGCGAGTCCGCCTGGCAGTTGGCGCCGCAGGCCGACGGCACGTTCAGCCTGACCCGCGATTTCGCGCCCGGGCGGGGCCTCCGGTTCAAGTTCACGGGCGGCTCGTGGTTGACGGTGGAAAAGGACGCTGCCGGCGGTGAAATCGCCAACCGGCTGCATGTGGTCGCCGGGGCCGACACCCTGCGCCTGACCGTGGCCTCCTGGGCGGACGGCAAGCCGGCGGCCCGGCCGCGGACCATTGTCGGTCAAGTCGAGACCTGGTCGTTGCCGGGGTTCCTGGCTGGCCGGCGCGTGTGGGTCTATCTGCCGCCCGGCTACGCCGCCGATACCGGGCGGCGCTATCCCGTACTCTATATGTTCGACGGTCAGAACGTCTTCAACGAAGCAACCAGTTTTGCCGGCGAGTGGCGGGTGGATGAGACCCTGGAACAGGCAATTGCCGGCGGCTCCGTGCGGCCGTTGATTGTCGTGGCGGTGGACAACGGCGGCGGCGGGCGACTGCGCGAGTACACACCCTGGGCGGTGTCTGCCCACGCCGGCAGCGGCGGTGGCCGGGACCATCTGCGTGAGTGGGTGACCACTCTGGTGCCCTACGTCAACCGGCGCTACCGCACGCTGCCGGGCGCCGCCCACACGGGCTTGGCCGGCTCTTCCCTCGGCGGGCTGATGAGCCTGTATGGCGGCTTCGCCCGACCGGACGTCTTCGGCAAAGTGGCGGCCTTCTCACCCAGCCTGACGATCGGGGGGGCGGCCCTGCTGGCGTACTGCGCCGACCAGCCCGCTTGCCCGCAGTTGATCTACGCCGACATGGGTGGTCGTGAGGAAGGCAACCGGGTCGACCGCAATCAGGACGGGATCGACGATCATGTGGCGGCCCTACGCGGTCTGGGCCGGCTGCTGGTCGGGCGCGGATACATCGGGGGCTGGGATCTGCTGCTGGTCGAGGTGCCCGACGCCCGCCACAACGAGGAGGCCTGGGCCCGGCGGTTTCCGGCGGCCGTGGAGTTCCTCTTTCCGGCCGAGTAGGCCGGCACTATATTGGCCCCGTGATATCAATTGCCACCCGGGACCGGGAGGGACCCATGTCAGCCGCCACCCCACCTTTCGAATCATTTGCCGCCGCTGAGGCCGAGATCCAGTACACGCCGGAGTTCATCGAGGCCAGCGGCCTGGCTGAGTGGGCCGCCGGCTTCAAACTGGGGACGGCCGGCTATCGTGACCTGCTCGATCCGGCCGATTTCTTCAGCACCGAGGTTCCCTTCAACGCGTTCAGCGTGGCCCTGATGGTCGAGTCCCGGGCCCGTCTGGCGGTGGCGGCCGGTCTGCAGAGTCTGCACATCGGCGGCGAGGTCCGGCCCCACACCCAGAATTTCATCGACCTGGCGGCGCGCATCTACGCGGCCCACGGCCTCAGGGTCCACCTGCGGCCTGAAGGTGAGCGCACGACACCCATCTGGCTGTCCAGTTTCGGCGTGTTCTTCGACGAACTGGACGGCGGCGAGAATTTCACGGCCAGCCACAGCCAAAGCTACAAGGGCGGCTGGAAACCCATGGCTGCCAGCGGCGGCCAGTTGATGGAAATGGCTGGCATGATCGCCGACAAGGTGCGCGACCTGGTCACCGTCGCGGCGACCGATGGCCTGACGATCCGGCTGGCGGCGGCCGATGACCCGCTGATCGCCCGTGACTTTGATCCGGTGGCCGCCTACACCAAGGTGCTGAAACAGGTTGTGCCGGCCAAGCTGCTGGCCGAGATCCCGCCGGCCGGTGCGGTGGGCTTTCGCGCCGCTTTTTGTACCGAGGGCGGTTCCATGGCGCCGACGGCCCGGCGGATCTTCGCGGACCTGGGTATCGGCGTCGGCGACGGTGGACCCGTTTTCTTCACGCATGAGGAGGAGAGCGACACTTATCACGGCATCGGCATCCTGGACGGCGTGAATCACGGCGTGGATCCGGGCAAGTGGCAGGTCTACAAGCATGTGGGTGCCCAGGATATGCTGCGCGACGGCCAGTGCGATGTCTTCTTCATCTGGGACCCGGATGGCGACCGCTTCAACATGGTCACCGTGGCGCCCGCCGCACTGGCGGCGGAGGCTGCGGCGGCCGGGCTGGAGGTCGACCCGCTGGATGACCAAAGCTGTCTGGTCTTCTTCAAACCCAACCAGATCTACTTCATGCTGACGGCCCTGAAAATCGCCTCGCTGCAGGAGGCGGGCGAGTTGCGCGACTACAACTGGATCGTGGCCACGACCTATCCCACGAGCATGAGCATCGGCGAGGTGGCCACGACCTGCAACGAACGAACCGGGGCCGGCCTGCGCACTTTCCGGGTGCCGGTGGGCTTCAAGTACTTCGCCGAGCTGGTGGAACAGCTCGAACAGCAGGTGCAGGACGGGGCGGCGCTGGCGCGGGCGACCGACGTGACCGGGGTGGCGACCGAGTTCGGGCCCCGGCCGCGGCTGCTGATCATGGCCGAAGAGAGCGGCGGCGCGGCCATGGGTCCGGCCGAACCGATGGTCAGCCGCGAAGGCAACCGCACCAGTCTGGCCGCCAAGGAAAAGGATGCCATGCAGATCGGCGTGATGGCCCTGTGTCTGGCGGCGCGGCTGCACAACAGCGGCAGCAGTTTCGGCGCCTATTATCTGGCACTGCTGGCCGAGTACGACACGCGCTATCGATTCTATGAGCGGCGCGACATCACGCTCTTCGACGAAGCCCTCAAGGGTGCAGAACGGCGTGCGGCCCAGGAGGCGGGGAATGCCCGCAAAGTGGCCACCGTCGAGTTCTTTGCGGCTCTGGAAGGATTGGCGCCCAACGAGGTGGCAGAGCGGCTGCTGGCGCGGCTGCCCGCAGGGGTGGCCCTGCCGACGGTCAATCGGGTCTTCCACGCCGGTGACGGCACGTTCATCGAGTTCGAGGGGTTGTGGTTCGAACTGCGCGCTTCGGGCACCGACGCGGTGCTGCGCTTCTACATGGAGGGCCGCGACCAGCAGCTGGTCGCGGAACTGAACGAGGCGCTGACCCGGCTGGAGATCTGACCCGGCCCGCTAGTGCTCTGTCAACATTCAGAATTAGGGTAGAGTGACTTGAGTTTGAGTCGAGCATCGTTGATAGTAAATTGCCAGTCGACGCCGCGTTGTTTAGCATTGCTGGCTGCAGCCCAAGCTTGTGTTTCTTCACGAAGTTT
>JAJRWA010000046.1 GCA_024277025.1 Candidatus Krumholzibacteriota bacterium | reverse complement strand
CCGGCCTGGGGCTGTCGACCGTGGCCCGGATCGCGGCCGGGCACGGGGGCATCGTACGGGCCGAGGACGGACCGGGGGGCGGAGCCATCTTCCGCGTGCGCTGGCCCGTGGTTCGCGATTGCCCGGACAGTCCGGAGGCTGCGCCCCGGACCGAAGCTGTCCCGGCAGCGCTGCCAGCCGGCTAGCGATGGCGGCAAATTGTGCCGCGCCCACCGGGCACCCCGCCCGGGCAGATTTTGCCGTACGGATCTCCCGATCAAAAATAATTGCGATACATCGTGCTTTCTTCCAGAAAACGGTTAAGCACCGTGCAATACCGCCGATATCTGTCCTGTGACGGCAAAATGCCACAATGCCCTGCAACTGAATTAAGGAGATCTCCATGCCGCAGACTTCCGCGCCACTCGGCAGGATCCTGGTCGTGGACGACGAAGAGTCGATGTGTCAGTACCTCTCCATTCTGCTCCAGAAGGAGGGGTATGAGGTGCAAACGGTGAATTCGGGGCTGGCGGCGCTGAAGGTCGTGGAGAACGATCCGGTGGATGTCGTGATGACTGACATCCAGATGCCCAAAATGGACGGCATCCAACTGCTCAAGGGGATCAAGGCCCTGGACCCGACCACGCCCGTGATCATCATGACGGCCTACGCGAGTGAACAGTCGGCCATCGACGCGGTGAATCTGGGCGCGTTCTCGTACATGCAGAAGCACTGCAAGAACGACGAAATCAAGATGATTGTGCGCAATGCCATGGCGCTGCGCAAAGCCAAATCAGAGAATATCAAGCTCAAGAAGGAGCTGACGCGCAGCAAGAGCCGCAAGAGCATCATCGGCCAGTCGGCCCGCATGCGTTCGGTATACAAGATGGTGGACAAGATCGCGGGCACGACCGCGACGATCCTGATCAATGGTGAAAGCGGCACGGGCAAGGAACTGATCGCCCAGTCGATCCACCAGCGCAGCGACCGCAGTCGTGGGCCGTTCGTGGCCATCAACTGCGGCGCCATCCCGGAAACCCTGCTCGAGAGCCAGCTCTTCGGCCATGTCAAGGGCTCGTTCACCGGTGCGGACCGCGACCACGACGGCTTCTGCCGGCAGGCCGAGGGCGGCACCATCTTCCTGGACGAGATCGGGGAAACACCCCATGCCATCCAGGTCAAGCTGCTGCGTCTGCTGCAGGAGCGTGAAATCTATCCGGTCGGCAGCAGCAGCCCGGTCAAAGTGAACGTGCGCGTCGTTGCGGCGACCAACCGGGACCTCGAAGAGGAAGTGGCTGCCGGCAACTTCCGCACTGACCTGTACTACCGCCTGAACGTGATTCCCCTGAACCTGCCGGCATTGCGTGACCGCATCGAGGATATTTCGCTGCTCGTCGACCACTTCCTCAAGCGCTGCTGCCCCGACGAGTACAAGGGCAACCTCGGCTCGCTGATCGACGATTCAGCCCTGCAGGCCCTGCAGACGTATGAGTGGCCGGGCAATGTGCGGGAACTGGAGAACGTCATCGAGCGGGCCAGCATCATCCGCGACGGTGAGCGCATCACGGTCAAGGACCTGCCGACCTACGTTGCCGCCCGCACCGGCGGGGAATTGGCGGCTTCGAGCCTGGCCGTCGGAGGCCTGGTCACTCTGGATGAACTGGAAAAGGCCCACATCCTGGCTGTGCTCGAGAGCACCAGTGGGGCCCGCAAACAGACTTCGGAGATTCTGGGCATCAACGCCTCGACACTTTACCGCAAGCTGAAGAAGTACGGGCTCCAGGATATGGACGAAGAGACTGATGAGTCGAACGGACAGCCGGAAGTGCCCGGTGCCGAGCTGCTTGACGCCGTGGAATCCGCTATTCGCGAGAATGGCGAATCTGCCGACGTCTCGGAGCCGGTCCCGGAGCCGGAGCCGGTGGTTTGACTTGGATTCCGCACGGGAAATAGTGCCGCAACGGGCAAGTTGCATAGCCCGAACGGCAAAACGGCCACGCGCGGAAAGAATGGGGAATTTTGTAACCCTCATGAACAAAAGGATGTGTGACTGAGGGCGGCAAAAGGAAGCAAATGGCACGGCCATTGCTTACTGACGACTGCCGTTGGCAGGAACCGTGGCGGAGGGAACCATCTCCGGCACACAGCACCAGAGGTCCACAGTGCCACAGTGAATGGAGACAGATGTGTTGAACCGTAAGGGATTTACTCTGATTGAGCTGATGATCGTCGTCGTGATTATCGGTATTCTGGCCGCTATCGCTATTCCCAACTTCATCAGCATGCAGGACCGGGCCAAGGAAGCCAAGGTCAAGGGCGGCGCCCACACGGTGCAGCTCGCGGCTGAGGACTTCGCTGTCCGCAACGATGGCATCTACTCCGCGGCCGGCGCCGACCTGCTGGCTCTGCTGCCCGGCGGCGCGCTGCTGGACAACGCCTTTACCGGCGTCGCTGCCGAGCCCCAGTGGGCTGCTGCTGCTGCCGCTGCTGGCGAGATCGGTATTGTGGCTGTCGTGCAGGGCGGCGTGAACGTGGGTTACACGATCACGGGCTTTGGCAAGGACAACACCCAGGGTCCCGCCGGTGACGGCATCATCCTGACCCTGACGAGCGGTCAGTAAGATCGACTCGGATTGATTCGGAGGGCGGGGTCGTGCGAACGACACCCGCCCTTCTGCTACCCGGGAGACTGTGATGTCATTGGCACTGAACCTGAAACCGAACCTGCCGCAGTTGGTTGCCCGGCTCAGGGCGGGGCTGGTGGGTCGCCGGCCCGAGCTGCCGGACGTGGTTCTGGCCGTGGGCAGCATCAGCCTGGTGATCGTGTGCCTCGGGCTGCTCGGGGTGCCGGCCTACCACCAGCTGCAGCTGCGAGCCAAGGCCGCGGCCGTGGTCGGCAACGCGGCGACCGTGCAACTGGCCGCCGAAACCTACGCGGCGGCGCATCAGGGCCGGTACGCGGACGATCCCCTGGATCTGCTGCCCTACCTGCCGGCCGACACGGCTCCCCTCAATCCATATACGGGCCGGAAGCTGGAGTTCCTGGGCGCCGCCGGCGATCTGACCTACCGCTCAGCGACCGGTGCCGAGTACCGCATCGAGGCCTATGCCATGGGCCGCGGCGGCCGGCCACGGCTGATAAGAACCTTGTCCGGGCGGTGGCCGGACTGAACCGGGGGTCTGCAGGGGAGAACGCAATGACCAGACGCGATGGCTTTACGCTGATCGAATTGATGATTGTGGTCGTGGTGATCGGCCTGTTGGCCGCCATGGCCATTCCCAACTACATGAACATGCAGAACCACGCCAAGGAAGCGTCCACCAAGTCCAACGCGCATACTGTGCAACTGGCCGTGGAGGACTACTCGGTGCGCAACGGCGGGATCTATTCGACGGCGCCGGCCGATCTGACACCCCTGCTGCCCGGCCAGGGCCTGATGGTCAACCCGTTCTCGGGCCTCAACAGCGAGCCCCAGTTCGGCGCCGCCGCCGCGGCCGCGGGCGAGATCGGCATCCAGGCCGTCATGCAGGGCGGCGTGATCGCCGGCTACACCATCACCGCCTTCGGCAAGGACGGGAATGTGCTGACGATCGCCAGTGGCAACCACTGATCGTCTGCCACCGGAACCCGGGTCGGCCCCGTCGGGGCCGGCCTTTTGCCGTCTTGGCACCAGGTTTGCTTTCCCCTTCCCTGAAATCCCGTAATGATCCCCAAACACGCCATCAGGCGGGGATCAGGCCCGTTTCGCACCGGAGGTGGACGTTGAATTTCCAGACAGTGGCGATAAACAAGCCAGATGCTGCCACAAATCCCGACGGCAGGGTTGCGCCAGACCCTGCTCCGGCCGGGCACCCGGCCGCCACCGTCGCCCCTGAGCCAGTCGTCCAGGACGCGCTCGCGGTGATGGACCTGCGCAAATCCTTCCGCACGGGCTTCCTGAAGAAACGCGTGCGGGGCATCGAAGGCGTCTCATTCACCGTGCCGCGGGGCACGGTGTTCGGTCTGCTGGGCCACAACGGTGCCGGCAAGACCACCACCATGAACTGCATCCTGGACCTCGTGCACCCGGACGGCGGCGAGGTGCGCATCATGGGCGTCGATCATCGGCGTTGCGAGTCGCGCACCCGCGTCGGCTACCTGCCCGAGCGACCCTACTTTTTCGAACACCTCTCGGGCCGTGAACTGCTGAATTTCTACGCGGACCTGCTCGGGCTGGATCGCCACCTGCGTCCGGCCCGGATCGACGAGGTGCTGGCCCGCACGGGTATGACCGCCTTTGCCAACCGCCGTCTGCGCAAATTCTCCAAAGGCATGCTGCAGCGGATCGGCCTGGCCCAGACCCTGCTCGGCGATCCGGATGTGCTGATCATGGACGAGCCCATGTCGGGCCTGGATCCGATGGGCCGCCGCGACGTGCGCGAGTTGCTGCTTGAACTCAAGGGGCAGGGCAAGACCATCATCCTCTCGTCGCATATCGTGCCCGACGTGGAGCAGATTGCCGACAGTGTCGGTATCATCCGCGAGGGCCGCATGGTCGCGACCCACAGCGTGGACGAGTTCAGCGACGGCTGCAGTTACGAAGTGCACCTGGGCAGTCTGGGACACGAGGCGGCCGGCCAGACCTTGCCACCCTGGGCCCGGGCGCAGTTGGCAGCCGCGGCAGGCCATCGCCAGTCGGTAACGGCGGACGATGTCGCCCAACTGCAGGAATTGCTGGCCGTCTGCCACCACGAACACATTCCGGTGCAGTCCGTCGACACGCGGCGCACCGGCCTGGAGGATATCTTCATGGCAGCCCACGACCAGGCGCCGGTGGAGGTGCAAAAATGAACAATCATATCGGGGCTCTGGCTTTCAGCACATTCCGTGAAACCGTGCGCGACCGCATCTTCTACCTGGTGGCCGTGTTCGGTTTCGTGATGTTGGCCAGCACGGCGGTCCTGTCGCCGCTGAATATCGGCGCCCAGGGCAAGATCATGTCCGATGTCGGCTTGGCCGCCATGGTGGTCTTCGGCTTGCTGGTGGCCGTCTTCGTCGGCAGCGCCATGGTCCGCAAGGAACTGGACAAGGGTACGATTCTGACGATCCTGGCCAAGCCGGTCGGCCGCCGCGAGTACCTGTGGGGCAAGTTCCTGGGGCTTAACCTGACCCTGGTCTCGATGCTGGCGGTCATGGGCGTGCTCTTCCTGGCCATGCTTTTCATGGCGCCCGGCACGTTCAGCCTGCGCTTTCTGTACGCCTTCTACCTGACCTTTCTGGAGCTGATGCTGCTCAACGCCGTGGTCGTCTTCTTCTCGACCTGTGTGTCGCCGGTGCTGGCCGCCGTCTTCACGCTTGGTGTCTTCGCGGTCGGCCACCTCAGCGAAAGCATCCGCGACTTCGGCCAGATGCAGGGCACGGCCGTGCAGCGGACCATGTCCGAGGTCATCTACTACCTCGTGCCGAATCTGGAAGTCTTCAACGTGCGGGCGGCAGTTGTCCACGGTGATCCCGTGACCGCCAGCCACCTGTTGATGGCCACGCTCTACGGTGTGGCGTGGACCGGATTGCTGCTGCTCCTGGCAGGAGCGATCTTCGACCGCAAGGAGCTGCGAGGATGAGCGTGGGCAAACGCGGCACGGTGATTCGCACGGCCAGTGTCCTGCTCCTGGCTGTGGTGATGGTCTTGTCCCTGGCGCGGATGGACCTGGAGCGACGGACGGTCCGGCGCGACGAGCGGCTGTACTTCCCCTCGGGCACTTTCCTGGTCGAATCGACCCTGGGCTTTCGGCAGACAGCCGCCGACTACCTGTGGTTTCGTTTCATCCAGTACTTCGGTTCCTACGCCAAGGGGCATCACGATCTGCGCTATTTCGATCTGCTGCTCGACGGCGTGACCCGGCTGGACCCCAAGTTTGTCGAGGCCTATCACTTCGGCTCGCTCGTGGCCTGGTCGGAGCAGGACGACTTCGCCAAGGCCGTTGATATCCTGAAGAAGGGCATCCTGCACAATCCGGACGTGGCCAAGCTGCCTTTCCAGGTGGCCTTCACGTACTATGTCTTCTTCCACGACTATGAGCGCGCCTCATTCTGGTTCGAGACGGCATCGAAGTGTTCGGATGCGACCGACCGCGAGATTCGTTTCGCCGCTTTCGCACGGTACAAGGCCGGCGACGACCGCGTGTCCCTGGCCCTGTGGCAGGATCTCAAGAAGACGGCGTCCAGTCCCGACATGCAGGAACTGGCTGACAAGATGGTCCGTAAGCTGGAACGGAAACTGAAGATCCGTCAGCTCTACGGTGATGACTTCATCGGCCCAATCCCGGAGCTTTGAGATGCCACTGGTCGAAAACGGAATGCTGCTGCCCAACCAGGCCCTGATGCTGGCGGCGGCCACCTGGCTGGGTGCCTGCTTCGGCAGTTTTTCCAATGTCCTGATCTACCGACTGCCGCGCAACAAGGATGTCGTGCGGGGGCGCAGCCACTGTCCGTCGTGCAACCACATGGTCGCCTGGTACGACAACATACCGGTGCTCAGTTGGCTGGTACTGCGCGGCAAGTGCCGTCATTGCCGGGCGCCGATCAGTCCGCGCTATCTGGCCGTCGAACTGGCAGGCGCGGCCTGCGCCCTGATCGGGATCTGGCGCTTCGGCTGGACCGTGGAGGGGCTTTCTGCATCGTTCTTCCTGCTGGTGCTGCTGGATATTGCACTGATCGACTGGGAGCACATGATCATTCCGCACACCCTGACCATCGGCGGTGCGGTGGCCGGTCTGGTGTTCTCGTTCTTCATGGTGCCTTCGCTTCCCACGGCACTCCTCGGCGGGGCGGTCGGGGCCGGCATCATTCTCGTTGTTTCCTGGGGCTACAAGCTGGTGCGCGGAGTCATCGGCATGGGCGGTGGTGACGTCATGCTGATGGGCATGGTGGGTATCTTCCTGGGGCCGCTGGGTGTTCTGGCTGTGCTGTTCGGTGGGGCCCTGCTGGGCAGCGTCTACGCCCTGACCGCCGGTCGGGGGTCGGTTGCAGGCTCGGCAAAACTGCCTTTCGGCACCTTCCTGGCCGCGGCGGCGGCGATCGTCCTGCTCTTTGGCCGGCAACTGCTGGCCCTGTACCTGTCTCATATCTGACCCGGGCCGGAATTTTCTGCCGACCGCATGAGGGCTCTTTGACCACCAGTATTCGCTGGCGGGCCCCGGTGGCGGGTCAAACAGCCTTTCCCTGCTTTTTGGGCTCAAGATCCCCGTGACCGGGCCGATCAACTTTGTGGCACGCATGTTGCGAATCGCCCACGAGGATGTCCGACAGGGAGTGGATATCCAAACAAAAGCACGAACTTCAAGGTAGGCTTGGCATGTTCGGATTCCTGAAACGGAAACAGAAATCACTGATCGGCATGGACATCGGTTCCAACGTCGTGAAGTGCCTGCTGCTGGACCTGACGGAGGACCGTCCGGTGGTCACCCATTTTGCCATGGCGGATCTGCCGCCCGAGGCGATTGTCGATGGGGAGATCATGGATCGGGAACTGGTCATCGAAGCCATCCAGGCGGCCGCCCAGTCGGCCGGTATTCCCGACGAACCCGTTGCCAGCGCCGTCGCCGGTCGTGCGGTCATCGTCAAAAAGATTGTCATGGACAAGATGAGCGAAGCGGACGCCCGCGAAGCCATCTACTGGGAGGCGGAACAACACGTCCCCTTCGATATCGACGACATCACCCTGGATTTCCAGATCCTGCAGGAGGACATCGGGGCCGACCAGATGGAACTGCTGCTGGTGGCGGCGAAGAAGGACATGATCCTCGGCCACGCCGAACTGATCCGCGATGCCGGCTTCCAGCCCTTCGTGATCGACGTTGCTTCGTTCGCCAACCAGAACGCCTGGGAGTTCCTCGCCAGTCACACCGAAGTGATCGACGTGCTGGATGAGGACGAGGACGAGGACGAGGTCGCCCCCGAGGATTCGGTGGACGACCTGGACCGCTTCGACGAGGGCGAGGATGATTCGGAGGCCGAGGTCGACGAGAAGTCCAGCGAGTTCGTGGCGCTGCTCGATGTGGGCGGCGGCGTGACCAACGTGCACATCGTGCGCGACGGGGTGCCGTTCTTCACGCGCGATCTGCCCCTGGGCGTGGCGCACTTCATCGAGGAATTCCAGAAACAGCTGGGCCTGACCTACGAGACGGCCCACGGCGTGGCCCGTGGCCACCTCGACGACGTGGACCAGCAGTTGGTTACCGACATCGTGCGCTCGGTCGGCAGCGAAATCTACCAGGGACTCGAGCCCAGCCTGTCCTACCTCAAGACCTCCGGCGAAGCCGACGGCATCGACCGGATCGTCCTCAGTGGCGGCGGCGCGCATCTGCCCGGGCTGCTGGAATATCTGTCGGAAAGCTATGGCGTTCCCAGCGAGAAGGCTGACCCCCTCGCCGGGCTGGACTATGACCCGGACCTCTTCGGCGACGGAGAGGCAGAGGAGCTGAGTCCGTTGCTCACGGTGAGCGTCGGCCTCGCTCTGCGAGAGGCGGTGGGAAAATGATCCGCATCAATCTTCTGCCCCGGGACGAGATGCCGGCCCCCAGCAGGATGACCCTGCCCAACGTCGGTGCTTTCGCTCCCCTGGCCCTGATCTTCGTGGCGGCACTCGGTATTGCCGGCGCCCACTACCATCAGTCCCAGCAGATGGCGGCCCTGGAGACGACGATTGCCGAGGAAGAGGCCGAAACACGCCGGCTGGCGCCGGAGATCGCCAAGATCAAACGCCTCAACCAGCAGCGCAAGGACCTGAATGACCGGCTGGATGTCATCACCCGTCTGGACAGCGACCGCTATTTCCGCGTGCACCTGCTGGACGAGTTGAACCGGAGCATGCCCAGCCACTTGTGGCTGACGCGTTTCGAGGACATCGGTGCCGACAAGTACTCCGTCGAAGGCGTGACCTTCTCCAACTTCCTGGTCAGTGATTTCCTGCAGAACATCACCAACAGCCCGTATTTCTCGGCTGTTGATCTGCTGGTCGCAGAGAAGGGTGAGATCGAGGACGTCAAAGTGATCAAGTTCAAGGCCCAGGCCAAGGCCGTACGCAAGTCCGCGCCCGCGCCGTTCGAAGGATAAGGAAGGATCGCCATGGATATCAATGTCAAGGATCCGAAGCTTCTGCGCTGGGCTGGTGCCGTGCTCGTGGTGTTGGTGATCGTGCCGATGTACTTCATCTCGGCTTCCTATCCCTTCACCTACGCGTCCCGGACCAAGACCATTGCCGAACTCGAGGCCCACCACCAGAAGCTGGCGCAGGACCTCGAGCGGGCCCGCCTGCTGGTGCGCAACCTCGAGCGCGTGGAACAGGAATACGCTATTCTGAACGACCAGTGGCAAGTGGCGCAGGCCCTGCTGCCGGAAGAGAACGAGATGCCCGACCTGCTGCGCAAGGTCACCGCGGCCGGCCAGCAGTCGGGCGTCGAGTTCGAACTGTTCCGGCCCCAGACCCCGGTCAACCAGGGTTTCTATTCGGACAACCCGGTTGAAGTGCGCATCGCCGGCGGCTTCCACCAGACCGGTGTGTTTCTCAGCCGTCTGGCGAACCTGAACCGGATCGTCAATGTGGGCAACCTCACGGTCGAAGGAATCGATGATCAGAGCGATACGCCCTATACGGTAATCACCGAAATGACGATCACGGCCTTCACCCAGGGCGCCTCCAACGTGCTGCCCGGGGCCGAAGGCGCCAACCAGACCCTTACTGCCCAGGCCGGAAACGGCGCGGTGCAGGCAGCCAAGGCCAGCGCGGGCCACTAAGGAGTGACGATCATGCGTAAGAGGATTTTCAACGTAGCGGTCGCGGTCGTGCTGGTGGTCCTCGGCGGACTGTCGGCGGCGGCAGCGGCCGACGGCCAGGGGCCCGAGTCGGTGTCCCCGTCCCAGATCTCCCGGGACCGGATCAATGCCATCCGGGCCAACGAGTTCTTCTACCAGAGTTTCGGCAAGGACGATCCGTTCGGAGCCCTCGTCAACGGGGACTTCGAGCAGAGCACGGCCGCCGAACTGGTGGACATGAACAGCGCCCAACTAGTGGGTGTGATGTGGGGCCAGGAGGACAAGTTCGCCCTGGTCGAAGATGGAGAAGGTTTCGGTTATATCCTGCGTGTAGGCGACCGCGTCCGCTACGGCCGCGTCGTCAGCATTCGAAAAAGTTCACTCACCGCGCGGGTCACTCTGTACGGAATCACCAACAAGGTGGTTCTCAAGATGGAAAAAACGGAGGCTAAGTAATGAACGGCAAGACCCGCTATCCGGTGACCGGTGCGTTTGTCATCCTGTTGATGATCGTGTCGGTGACCGCCATGGCCCAGGAGACCGTGCTGACCGCCGAGCAGCCCACGCCCGTGGTGCCTGAAAAATACATGGGCCGTCCCATTTCGCTGGACGTCCAGGACGCCGAGATCGGCACCGTACTGCGTTCGCTGGCCGGCTTCTCCGGTGTGAACATCGTAGCTTCCCCGCGGGTTGCGGGCAAGGTCACGGTCAAGCTGGAAGACGTGCCCTGGGAAGAGGCCCTGGCCGTGATCCTGCGCGCCCACAGCTTCGACTACGTCGAGGAGCAGGGGATCTACCGCATCGACACGGCGGAGGAACTGCGTCAGGAGAAACTGTCGTCCGAGCGCGCCCGCAAGCAGGTCGAAGACCTGGAGCAGTTGCATCTCGGACTGGTGAACCTGCGCTACGCCAACGCGGAAGAGGTCAAGAACTCGCTGGAGAAGATGCTGACCGATCGCGGCAACATCGATGTCGATACGCGGACCAACAGTCTGCTGGTCAACGACATCTCCTCCCGGGTGGCGTTGATGACGGACATGGCGCAGAAGCTGGACAGCCAGACGCCCCAGGTCGAAATCAACGCCCGGCTGGTCGATATCGATACCCGCGCCACGCGCGAACTCGGCATCAACTGGGGCGTGAGCAATTTCTCGGCGCCCGGGACCAACGTCAATGGTGCCCTGTCGATCAACAATCCCGTGCAGAATCCTTCGGCTGACATGCGGATCGGCACGGTCCAGGACTGGGGCCAGCTGATGATGCAGGTCCAGGCCCTGGAGAACGACCAGAAGGCCCACCTGATCAGCAACCCGGTGATCACCACCACGGACAACCGTGAGGCCAGCATCCTGGTCGGCCAGAAGATTCCCCTGATCGTCGCTGATCAGGCGGGTAACGCCATCACGCAGTTGACGACCATCGGTATCCTGCTGAAGGTCACCCCGCACATCAACAACGAGAACCGCATCACCCTGGACGTGCACAACGAGGTCAGTGACCTGTCCAGCCAGGCTACGGTGCAGGGCGGCGTGATCATCAACACCAGCGAGTCGGACACCCGGGTGCTGGTGGAGAACGGCGAGACGGCGATCATCGCGGGCCTGATCCGCAAGATCGACAGCAAGCTGGACAGCGGGATTCCCGTGCTGATGGACATCCCGGTGCTCGGTGGCCTGTTCCGCCACAGTTCGGACACCAAGGTCAGCCGCGAACTGGTGATCTTCGTGACGCCGACCATCGTGACTGACACGTACATGCAGCGCGATAAGCTGGTTACCGAGAGTGACGTGACCTACACGCCGGAGAAAATGTCCCGCTTCTAGCCGGAGAACGGTTATTAGAGCAAGGCCTCCCGGGGATTGTCCCCCGGGAGGCCTTGTATTAGTATGGCAGCATGTGGACTTCATTCATCGGTTACATGGCCAGCGGCAAGTCGACCGTCACCCGGCGCCTGCAGGCCGTTTCCAATCGACCGGCCGTTTCCCTCGATCAACGGATCGCGGAGAAGGCCGGTATTTCCGTTGCCGAGATTTTCGCGACCAGGGGTGAAGCCGCCTTCCGGGAACTGGAAGTGGCCGCCATGCGTGAGCTGGATCCGGAGCGGCCGTTGGTGGTTGATACCGGCGGCGGCGTGGTGCAGACACCGGCGGCGGTGGCGCTGCTGCGCGAGCGGGGGGTGGTCATCTGGCTGGATGTGCCGTGGGAGGCCGTGCGCTCCCGCCTGCGGGACTCGGATCAGAGTGAGCGGCCGTTGATCGGCCGCCTGGGTTGGGCCGGACTGGAGCAGCTCTTCAGGCAGCGCCGCCGCCTTTACGCGGCGGCGGCCGATTTTCGGCTGCGCAGTGACCGGGCGGCTGCGGCGGACATTGCCCAGTTGGCCATGCTGCGGAGCCTCCAGTGGGAGCGCCGCCGGGAAGAGGAACGGCGATGAGGGTGATTGCCGGACAGTGGCGGGGACGGCGCCTGCAGGCGCCGGTGGGCGAGGACGTGCGGCCGACGACGGACCGAACCAAGGAGGCCCTGTTCAGCATCCTGGGGCCGCAGGTTGTCGGCAGTGTCGTCCTGGACCTGTGTTGCGGCGCGGGCGGGCTGGGCGTGGAGGCCCTGAGCCGGGGCGCCGGGCGGGCGGTCTTTGTCGATGCGGCCCGCCGGTCGTTGACGGCCACGGCCGCCAATCTGGCGCGCTGTGGCGCGCCGGCCGGCAGCTACGTGCTGGAGCAGGGGGACGCATTGGCTTGGCTGGCGCGGTGGCCGGGAACCGGTGGGCAGCCCTGGTTGCTGCTTGGCGATCCGCCCTACCCAAGCGAGGTGGCCGGCGCTATGATCAGGATGTTGCAGGCTGGAGGGTTGCCGCCGGGGTTGGTGTGCGCCGTGATCGAGCACGGATCCCGCACTCCCGGCCTGCCCGCCTTGGGACCGGACTGGCAGCAAAGACGTTATGGGCAGAGCCAGTTGGCCGTTTTCCGACCCGGTGCCGCGGCGCCGAGACAGGAGTCGATCCGATGACCCGCCATGTGATTTATCCCGGCTCCTTTGACCCGGTCACGCTGGGCCACATCGACATCCTGGAGCGCGCCCGGCGGCTGTTTGACCGCGTGACCGTCGTCGTGGCTGAGAATGGCAAGGCCGGCCTGTTGCCCATGGCCGAACGTGTCGAACTGTTCCAGCAGGCCACCGCTGGCCTGGACAACGTCACGGTGCGGCCGTTCAGTGGTCTGCTGGTGGACGAAGTGCGGCACCTGGGTGCGGACGCCGTGGTCAGAGGGATCCGCACCAGCGGCGACTATGAGCACGAATGGAGCCTGGCCGGTGTGAACGCCTTGCTTTCCGCTGACGTGGAATACATATACTTTCTGGCGCGGCCGGCCATGGCCGCGGTCAGCAGCACGCTGGTGCGCGACGTGATTCGCCATGGCGGCGACCTGAGCCGACTGGTGCCCGCCGCCGTGGTCAGGGGCCTGGCCGGGCGGTCGTTCTGACCGGTGCCGGGCATTGACAGGCCACCCTGCCGTTGTCTTCGCTGATTGACCTTTGTGATTCCGCTTTCCGGGGAGTACCCGTGTTTCTCGACATCGCCAAAATCAGAGTGGAGTCCGGCAAGGGCGGGGACGGCTGCGTTTCCACCCGGCGTGAGAAGCATGTGCCGCGCGGTGGGCCCGATGGTGGCAACGGCGGGCGCGGCGGCAGCGTCTACTTCGAAGCGACCGACACCATGTCGACTCTGCTGGATTTTCGCTACGGCCGCCGTTACAAGGCGGGCGCCGGCAAGACCGGCGGCGGCCACAACATGACCGGGGCCGACGGTGAGGATGTCGTGGTCAAAGTACCCTGCGGGACGATCGTTTACGACGGCGAGAGCAACGAGATCCTGGCTGACCTGACGGCCATCGGGGACCGTCTGCTGGTGGCGCGGGGCGGCAAGGGCGGCAAGGGCAACTGGGAGTTCCGCAACGCGCGCAACCAGACGCCCATGTACGCGACGCCCGGCAAACCGGGGCAGCAACTGGAAGTCCGCCTGGAACTCAAGCTGATCGCGGATATCGGTCTGGTGGGTGAGCCGAACGCCGGCAAGTCGACCCTGCTGTCGGTGATCACCGCGGCGCGGCCCAAGGTGGCCGATTATCCCTTCACCACGCTGGTACCCAACCTGGGCATCGTGGATCTGGGCGACTTTCAGAGTTGTACGCTGGCCGATATTCCGGGCCTGATCGAGGGTGCGAGTGAAGGCAAGGGCCTTGGCCACGAGTTCCTGCGGCACGTGGAGCGCACGCGGGCCCTGCTCTTGCTGGTGGACGCGACCTATGAGGAACCCCAGCGGGCGCTGGACGTCCTGCGCCGGGAACTGCGGCAGCACGGCAATCGCCTGGCGGATCTGCCCTTCGCCGTGGCGGTGACCAAGCGGGATCTGCTTTCGGACGAAGCGGCCGCAGCGGCCCTGTCCGCGGCACGGCAATGGGGTCAGGACAACGGGGCCCTGGAAACGCTGCTGATCTCCTCGGCGGCCAATCTTGGGCTCAAGGAACTCAAGTACACGCTGTTGCGACTCTACCGCACCTGAACCAGCCTCCCGGATTGGTTCCAAAGCAATGGAACAGAGGAACGATGCCCGGCCGGGAACGGACTGGTTGTGCCTGGACCCCGCCGATGCCCACTGGCCGGCGCTCTGGCACCACATGGCTGACCCGCCCGCACAGGCTTTCGTGCAGGGCGATCCGATCTGGCTGAACCGACCGGCCCTGGCCATCGTGGGCACCCGCCGCGCCACCAGCCGGGGTCTGGCGGCGGCGGCTGGCCTGGCCCGCGCCCTGTCCGTTCGCGGCTGGGTGATCGTCAGCGGCCTGGCCCAGGGCATTGACGGCGCCGCTCATGAGGGCGCCTTGGCCGTTGGTGGCGGCACGGTGGCCGTGATGGGCACGGGGCCGGATCTGATCTATCCACGGGCCCACCGGCGCTTGCACGCCTCGGTTGTTGCCAGCGGCTGTGCGATCACGGAATTCGCACCGGGTATGCCGCCCCTGAAACACAACTTCCCCCGGCGCAATCGGCTGATCGCTGCTCTGGTCCGGGCCGTGATCGTGGTCGAGGCACCCCTGCGCAGCGGTGCCATGCACACGGCGAACACTGCCCTGGACTACGACCGTGACGTTTTCGCCGTGCCCGGCCCGGTGGATCTGGAGAGCAGTCGCGGCTGCCACCGCCTGCTGCGTGACGGCGCGTATCTGCTGGAATCCGGCGACGACATAGACCGCGTGCTGGGGCTGCCGGAGATCGGTGGGACCGGGTCACCACCGGCGGCGGTCCCGGACCTGTTCAACGGTGCCCTCGACCCTGCGCCGCAAAGCTCGGCGCGCTGGATCATGGATCGACTCGATCTGGAGGGTGTGCGGCGGGATGAACTGCGCCGGCGCTGG
>JAJRWA010000045.1 GCA_024277025.1 Candidatus Krumholzibacteriota bacterium | reverse complement strand
GGCTGAAACAGGCCGGCAGGTCTTCTACCTGAGCAGCAACCCGGCTGATGTGGCCGCCTGGCAACGCGCGCTCCGCCAGCGCCAGTTGCCTCCGGCCCATGAAGTCGACCTGGCGGTGCAACGCAAACTGGGCGCCGCCGCCTCGGCAACGGTCCTGGCAGCGCCTGCTATCCCGGACATTCCTGCGCCCGCCGGACACGACGCCACCGCCTACGGAGCCCTGCTCAAGGTCCCGGCCCTGCAGCCCTGGGCCGACGAAAACACAGTGCATCTGTTCCATCTGTGGCGCGATGATCTGGAACTGCTGCACCGCCTGCTGGTCGGCGGCACGCCCACGCTGGGTCAGTGGCGGCAGCTGGGGCGCAATCTGGTGGCCGCCGGCACGGTGCAGACCGCCGAGGCCGCGCGCATCGACGCGCGTGGGCAGGTCTACGGCGCCTTCCTGGATGTCTGGCGCATCGGCCGCGGCAAACCCGTGACCCGCGATGACCTGGTGCGCAGCGAAGCCCTGAGCGAGAAGATGCTGCCGCCGGCCTGTGCGCTGCTGGCCCAATCGGGCGGCGACGCGGCCCGGTTCATGGCCGCTGTCAGGGACGGCGGCATCGCCCGCCTGAACCAGGGCAAAAAAGAAACGCTCCAGGCTTTCCTGGAGCGTCAAGGTCATCTTGATCCGCGCGATATCCGGCAGCCGGATCAGATCGTAGCCCACGTGCTGGGCGTTGTTGCGACCGACGGCGTGCTGACTCCGGCCGAAGTGCGCCGGTTGGTCCTGCAGTTGCACACCGCTGCGGCGGAATCCTGAGCGAACCTACTGCCGACTCTGCTTGATCAGGTCCGACAGGCTCACGTGGTCCTCCAGGCGCTCGAGCAGGATCTGGCGTGTCAGCGAGCAGGCCTCGGAGATCTTGGCCGACCGCAGGCTGTAGAAGACGTTGATACCGTCCTTGCGCGTGGCCACCACGCCCGCCTGACGCAGAACCGCCAGATGCTGCGAAGTGTTGGCCTTGGGAATCTCCAGCATCTCCGCCAGATGGTTCACCGAGATCTCGTCCCGCTCCTTGAGAATATCGAGGATCTCGAGGCGCTTGGGGTTGGACAGGGTCTTGCAGAGCTCAGCCTGCATCTCGTAGAGTTTCTTTTCCATGGCAGATCTCTTTGTAAGGCGTGGGCGCAATCGAAAATGTGAACCCATGCACCTTAGTCACAAGGCCTGCATATGTCAAAGTTTATTTGATGCAAAGCTTAATAGATATCAACTGTCGTATTAGATAATCACGGGAAAATTTGCCCTATTCCAACTCACCCGGCAGACTAAAGCGCACGTTTTCGGCCAATGTCACTAATTCTTCGGATTGCCAGCCGTGCGCCGCCAGATGCTCGGTCACCGCCTGAACCAGATGTTCCGGGGCCGAAGCCCCGGCGGTCAGCCCCAGATCGCCGGCGCCAGCCAAGGCCTCCATATCAATATCCTGAGGCCCATCAATAAGATAGGCTGGAATGCCCAGATTTTCGGCCACTTCGCACAAACGACGGCTGTTGCTGCTGGTCCGGGACCCCACCACCAGCAGATGGCTGATCCCCTCGGCCACCAGGGCCTTGACGGCATCCTGCCGGTTCTGCGTCGCATAGCAGATGTCGCTCTTGGCCGGTTCGATCAGGTTGGGAAAACGGGCGCGCAGGGCAGCCACGATCTCCCGTGTCTCGTCGACGCTCAGAGTCGTCTGGGTGGCGCAGGCCACCGCGGCGTCGGCGGCAAAAGGCAGCGAAGCCACATCCTCGACGCTGGTCACCAGAGTGATCCGGCCCGGGGCCTCGCCCATGGTGCCGAGCACTTCATCGTGGCCCGCGTGGCCGATGAGCACCATCTCGTGGCCCGAACCCACGTGGTTGACGACTTCCTGATGCACCTTGGTCACCAGGGGGCAGGTGGCGTCGATGGCGCGCAGCCCCCGGGCCGAGGCCTCGTCACGCACCGCCGGCGCGATGCCGTGGGCGCTGAAGACCACCGTCTGGTCATCGGGCACCTCGTCCAGTTCCTCGACGAAGATCACGCCGCGGTCGCGGAAATCCTCGACCACGGCCGTGTTGTGGACGATCTCCTTGCGCACGTACAGGGGCGCGCCGTGGGTCTCGAGCAGGCGGTCGACGACCTCGATGGCGCGTTCGACGCCGGCGCAGAAGCCGCGCGGGTTGACGGTCAGCAAACGTTTCACGGTGGCGGACATGGCGCTCCAGCAGACGGGGACTCGGCGTTTCAAGATCGGTCGACACAATATAGGCATCATTCGGCCAACGGCGAAGTGGTATAGTCGGACCTGAAATCTCACCGCAAACGGGAGGCAAGGTGAAGCCGCATTTTCGAACACGAGCCCGGACCTGGTTGGCTGTCACGGCTGTGCTGATTCTGACCGGCTCGGCCGTCGCGTCGCGCCTGGCCGTGGTGAGCCCATCATCCGGCTGGCGACAAGTCACCGACCCGGAATTTCCGCTGCCGCCCGCCGAGGACGGCAGCATCCTGGTGACCCTCCGCGCCGACCGGCCCATCGCCCTGGCCGCGCCCGATCCGTTGTTCACCAGGGTGGACGCCAACACATTTGCCACGCGCTTCCCCTGGAACTGGTCCGGACCGCGGCCGGTGGTCCTGGTCGATGACGTCGGTGACGAAACGGCCCTGTCGGTTGCGCCGCAGTTGCAGCGCCCGTTCAACCCCCTCGCCCACGACGTGCCGGTCATCAGCATCACCTGCGATTCGACCGGACTGTGGGATCCGGCCACCGGCATCTACGCCACCGGCGACGACTTCAATTTCCTCAACCACGGCAGCGACTGGGAGCGCGAAGCCCGCTTCCAGTACTACGAACCGGACGCCGGCCTGGTTGTCGACGAGCCGATCGGCCTGCGCATCCACGGCGGCTACAGCCGCTACTTCCACCAGAAGGGTTTGCGCTTCTACTTCGACGACTACGGCGACAGCGACGTGCTGGACTTTCCCTTCTTCAGCGACGGTCCCACGGACTTCGAGCGCCTGATCATCCGCACCAGCCGCTATGACAACCTGTGCCTGAACACCAACCTGGCCGAGGGCCTGTTCGGCAGCCTGGGTCATCTGGTCAGCCGCTACCGCTTCGTCGCGGTCTACCTGAACCGGGAGTACTGGGGCGCGTACAGCCTGCGCGAGCGCCTGGACGACAAGTTCTTCGCGACGACGCACGGCCTGGGCTCCGGCGGGCTGAACTTCATCAAGGACGGTGAAACCAAAGAGGGTGACGCGGCCGGCTGGTGGTCCTTCCTGGCGGAATTCGCGGACGTGCGCCGACCCGACAACCCCCAGTGGCTGGCCTGGGTGCGGCACAACCTGGATCTGGCCAGCTACATCGACTGGCAGATCATCAACATGTACTGCGTGGCCGGCGACAATGGATTCGCCTGGAATCTGGGCCTGCTGCAGACCGGCGACCAACCCTGGCGCGTGGTCATGTGGGACGAGGATCTACTGCTGCGCGAAGCCGACCTCCAGGCGAACATGTTCCGCTTCCTGACCGCGCGCAACGAGACTGAATGGTACCGTTACCAGGCACGCGATGACTTCCGGATCTGGACCGAAGCGGACCAGCAGTGGCTGACCATGTTCCGCACCCTGCTGGGCAACCGCGACTTTCGGGCGCTGTTCCGCGCCCGGCTGGAATACCTGCTGGACGGGCCCATGAGCGCGGACAATCTGGTGGCCCGGATCGCGGCGCTGGCCGTCGAGCAGCGGCCAGAGATTCCCGGCCACGCCGCGCGCTGGGAGGGGTTTCAAACCAACTGGTATGAAACAAACGTCGTCCGCACCCAACAATGGCTGCGCAACCGCCGACCGATCTTTGTGGCCCAGGCCGACTCCTTCAGCGCCGAGTTTGACCTGCCGGCCTGGAGCGGCGACTACACCGGTTTGGTCATCAACGAATTCCTGGCCAGCAACGACACCGACGCCCAGGACGAGGGCGGCGACCACGCGGACTGGATCGAGCTCTACAACGCCGGGCCCGCGACGCTGAATCTGACCGGCGTGTGCCTGACCGATGATCTGGCCGAGACGGACAAGTGGGAACTGCCGGCAGTGTTGTTGCCGGCGGGCGAGTACCTGATCGTCTGGTGCGACAAACAGCCGGGACAGGGGCCGCTGCACGCCACTTTCAAGCTCAGCGGGGGCGGCGAGGAGATCGGTCTGTTCAAGCCGCTGGCCTTTGGCAACGGGCCCCTCGACACGATCGTCTACGGGGCCCAGACGGCCGACATCAGCCGCGGCCGCACGACCGATGGCGGCAGCGAATGGGCCTTGCTCGACCCGCCGACCTTCGCCCGGACGAATAGCGAAGCGGTGACCACACCGCCCGTGCCGCCGGCCACGGTGGTGCTGGGTCCGAACTTTCCCAACCCGTTCAATCCCGCAACCACATTGAAGTACGGCTTGCCGGTGGCGGGGCACGTGCGGCTGCGGGTATTCGACGTGCGGGGCCGTTTGGTCCGGTTGCTGCTGGACGCGGATCATCCAGCCGGAAGCTATCAGGCCGTCTGGCGGGGACTGGACCAGGCCGGACGACCGGTGCCGGCGGGAACCTACCTTGCCCGGCTGGAAGCAGGGCCGGAAGTGCGCGTGGAGTCGCTGACACTTGTGCGTTGAGCAGAGGCTAGTCTTCGGTTCGTCCGGATCCGCTCAGGCGCTGAAGATTCTCCGCCCGCTCGCGCCAGGGATAGGGCAGCGACGGCACGTCCACCCGCCCCAGAACCTGCCGGGCCTCCTGCCGGTGCCCGCTGTTGAGCAGCGCACTGGCCAGGTAGAGATTCCGCAGATCACCCAGCGCCCCCTGCACCGGTGCCTGCTCCAGGGCTGCAATCGCCGCCGTGAGATCGTGGGCCGCATAGAGATCCAACCCCGTGCGCAGGACAACGCCATCACCCTCGGCTGACCGCTGGATATTCACCACTTCGGTCACCGGCAACCAATACGAAGCGGGCTGCCGCCGGGGCTGAACGAGAAAGAAAAACGCCAGCGTCGCAGCCAGCAACGATCCGGCCACCAGGATCTGCGGCCGACGCAAACCGACCCGCCGCCTATTGGTTCCGCTCAGCGAAATCGTAGTGGGCAGGCCTTCTCCGCGGGCGTTTTCCCGGTTCGCGCACTGTTGCTGGATGAGGGCTTCGAGTTCGGGATCCTCGCGGGCCTCCGCCAACAGTGCTCGCTCTTCATCTTTGTTGAGCAGACCGAGGGCGAAATCCAGGGCCCGCTCCAGCTTGGTTGCCGACTGCCGATCAGCCATGGCTTTCCTCCTCCAGCAGGACACCCCGGTCCCGCACGCACAACTCCCAGAGCGCGGCAAACGTCCCCGGCGGCAAGACCCTCAGTTTCATGCCCTTGTCGGCCATGCACTCGCTGATCGTCCGCCGGCAGCGTTGGAGTGCTACATCGACGTGGCCGACGGTCATCCGGATTTCCGGATGGTTGGCGATACCCTTGCTTGGCATCTCGTACAACACGCGGAAGAACCACAGCTTGCGTGCCCGGGGCGTCAAACCGCCGACGCAGTCGTGCAGGCACTCGACAAACTCGGCCGCCTCGACCCGGTCGGTGGGCCGTTCGTTCGCCCCGGCTGCAGAGTTGGGCTGTGGATTCCTCATCGCCAGTTCTTCCGGGTCCGGGAGCCTCGTGGTTCGCCCCTGCCGACGCAACACGTCGACCACACCATTACGGCTGACCGTCGAGATAAATGCCCGCACCTGGCCCGGGTCCTCCCGGTCCGGTCGCCACTGGTGGGAATCGACCCGGAGCAACAAATCTAACGATTTCTGAGCGGAAATATCAGCCACCTCGGCGGCGGACAGGCGCCCGCGCCGCGTGCCGTGAAAACGGACGTAGCCAGCGGTCACCGTCCGCAGTATCAGCCAGATTTCACCACGCGACTCGCGCCCCGCCGCTTCACCGCCAGCATGAAGCTGCGCCACAAGCGCTTGCAGGCGCTGCGGCCAGCGGGCGGCGCCGCCGGATCCGGTTGTGGTCAAAGAGGCCATGGGTGATTGATCCTTCGGGGAAAGGGCAGGGTTATTATCGCATATCACAGTAAATGGATGTGAAATGCTTTTTCAGCGGCACATCTGGTACAATCGGCGAGCGAGGGGATCGCAGCCACCCAACCGGCAGCAGCTTGCTGTTGCGGACAGGAGTCTTTGTCATCCGCTCGCTTTGCCGACTCCTGGCCTTTGGCACAGCCCTGGTTGCCCTCTGCAGCGAACTGCCTGCCGGCGCGGCGACGGGCGGTCTGGCGGCAACCGACTCGCTGCTGCTGGCCCGGCAAATGGCCGAACGGCGCGAGTACTGCGTTGAAGCCTTCGCCCTGGCCGCGCGCCAACTGGACCTTCGGCCGGACAACACCGCGGCCACCGCCGACGTGTTCCGCACCCTGGCGGTCGTCGCCCATCACGGCGGCGACACCGGCACCACCCTGATCTTCAGTCAGGCGGCCCTGAACCTGGCCCGTTCCCTGCCGGCGGCGGAATCCCCGGCTCTGGCCCCTTTCCTGCTCACCCAGGCCCTGGCGGTGCGCCTTTCGGGGCGACCGCAGGCGCGGGCCACAGCACGGGAACTGGTGACCGAGGGCCTGACGACGGCCCAGGTCGCAACTCCGGCCGACCCACGGGTGCTGGCGGATCTGCAACAGGCCGAAGCCAACCTCGTGCGCGCGGCCGGTGACTATCCGCGTGCCGTTCGCTTGTATACCGAGGCCCTGGCGACACGGTTGCAGGCCAATCAGCGGCACGAGCTCGATGTGGTCGACAACGAGTGCTGGCGCGCAGTCACCGCCCTGTTTGCCGGCGACCCCGACACCGCGGGTGAGGAGTTGCGTCACTGCCAAGAGGACCTGCGCGAACTGGGGCTGCCCCGGCACCCACTGGCGGCAACCATCCAAAGCAACCTCGCTCTGGTCGCCCAGGCGCAGGGCGACCGCGCCGGCGCCCTGGCCCTGTACACCCAGGCGGCGGCCACGCTTGCCGAGGCGCAGAACCGGATCTTCCCCGGGTTCAGTCGGCGGCGGTTGACCAGCCCCCTCTACAGCGCCATCGCCGACCTCGAATTGCACGACGGCGATCCGGAAGCAGCCTGGCTGGCCTTTGTCGCCGGACACCGGATCTTTGGCGCCCAGGCTCAGGCCCTCGCCCGGGCACGGCAGCAAGATCCGCAGTTCGCCGCCCGGGTGCGCGACCGGGCAACCAGGGCCGTCCATTTGCTGGGTGCGGCCGAGGCCGCCCTGGACACGCTGGGCCTGTCACCGGCCGACGGCGCAGCGCGACAGCGAGCCGTCAAGGTCCTGGCTCGATACGGGCAACGGATGGCACAATCACTCTTGCTCAAGGCCAGGCTGCGCGCGGAATTCGGCGGCGCACCGGCCGCCGCCCCAGGCGTGGCGACAATTCAACGGCAATTGGCGCCCGACCAGGTCCTGGTCGGGTATTTCACCGCCAACCACGACGCGCCGCAACGGCTCCCCGGCTGGACCCGGGTCACTCACGCCGTGGTGCTGGGCCAGGTCGGTCCGCCCCTCTGGGTGGAATTGCCGGCCCCGAGCTCGCCCGGACTGTGGCCGGCCTACGCGAAACTCGTGGCCAAGGCCAGCGAATGGCCCACCCGCCTGCCGGATGACCCACGGCTGGCGACCCTCCGCCACGAACTCTACCAAGCCTGGTTTGCACCGCTCGAAGCCGCGCTGGCCGGCAAGCAAGAGATTCTGCTCATGGCCGGCGAGCTGCAGGCCGGCTTTCCCTTTCCCGCCCTGATCGACGACACCGGACGGGAACTCGTCGACCGTTTCGCCTTTCGACATCTGCTGGACGTCGCAAGCCTGACTGCAGAGCGTCGCACTCCGGCCGGTCCCGAGGTGCCGAGCCTGGTCCTGGGCGACCCGCAGTATGATGTCACGGCCACCAGCCCCACGGCGGTGAACCCCACCCTGGCTGAAGCCCTGACCACCTACGCCAATACGGTCCTGTCACGTTCCCAGGTCAACGGGGTCCTGGCCGAGGGCGCGGCCGGACTCGCGACCCTGCCGCCGCTGCAAAGCTCGGGCTGGGAGGCCCGGGCCATCGCCGGCATGACCGCGACGGTCACTTTGCTGACCGGCCACGGCGCCTCCGAACAGAATCTCAATCTGGCCTGCCGCTGTACCCGGACCCACCGCTTCCGCTGGATCCACCTGGCCACCCACGCCCTGATGCACAACGCCATGCCCGAGCGCTCGGCGCTGGCCCTTTCACCGCGTGACGGCGAAGGTCTGCTCTACGTGGAGGAGATCGGCTTCGGCTGGTCTCTGGACTGTGACCTGGTCACCCTCAGCGGTTGCCAGACGGGCACCGGGCCCGCTTCGCAGTCCTCCGGTCCCCTGGGTTTCATCCAGGCCCTGCATGCCGCCGGGGCGCGCAACCTACTGTTTAGCACCGGCAAGGTCGACGACATCGCCACGGCGCTGTTGATGGAACGGTTCTACGCCAATATCTCGGGCCGGTCCTCGCCACGGGTACAACCGGCCGTTGCCACACCGCCGTCTTACAGCTTCGCCCTGGCCGAAGCCCAGCGCTGGCTGCGGGACCTGACGGGAGCCGCTGGACGCCGGCCGTTCGCCCATCCGGTCTACTGGTCGAATTTTCGGCTGATCGGCGGTGGTGGCTGAAGCCACACTCTGACCGGTCGGAATCCCACGTTCCGACCGATTCCTTGCGGCACAGCCCCACGCGGCACCTCACAGCCCACCGGGTACGAAAAACCACCCGCAGTCTCGCCGGCTACGGGTGGCTTCCTTCCTGCGTAGCCCGTGGGCTCACAGGTACTATCGCACCAGTACGATCTTCTCCATGGCCGACGCCGCTCCGGCACCGGATACACGCGCGAAGTAGACGCCGGAACTCACATCCTTGCCGGCATCATCCCGGCCATTCCAGCGGGCCTGATGTTCACCGACCCCCAACACGCCCAGTGGCTGGATCCGAACCCGCCGGCCGCCCATGTCATAGATCTCCAGGGAGAGGTCAACGGTGCGGCGGCTTGCGAATGAGATTTCCACGGCAGGGTTGAACGGGTTCGGCGTGGCGGCCAGGATGCTGACTGTCGCGCCACCCGGCCAGCGGTTCGGGGCCGTGTCAACGAGGGCACCCCTGTTTCCACACAATTCCGGCAGGCGGCATCCGGACCACCCCCGCTGCCGGTTCCCGGTACCACTGCGGCCCTGGCAGCGTACTGACTGCCAGTCAACACCACCGCTCCGGTCAAGACGCTAGAGTAGCGCTCCAAATACCTTTCGTTTTCGGTTCGTTCGATCGCGTACCATCCGATCCCCTCCTCGCCGTCCGTGCAATGGACGACCAACGTTAAACCGTCTTGAGATATGTCTTGTCCGTGGGAATCGTGCGGCCGGGTCAAATCTAACAGCGCCGGACCGGATTTTTCTCCGCCCCCGCCTTGACATTTCCGCAACGTCCGCTAATATATGCCAAGTAAACTGTATTAAGATATTCGCAACTATTAGAAACCAGTTGCGATAACCCCCCAAATCAGGGACAAACACACAAAAGGAGGCCATGCAATGACCGTCAACCGACTACTGCACATTATTGCCGGCGCGTTCATCATGATCAGTCTGGCTCTCGCCCACTACGTCAGCCCCAAATGGCTCTACTTCACCGCCTTTGTCGGGGTTAATCTCTTCCAGAGCGGGTTCACCAACTGGTGCCTGCTGGCCACCATCCTCAAGAAACTGGGTGCCCCGGAAACCGCCGGGCAGAACAACTGAATCCGGGAAGGTTACGCCATGAATCGCACTGACTTCATTGCGCGCGGTCTGCTGGCTTTGGCGGCCGTTTGCCTGCTGCCGGCCGTCGGACTGGCCCAGGCAGCCACGGTCCCCGACTCCACCTGGTCCCAACTCGGCGAGGTCCGGCAGGATACGCTTTATGTGAGCCGGGATCGGGTCGTGGCCCTGGCCCTGGAACGCAACGAAATGCTGGCGGCGTCGGGCGCCATGAAAGACGCGGCAGCCGCAGACGCCCAGGGCGCCTGGCGTGCTTTTCTGCCCCAGGTTTCGGTCAACGAGTTCTTTCTGCGCTCGGATGACGCCCTGATGAGCTTCGGCTACAAGTTGCAGAACCGGGTCGTGACGCCGGCCGACTTCAACCCGGCCGTCTTGAACTATCCGGGCGAGACCAACAACTTCATCACGCGCTTCCAGGCCCTGATGCCGATCTTCAACGGCGGCAGC
>JAJRWA010000044.1 GCA_024277025.1 Candidatus Krumholzibacteriota bacterium | reverse complement strand
CACTGCAAAGCGTTTTTCGCTCGGCATCGGTAAGGCGGACAATGTATTTCTTTTCCACGGTAGCCCTCCTTGGCTACCGAGATGTTCTCATATTTTACCGCTAACGTGAATCACAATTCTGAATGTTGACAGAGCACTAGTCGTCCTCCTCCATCTCGTTCATGTCATCCAGGCGCCGCACCGTAACCCGCGCCACTTTGCCTTCCCAGCCGTAGGTGTCGGCCGCCAGGTCGCCAACACCCATGATGCCCTTGTGCTTGCGGATGCGACGGTGCTCGTCGGTGCCCATGAAGGGGTTGCCGCAACAGGGGCCGGGAATATCGGTCATCAGCTCGGTGTTCATTTCGGAGCCCGCGTCCCAGGCGCGCACCATGAATGTCTTCTCGCCGCGCCGCGGCAGTTTCACGCCGTCCAGGCCGCCGAACGCATCGTTGGTATTGACGAGCATGAACAACACCGACAGGCGCCGCATACCCTTGGTGGCCTCGATCTCAAAGCGCGTCTCGCCGCCGGGCAGCACGACGCCGTCACCCATGGCGACCCGGTGCACCCGCGGCGAAGCGTGCAGCATGTCCAGCAACGGACCGGCCACGGCATCTTCGGCCAGCTGAGAAACCGCGTCGCTGGCGTAGTGGTGGCGCTTGAAGATGTGCATCCGGCGGTTGTGGGTGGCCAGGATGGGCGGCGAGAAGGGCTGGCTGGCTCCGGGCCCGGTGGCCGGAGTCAGGTTTTCGACGATGATCTCGTAGCGGGCGACGTAGTTCTCGTCACCGCCGTCATTGTCGTCACCGCCGTGTTTGTCGGCCGAAACAGTCAGTTGGTCCGTCGTGACCGGCGTGGTCGGATTGTCCTGGGAGCAACCGAACAGGAACAGGGACGCAGCCAGCAGGGCGATCAGCAGCATGTATTTGCGCATCTTAATCCTCCAGTGAAAGTCGTCTTGGCAGGTGCCTCACATGAGGCCTTCCCCCGTAGGTATGAGACCCGGCTCAAAATGTGACAGCATTTCTCCTCTCTTGTTCGCCGGCCTCCCAACCAAAGAATTCCAGAGGTGCCTGCAACTATTCCCGGCTTGCCGGTGGTGTTTCCTGGACATCGAGCCCCACCAGCTTTGCGGGGTGCGAAGTTCCTGAACCGGAGGTCCACTCGAATGAAACACCGGCTCCCCTGTCTCATCGGCCTGGTCCTCGCCCTGGCGACCTGTCTGCCGACCGGCGCGACCGCCGCGACCTATGCCGTCCGACAGCAGGTGATCGGCGGCGGGGCGGTCAACCTGGGGACCAGCACCTTCAGGACCCGCGGCACCATCGGCCAGGCGCCGGCCGGTTGGTTCGCCAACACTTCGTATCAACACGGCGTTGGCTTCTGGTACACCATGCCCCGGTCGGGGCTGTCCGCCGTCGGCGGACCGCCGCGTGCCGTGCCATTCCGCAATCGGCTGGACCAGAACGCTCCCAATCCCTTCAATCCGCGCACAACAATCAGATTCTCTCTTGCCCGGTCCGGACCCGTTCGCCTGGAGGTTTTTGACCTCCGCGGGTACCGCGTCGCCCGGTTGATCGACCGCGACCTGAGCGCCGGCGAACATGAAGTGGTCTTTCACCCGACCGAATTGTCCAGCGGAATCTATGTCTACCGGCTGCAGGCCGGCCCCTTCACGCAGAGCCGTCGCATCACCCTGATCAAGTAGCCCGGTAAGGAGTCATTCCATGTATTACGCCAACACCAGAACCCGACAATTCCGGCTGGCGTTCGTCCTGCTGGCCGCCGGCCTGGTCATCATGACCGCCGCGCCTGCCGCCCAGGCCGGCGCCGTGCCCCGCCAGATCAGCTATCAGGGTCTGTTGACGGACGATACCGGCAATCTCGTCCCCGATGGCGACTACACCATCGACTTCCGGCTCTACAATGATCCCTGGGCCGGGACCAGGGTCTGGGACGAATTGCAGACCGTAACGACGGTCAACGGTGTCTTCGACGTGCAGCTTGGCTCGATCACGCCGCTGACGACCTGGACATTCTACAATCCCATGTGGCTGACCATGCTTATCGAAGGCACTTCGGTGTCCACGCCGCGGGTGCCCCTGCTCAGTACGCCGTACGCCTTCCGCGCGGCCGCGCTGGAGGACTCCGCCCTGACCTACATGATGATCGCCGACGGCACGCTGGTCAGAAGCGTGAACAATGTGCGCGACAACGTGAAACTCGTCGCCGGCGCCAACGTCAGCATCAGCCAGGCGGGCTCGGACATCACGATCTCCGCCATCGGCGGCACCGGTGGCGATGACGGCGACTGGGCCATCGACGGCGCGAATCTCAATCACAGCAGCACCGGCACCGTCGCCCTGGGCACGGCAACGTCAAAGCCGATGACCTCCGGGCAGACCATGCTGCAGGTGGAGGCCCTGCTGTGGCCCGGCCTCGCCCTGGACCGGTCGGAACCGAATTTCCAGCGCTGGCTCATGTGGCAGGAGGGGATCTACAACCAGCTGCAGTTCTCCCACACGATGTCAACCAACGACCAGGGCACGCCGGTACTGGTGTTGGACACCGATGGCGATGTCGGTGTCGGCGTCAGTCTGCCGGCAGCCAGACTGGACATCCTGGGCGGCGATGGTGACCTGACCACCACTTCGGGAGACCTGCAGATCGGCAACGACTACCACCGCCTCCGCCTGGGCGTCCACACCGGCGGTGCTGCGGCGGGTGAAGTCAATCTCTGGGCCATGAGCCCAACCGGGACGCCTTCGCTGCAGCTGGGTGTCGACGATCACGACGTGGTCAACGTCAACTCCGCGACCATGGACTTCCTGGGGGATTCCGGTGACCTGCTGGTGCAGTTGGCCGGCGACCCGGGAGAAACCCAGGGCGGCGTGCTGACTCTCTACGGGCATCTGCCGACGGTGCAGCAGCGCATCCAGCTCGACGCCCAGAACAGTACCAATGCCGTCCTGGCCCTGCGGACGGACGATGGTCAGTTCGGTGTCCGGGCGGTTTCCGGATCCGGCGCCAGCGGCGGCAGCGTCACCCTGTACGATGACCTCGGTGTCGCCGCCATCGAGATCGACGCGACCTACAACGGCGGCTCCGGACGCATCCGCACGCCGACCCTGGAAATCACCGGCGGCAGCGATCTCTCCGAGCAGTTCACGGTCAACGCGCTGCCGCAGGTGGGCGACCTGGCCGCGGCCGTCACGCCCCGGCCCGGCATGGTCGTGGCCGTCGATCCGGACAATCCCGGCGAGCTCATGCTGAGCGACATCAGCTACGACCGCCGCGTGGCGGGCGTGATCAGTGGCGCCGGCGGCGTGAGCACCGGCATGATGATGGGCCAGGCCGGCAGCATCGCCGACGGAGACCATCCGGTCGCCCTGACCGGGCGGGTCTATGTGTGGGTCGATGCCAGCGAACATCCGGTCGTGCCGGGTGACCTGCTGACAACTTCCTCGTTGCCCGGTCACGCCATGAAGGTCACGGACTACAGTCACGCCATGGGTGCGGTGTTGGGCAAGGCCATGACCGGACTCGATTCGGGCCGGGGCCTGGTCCTGACGCTCGTCTCACTGCAGTAGAAAAGGCGCTAGCCGGCAGCCACCTGCTCGCCCAGTTCGGCCAGATTCCAGCGCGCGTCCTCGTTGCCGGGGTCGCGCGCGAGGACTTCCCTGAAAATCCGGCGCGCGGCCTGCTCATCGCCATCGCCCTGCCACAGGACGCAGGCCAGATCGTTGGCCGCCCGCGCGTTGTCCGGCAATCGGGCCAGCACCGCCTCGAAGATCCGCCGGGCCGAAGCCAACCGGCCGGCCTGAAAGTCGTCCTCGCCTGCGGCGATCCACTTGTCCGCCTGCCAGGACCGTAGCGGCAGGGGCGAATAGTGGGGCGAAGCGGGCAGCGGCTGAAAATGCAGCGCCGGCACGAAGCCGCGGAAGATCAGGCGCTCGAGCTGAAAATCGCCGGTCTCGCGCGCATCGTCCGCCAGATCCCACTTGCGGCGAAACACCTCGAATTTCTCATCCATGTTGCGCGCGTAGTCCAACTTGTTCTCGACAAAGCTGCGGCTGCCGAAGTGATGGATGAAACAGCCCGGCACGATGGCCGAGCCGTAGCCGGCCAGGAAGCTGCGCAGACAAAAATCCGTATCCTCGAAGTTGCCCAGGCCGAAACCCTCGTCCAGGCCGCCAATGCGCAGCAGCAGCTCGCGCCGCAGCACCACGCAGTAGCCCACGATCCACAGGGCGGTGTTGACCTGACCCTCGTTTTCCCCGGCGACCTGCGCCGCAAAATCCGCCAGGCCGGCCAGAGTCTCCTGGTCATAATTCACCTGCGGCAATTGCTGCATGCCGGTGATGCTGTTGGTCACCGGGCCGACCATACCCAGTCGCGGCTCCGTCGCCAGGGGATTCAGCAACCGCTCCAGCCAGCCCGCGGTCACGACCGTGTCGCTGTTCAACAGGCACAGGTACTGACCCGTGGCTGCGGCCAGCCCCACGTTGTTGCCCGCGGCAAAGCCCAGATTCTTCCCGTTGCGGATGACCTGCACCTGGGCGTGGTCCCGCTCGAGCTGGGCCAGGTAGTCCAGCGTGTCCTGACGCGAACCGTTGTCCACGAAGATCAGTTCATGCCGTGGGTCGGTGTGCGCCAGCAGCGACTCGGCGCACTGCCGCGTGTAGTCCAGGGCGTTCCAGGTCAGGACGATGACCGAGGCACGCGGGTCGGCGCGGTCGGCGCCCGACAGATGCGACCGCAGCTGCGGCCCCACCCAGGGCCGGATCCGGTTGTCCGGCGTGGGCCGGAAGTCCTCGTCGCCGTGGTGTTCAAAATCCACCCCGGTGCGCCCACGCCACAGTTCGTTGAGGTAGTCGATGTTGTCCTGGGTGCGCGTCCAGCGCTGGGCGCCGCTCTGGGACTCGTAGTGGTAGATCAGGCTGTCGCCCAGGTAGACGACCTTCCAACCGGCTTCGCCCACCTTCAGGCACAGGTCCACGTCCTCGTTGCCGTTCCAGAATTTTTCGTCGAAGCCGCCGACCTGCTCGAACACCTCGGGGCGGATCAGCAGGCAGGCTCCGGTCACCACGCGCATCTCCTGGTTCTTGCGCGCGCCGGGCATGTCCACCGGCTTCCTGTACGACAGATGCGTGCCGCCGATTTCCGGCTTGGCGTTGGCCAGATAGTCGACCACCGCCACCCCCCCGTGCTGGATCGTGTGGTCGGCGTAGATCAGGCAGGCCCCCGCGACAGCCACGCCGGGATCGTCATCGAGGCAGCTGACCATGGGTTCAAGCCAGCCCGGAATGACTTCCATGTCGTTGTTCAGAAACAGGATATAGCGCCCGCGGGCTGCCGCTGCACCCAGATTGCACCCCTGGGCGAAGCCCTTGTTCTCGGGGTTGCTGACGGTGCGCAACCGGCCGGCAGCCTGCTCGGCGGCCAGCCAGTCGGCCGTCCCGTCGCTGGAGCCGTTGTCCACGACGATCAGCTCGAAGGTATTGTCCACAGGCACGTCATGCAGTGAATCAACGCAGACCCTGGTCAGGTCCAGCTTATTGAAGACAGGCATGACGATACTGACATCCGGCCGACCGCTTTCGGACATGAAATCCATCCCTTCTGGTCAAAAACTGGCCAAATCGCCGGCGAAAACCGGCGATTCAGCGGATTATTGAAAGGATCTGCAACTATTGTGCAGAGATCTGGCTATCCCGGAAATACAACTCGCGTGCCGGATCGCTGCCAAGAACGGCGCGTCCAACGGCGCCCTTGACAACCCCGCCGCCGCCGATTATCATGCCGCGAGATCCTTTAACCGAGGCCCGTGAGCCCGTAAGGAAACCGGCATGAACGCCCCGACTGCGCAGAAATCGGAATCCCGTATGCCCGGCTGAACCCGGCGCCTTTGGCGTTGGGATTTTTTTTGCCCGGCACCGCCAGACACTGCCTTTAACTGGCGCCCGTGAGCGTCAAAAGGAGTCCGCGATGATGACCGCCGCCGAACTGAGGCCCGTGCCCAGCTTCCAGTCCGCCATGTTCCACGCGCCGGGACGGCCCCGGCCGCTGGCCCGCCGTCTGGCCATCCACAACCGGGTGATCCGCAGCGTGCGCGATTTCTTTCTGGCCGAGCAGTACCACGAGGTGCCGGTCACGGCCCTGGCCGACCATCCGGCCCGGGTGCAGCTCGAAGGCATGGTCGCCCATGGCTTCGCGGCGGTCTGGTGCGAAAGCGAAATCCTGCCGCGGGGTGGCAAGCTCGAACCGCGTGAACTGCGTGGCTTCAAGTTGATCGAGGTCTCGCGGCAGGGGCTCGATCTGGACGGTGTCTGCGATCTGGCCGAGCGCCTGCTCAAGACCGTGGCCGGCGAACTGAGCGCCGACCTGCTCGGCGGGCTGCACATCACGCGCCTGGACCGCATGATCAACCTGCCCCACATGCGGTTGGCCTACACCGAGGCCCTGGAAATCCTGGCGGCCAAGGGCTGGGAAATATCCCTCGGCGAGGCCTTGCCCGAGCCGGCCAAGGCGACCCTGACCCGTCACTGCGGCAACCTGCCGTTCCTGCTGACCGGACTGCCGGTGAAGCTGAAACAGCCGGGCGTGGCCCTCTTGCCGGGGCAGCCCGAGCTGAGCCGGTCCATGCACTACATCCTGCCGTACAGCGGCCTTACCTTCGATGGTTCGGTGCGTGACGCGGTCCACGAGCCCGCTGGCTTCAGCCTCGATCTGGGGCGACTGCTGCAGTACCTGATGGGACTCGAAAGCATCACCGACACGCTGATCGATCCCATGGACCGGGTGGTCGGCGTGATGCACGAGGTGCCGCGCGGCACCGGGCTGGAGCACAACCAGGGAGCCGGTTGATGGCGGCCTGGCTCGCCCTGGAAACAGGGCGCGTATTTCGGGGCGAATTGCTCGGCGCACCCCTTTCCGCCGGCGGCGAGGTGGTCTTCCACACCGGCATGACCGGCTACCAGGAGATCCTGACCGACCCCAGCTACGCCGGACAGGTGATCGTCTTCACCGCGGCGCACATCGGCAACTACGGCATCCACGCCGCAGACCACGAGTCGCCGCAGGTGCATCCGGCCGCGGTCATCGTGCGGGATTTCTGCCGCCGCACCTTCCATCGCCACAGCGAACAGTCCTTGGACCAGGTCTTGCGCCAGGCCGGCGTGCCCGCCCTGTCCGGCGTGGACACGCGCGCGCTGACGACCGCCATTCGTGACGAAGGCGCCTGCCGCGGTTGGCTGGGCACCGGCGATCCGGCTGAGTTGGTGGCCCGGGCCCGCGCCCTGCCGCCGATCGCGGAAACCGACTGGGTGGCCCGCGTCTCGACCGACAAGCCCTACACCCATCCGGTCACGCCGGACGGGCCGAACGCCTGCCGAGTGGCCGTGCTGGACTGCGGCGTGAAGAAGAGCATCCTGGACCGGCTGGTGCGCGAAGGCTGCGAGGTGCGCGTCTTCCCCCACGACACGACAGCGGACGTCCTGCTGGCCGGCCCGACCGAGGGCGTGTTCCTGAGCAACGGTCCCGGCGATCCGGCCAGTCAGCCGCAGCTGGTCGCTACGGTGCGCAAACTCCTGGCGGCCGACGTGCCGATTTTCGGCATCTGCCTGGGACATCAGTTGCTGGCCCGCGCCCTGGGCGCCACGACGATCAAGCTGCCCTTCGGCCACCACGGCGCCAACCATCCGGTGCAGAACCTGGCCACCGGGCGGGTCGAGATCACCAGCCAGAACCACAACTACGCGGTGCCTGTCGAGAGCCTGGACCCGGCTGTGGCCACAGTCACCCACCGCAGCCTGAACGACGACTCGATCGAGGGGCTGCAGGCCACTGGACACTGTGCCTACTCGGTGCAGTACCACCCCGAGGCGGCGCCCGGACCCAGCGACAGCCTCTATCTTTTCCGCCGCTTCAGCGACCGGATGCGCGCACGCCGGACCTCTGACCGAAAGTTGCAGCAACATGCCGCGTCGAACTGATCTCGAGACGATACTGGTCCTCGGCTCCGGCCCCATCGTCATCGGTCAGGCCAGCGAGTTCGACTACTCGGGCACCCAGGCGGTCAAGGCCCTGAAGAACGAGGGCTACCGCGTGGTGCTGGTCAACAGCAACCCGGCGACGATCATGACCGACAGCGAACTGGCCGACGCCACCTACATCGAGCCCCTGACCGTGGATATGGTCGAGCAGATCATCCTGGCCGAGCAGCCGGACGCCATCCTGCCGACGGTCGGTGGCCAGACGGGATTGAACCTGGCCATGGCTCTGGCCGCCGCGGGTGTGCTCGAGCGGCATGGCGTCGAGCTGATCGGCGCCACGCCCGAGTGCGTACGGCTGGCCGAGGACCGGCAGGAATTCAAGGCAACCATGGCCCGGATCGGTCTGGAGACGCCGCGCAGCGTGCTGGTCACCGACCTGGCGCAGGCTGACCAGGCCCGGCGTGAGATCAGCTTCCCCATGATCCTGCGGGCCAGTTTCACCATGGGCGGTGCGGGCAGCGGCGTGGCCCATACGGCCGCCGAGTTCAGCGAACTGCTGCGCGAGGGCCTGAACGCCTCGCCGGTGGGCAGCGTGCTGGTCGAGGAGTAGGTCCTGGGCTGGAAGGAATACGAGCTCGAGGTCATCCGCGACACCGCCGGCAACGGCATCATCGTCTGCAGCATCGAGAATTTCGATGCGATGGGCGTGCACACGGGCGACAGCGTGACCGTGGCCCCGGCCCAGACCTTGACCGACCGCGAATACCAGCGCCTGCGCGACGACGCGTTGAAGGTGCTGGACGCCGTGGGTGTGGTGACCGGCGGCAGCAACGTGCAGTTCGCGGTCGATCCGGAATCGGGCCGGGTCATCGTGATCGAGATGAACCCGCGGGTGAGCCGCAGCAGCGCCCTGGCCAGCAAGGCCACCGGCTACCCCATCGCCAAGATCGCCGCCCTGCTGGCGGTCGGCTACACCCTGCCCGAGCTGCCCAACGAGATCACCGGCACCAGCAGCGCCTGCTTTGAGCCGAGCATCGACTACACGGTGGTCAAGGTGCCGCGCTGGGCCTTCGAGAAATTCCCCGGCACGCCCGACAGTCTGGGCACGACCATGCAGTCGGTCGGCGAAGTGATGGCCATCGGCCGTACCTTCCGCGAGGCCTTCCAGAAGGCGTTGCGCTCGCTGGAGCTGGACCTGGACGGCTGGGAGAGCGTGTCCAGCGGACGCTCCGTGGACGAATTGAAAACCGCGCTCATGCGGCCGAACCAGGGCCGGTTGACCGATCTGCACGAAGCCTTCCGGCGCGGCCTGGAACCGGAAGAATTGCATCGCCTGACCGGCATCGACCCCTGGTTCCTGGACAATCTGGCCCACCTGATGGCAGTCGAGGGCCGCCTGCGCGGCTTCACTCTGAGTGAACTGCCGGCCGAGTTGCTGCGCGAAGCCAAGCGCGAAGGATTCAGCGACCGACGGCTGGCGCGGCTGCTGCAGTGGGACGCCGGGCAGGCCGCCACCGACGACGCGAGAGAGACCGTGCGCCAGCGCGCGGGCCTGATCCTGGCCGCCCGGCAAGCCCAGGACCTGCAGCCGGTGTTCCGTCGCGTCGATACCTGCGCCGCCGAGTTCACCAGCGGAACCTCATACCTGTACAGCACCTGGGAGGATGACGGCTGTGAGGCCCGACCGACCGACCGGCGGAAGGTCATCGTCCTGGGCGGCGGGCCCAACCGCATCGGCCAGGGCATCGAGTTCGACACCTGCTGCTGCCACGCCGTGCAAACCCTGCGCGCCGAGGGCATCGAGGCCATCCTGGTCAACTGCAACCCCGAGACCGTCAGCACCGACTACGACCTGTCGGACCGTCTCTACTTCGAACCCCTGCGTTTCGAGGAAGTGATGCACATCATCGACGTCGAGCAGCCGCTGGGCGTGATCGTCACCCTCGGCGGCCAGACGCCCCTGAACCTGGCCAACGATCTGGCCGCGGCCGGCGTGCCGTTGCTCGGCACCGGCGTCGAAGCCATCGACCGCGCCGAGGATCGGGACCGCTGCGGCCGCATGCTCACCGAGTTGGGCATCCCGTTTCCGCGGGGCGGCATGGCCGGTGATGTGGACACGGCGATCACCACGGCCGCGGCCATCGGCTATCCGGTGATGGTCCGGCCGAGCTATGTTCTGGGTGGACGCGCCATGAGAGTCGTGTACGATACCGAAGGTCTGCGGCGATACTTCGAGGAAGCTGTCGCGGTCAGCGGCAAGCACCCAGTCCTGATCGACCAGTTCCTCGAAGACGCCGTGGAATTCGATGTCGATGCGGTGTGTGACGGCGACGATGTCCTGATCGGCGGCATCATGCAGCACATCGAAGAGGCCGGCATCCACAGCGGCGACAGCTTCGCCGTGCTCCCCCCATACAAGACCACCGGGACCGAGCTCGCCACCATGCGCGATCACACGCGCCGCATCGCCCGCGCGCT
>JAJRWA010000043.1 GCA_024277025.1 Candidatus Krumholzibacteriota bacterium | reverse complement strand
GGGGTACGACCGATCCAGACTCGATAGCCATGTGGATTCAGGATGTGAACGATGATCCGGCAATTCATTCGGTCGTGGATTATCTCCCTATCGCCGGCGGCCCCGTCCCCACAGAGTCCACGTCCTGGGGCTCCGTAAAATCCATGTTCCGCTGACCGCCTCTCAAGTAGTCGAATCCTCCATGATCGCATCCACCTCGCGCTCCGAAGCCTCAATCAAATCCTCGTCGATCAAGTCCTCTTCCGCCTGCTCCGGATCCAGCCCCACCATCAGGAAATCCGCGACCTCGACATCTTCCTCTTCATACAGCTTCGTCACGTACTGGTCGCCCTTCTCCAGCTTTGACCCGTCCGCCAGCTGAGTGACACGCACCTCGGGCTGTTCCCAGTCGGGGCCTTTGCTAATCACGTAACCACGCGTCTTGTCCGACAGCACGACCTCGCTGCCCGGCGGGTACAATCCCACCGACCGGATCAACGCGGTCAGGGCCACGGGGCAGAACGCGGCGCGGTCCTTGAGAATAACCTCGAACGCGCGGCGCGGCGGCATGGGCAGCTTGTAGGGCCGGGCCGCCGTCAGGGCCTCAAACACATCGCAGACCTGGATCAAGCCGGCGATCGGACTGAGCACCGCCCACGAGTGGTGCGCCGGATAACCACCACCATCGTGCCGGATGTGGTGGCCCCAGGCGCCGGCCACGACCATGGGGCTGGCCTCGCCGCGCGACAAAAGGATGTTCGCCCCGATGGCGGCGTGGCTCTCGGCGATCTTGCGTTCTTCGGCGTCCAGCTTGCCGGGCTTGTAGAGAATCTCTTCCGGCACCTTGGCCTTGCCGATGTCATGCAGCAGGCCGGCGGTCGCCAGTTCGGCCAGCATGTCCTCGGGCCAGCCCATCTCGCGGCCCACGGTCAACGCCAGGGTCGAGACGCGCACCGAATGGCCGATCGTGTAGCTGTCGTAATCCGGGTAGCGCATCAGGTTCATGATGTCCATGGTCTCGCGGTCCGAGACGTCGTACAGCTGTTCGCCGACGGACAGGACATTGTCCAGGTTCAGGTCCTCATTGCGCGAGATGTGGATGTTGTTGTCCGTCACCGCCTCGTACATGGACTGGAAGATCGGCAGCAGGGGCGCGAGTTCCTCCGAGATGGTCTTGCCCATGCCGCCGTCTTCGTCGCCGTGTTCACTGAAGTCGAACTGGATCAGGCCGGGGTCGATCATGGCCAGATTCTCGGTCTCGATATTCTGCCCTGATCGATTCTCGCGATAGTACGGGCACAGCTCGATGTGCTCGATGCCTTCGCTGACGAACAGGCTCTGGGCCTCGGCCAGGTCGGCCGTGGCTTCGCGCAGACCGGCCGCCACGCGGAAGAAGCCGGTGACCTCGTCGGCGCTCACCTCCTTGCGGAACAGGAAGCCGCCGCAACTCATTTTCTCGGCGAACTCGATCAGGTTCTTGCCCATGATCGAAGGGCCGATCAGGTACTTGCCGTCGCGGATGAACTTGCCGTTCAGCACGCCGAAGAAGAATCCGGTCTCACCCGAGTTGTTCAGCATCTCGCGCAGCCGGCTGGTGAACGAGTCGCCCTGGCTCTTGACCTTGGGGTGCGAATCGAAGTACAGCCGGCGCTGGTTGATGCCACCGGACAGCAGGATGATCAGATCACTGAAGATATTGCTATTGGCCGCCGTCACGACGACTCCTCTCGTCACGACCGTTACCCGCGAGGGCGGCGCGGGCAGCCTCCCGGCAGCCCGAAGGCCAGACCGGCAGGACCATGTATTTCTTTTCGTCACGGATTTTCAAGAGCAGAGAGCGGGCCTTGCCGCCGCCGAGACGTCCCAGCCAATTGATGGCCTTGGCGACCCAGGGCTCGTCACGGCGTTCTTCGGGCAGGCGGGTCAGGGTGGCCGTCAGGTGGCGCACCGCTATTTCCCGCAGCTCAGGCTGGATCTTGTCCTCAGTACCCTGGTTCAGGATTGCCTGGTAGGCCTTGCGGTGGGCGCGGTTGTAGTCGTTGAAGACGTTGACCAGCAGCGTACTCAGCGAGTGGGCCTTCTGGTAGGCCAGGCGCTGATGCATCAGCGGCCCGTGCTGGTCGGCCATGGACGAATTCATCAGCAGTTGGTGCACACCGTACAGCAGCGGCGCCGGCGCGTGGAACAGGTCCTTGGCCATGATCTTTTCCTGCAGGGCCTGCAGGCTCTCCAGACGAACGAGCATGTCCACCCGGTCGGTGACCTTGAGCTTGCTGAGCTCCTGGTACAGGGCCAGCTTCTGGCGAGGGTCAGCCCAGGTCATGCCCATCAGCAGTTCGTTGACCACATGGGGCCAGGCGCGCTCCCTCTCCTTGTACGAGGGCAGATTCCGCCACACATCGAGCCAAAGCGGACCCAGCTTGTGCATGTGGGCGTGCCGCAGCGGCGTGCAGATCATGGTGACGACCAGCTCGGTTGTCTCGGCGTCGTCCCCCTGAAAACTGCGGTCAGCGCGTCGACGGCCACGGCCAGATCCTGTTCCGACAACTGGGGCGAGGTGAGGATCTGGCGCATGGTCGAGGCGATGCCGTTGGCCAGCTCATCCGTCGGCGCCACGTGCAGGATCTGGATGCAGATGCCCATGCAGTCGGCGTTGGCCGGCGCGATGATGTCTTCGCCCCAGGGGCGTTCCTCGGCCAGGCCGCTCACCTCGTCGATCAAGCGGCGCAGCTCGGCGCGGCTCATGGTGAAGCGAACGGGCTTCTTCTTGGGCTTGGGCCGGTTCTCCAGCAACTTCTGTTTCTTGGGCTTGGCCAGGTTCTCCTTGCGCAGCTTCTCGAAGACCAGTTCGACCAGGCCGGGATCACCGGTCAGTTCAAGCGCCGTCTGGGCGTGGCTGATCAGATGCTGCAGCATCATCGGGTCCGAGTGGGTGGCCTCCAGGGCGTCGAGGATTTCCTTGATCGTCTTGATGGCATAGTCGGGCACCCAGGTCCCAAGAATCCGGCTGGCCTCGGCGTCCTCGGCGCTCATCAGGGCCTGCAGACGCGTGGGGTAGCCGCTCAACATCAGGCCGCGGATCACGGCCAGGAATTCCCGCTCCATCATCTGGCCTTCGGGCGTGGGAACCAGGGCCGCGTCGGGAATCATGTTGGGGTCGAAGTTCTCGTTAATGGGGCTTTCGGTTTTTTCCGGGCCGTTGCCCTTCTTGGTGCGCACATACAGTTCGCGACCGGTGACCGTCACGGTGACGGGCATGCCCTCGACTTCGATTTCCTGATAGTTGCGGGTGCCGGTCAGTTGCTTGTGGTGCACCTTGAGCGTCGTCAACGCCTCGTGCAGGTCCTCGGTCGTCACGCCGGTGTGGATCTCGAGCAGGGCCTGGTTCAAGGGCTCCAACAATTCGTAGACGCGCTTGGCGCAGCGGTCGTCCTTCAGGGCCAGACCGTCGTCGATGACCAGTCCTTCGGGGGTGACCTCGATCGTCAGCGTGGTGCGGTCCTGCAGGGCGGCGGCCACGGCAGCCGAGCACTGGTTGGCGACCGCCGTGTACTGGGCGTGACCCGGCGGGTAGTACGTGCCGGTCGTGAGCATCCGGTCCAGAGCGAGCAAGAGTTCAATATGGGTCTCCGCCAGCGGCACCGGCTCGGTCGCAATGGCCAGCGTCTGGTCGGGCGTGAGCTGGAGCTCAACTTTCCTGACGGCCGGTCTGCGCGCGGTTTTCTTGGGCGATTTGTTTTTACGGTTCTTGGACAAACCGGTATTCCTCCTGAGTGTATCCCCAACCCTGGATTTCGACACCTTCGGGAGACTTTTAAGATAAATCGGCAAGAAAAATTGAACACAAACGATCGAAACGGTCGGTATTCCATCAGTTACGCCGTTTCGATAACAGCCTCAAAATGGGAGCGCTCCTCGCCATCAAGCCCGATACGCACGAAATCGGCGATTTCCAGGCCGGATTCCTGGTCCAGGCGCAGTGCGGGCTGCAGGGAGCGGGTCAGCGGCAGGCCCGCCGCGTCATGGGTCACCCGCACCAGGGGTTGGCGGGGCTCGGCGCCGGCGGCCACCACCACGGCCCGCCGGAAGTCCGACAGCATGACTTCGCTGCCGGGCGGAAACAGGCCCAGCACGCGCACCAGCGCGGCCAGCATGTGGGGATCGAATGAACCGGCGTCGGCCAGCATGATTTCGTAGGCCTGACGCTGACTCATGGGGTTCTTGTAGGGCCGGCTGGCGGTCAGCGCTTCGAACACGTCACAGACATGGATCAGGGCGGCAGCCGAACTGTGGATGAACCAGGCGGGCATGGCCGGATAGCCACCCTGATCGTTGCGCAGGTGATGGCCCCAGGTTGCGGCCAGCACGATGGGGCTGTTCTCGCCGTTGGCCAACAGCACGCGAGCACCGAGGACGGGGTGGGTTTCCATGACCCGCCGTTCGTCGTCGTCCAGGCGTCCGGGCTTGAACAGGATCTCATCCGGCACCTTGCCCTTGCCCAGATCGTGCAGCAGGCCGGCCGTCGCGATCTCGCTTTGCAGTTCGGGCGACCAGCCCAACTGGCGGGCCAGCAGCGCGCCCAGAGCCGCGACGCGCACCGAGTGACCGATGGTGTAGCTGTCGAAGTCGGGGTAGCGCATGAACTGCATGACGTCCAGGGCGCCCCGGTCCGAGACCGCGACCAGTTCCTCTCCGCAGGTCCGGGCCTGATCCAGGTCGATGCGGTTGTCGCCGCGCAAGGCCAGGGTGTTGGTGGCGACCGTTTCGTACAGGGACTGGTAGACCCGCAGCAGGGGCGCGAAGTCGGCGGCCATGAAATCCACTTCGCCGCCGGTGCCATCGGCGGGCGTGGCTTCGTGGCTGCCACCCGTGCGCTCCTGTCCGTCCTCGGTGAACGGCTCGCAAAGGCTGATATGGGACAGGCCGGCCCCGGCAAAAGTGACGCGGGCCGATTCGATGTTGTCGACGTTGTCCTTCAGTTCGGCGCCCAGCCGGAAGAAAGCCACCAGGTCGACCGGCGCCAGGGGCAGCCGGAAGATGAAGCCGCCGCAACCCAGGTGTTCGGCGAACTCGATCAGCGAACGGCCGGCGATGGACGGGCCCACCAGGTACTTGCCCTCGCGGATGAACTTGCTGCCGAAGACACCGAAGGAGAACTCCTCGGTGCCCGATTCGTTCAGCATGATCCGCAGCTTCTCGATGAAGTCACGGCTGATCGACTGCACCTTGGGGTGGTTGTCGAAGTACATGCGGCGCTGGTTGATGCCGCTGGCCAGGAGGATGATCAGATCACTGAAGCGCTGTTCCATGCTACTGGTCCTCCCCGGTCCCGGTACCGGCCGCCAGGGCCTTGGCGGCCGCGGCCCGGACACTGCCGGGCCAGGCCCTGAAGAAGAAGAATTTGCGCTCGTCAACGACCCGCTGCAGCAGCGGTCGCGCGGCGCCCGGGGCCAGGCCGGCCAGCGCGGTCAAGGCACGCGGCACCCACTCAAGTTCACGCTCGCCCGGCTCCAGGTTTTCCAGCCGCGCCTGCAGGATTTCCACGACGGGATCACGCAGTTCCGGTGGCGTTTCCTGGCTGGCACCGTGCCGTATGAGATCGAGATAGAAGGAACCGTGGCGCGGGTCGAAGCCGCCCAGGGCGCAGATCACCAGATCAACCAGCGGCGACAAGGGCTTGGTGCGCAGGGCGTGAAAGACCTCTTCGCCCCACCAGTCCTTCAGGGCCGAAGCCTGGAGCATGGCGTGCACCGGATAGACCGTTGGCAGCGGCGCCAGAAAGAGATCCCGCGTGGCCGAGCGGGCTTGCAGCGCCGGTTGGGTTTCCAGGCGCAGCCCCTGGGTCAGGGCCGTTGGCAACGGCAGGCTGCCGGCGGTGACCACCAGGCTCTTCACCGCTTCGCGCGGCGCATGGTTGAAGCCCAGCAGGATGTCGTTGACCAGATGGGGCCACATGGCGACCAGGCCGTCCGGCCCGACGCCGTCCGTCATCGCAGTCCAGAAACGAGCCACCAGTTCGGGGCGTTTGCGGCGCAGGGCGCCGGTGATCTGGGGCAGCAGGTCGTCGACGACTTCGGTGTCTTCTTCGCCGGTGATCGTCGCGGCGGCCTGGGCCAGGAGCGTGAGATTGTGTTCGGCGAAATCCGGCCGGGTGATCACGTCGGTGATGACCTCGAGCAGACTTGTGCGCAGGGTGCGCGGCGGGTCGGAACGCAGCAGGTGCAGGGCGATACCGAGCTGGTTGGCGTGTGAGCCGGCCACGGGGTCAGCGACCGGCGCGGGGTCGGCTTCCAGTTCCGCGACCTGGGCGAACATTTGCTCCACGGTGAGTCGAAACTCGACAACCTGGGTTTTTTTCGGCCGGCTGTCGGGCTTGGCCGGGGCCTTCTTGTTCATGTCCTTCTTGAGGATCTGGAACACCAGATCGACCGACTGCACATCTCGGCTCAGGTCCAGGGCTTGCTGGGCCTGGGCGATGAGCCGAGCCAGTTCGGCCGGATCCGGATCGAGTTCCACCAGATGTTCCAGAGTACGCTTGAGTTCGACCAGGTCGGCCACCGAAACATAGGAGCCATCGGCGGCCGGGATGCCCTGCGCGCTGGCCAGCCCCTCCAGGTTGGCCAGAATCCGGGTGACCAGTTCCAGGAACTGCCTGGTCAGCAGCGCCCGATCGTCGCCGGCCGGCTTGGCGCTGTCGCCACTGTCGCCGTCGCTTTCGTCCCACGCGCCAAGCAGGTCATCGAGGGAGCGGTTGCCGTCGTCGGCTGTCTGGTTGTCGGCTTCCGCTTCGGACCGCCGCAGCACGCTGCGGCTGATGGCACGCACGGTGTCGGGCAGGCCGGTGATCACGATTTCCTGGAAGGTGGCGGCGTGCCCGAGCGCGGTCTTGTGGTGTTGCAGGGCGGCGATGGCCTGGCGCAGATCCTCGGGGCTGAGGGCGCCGTCGATTTCGAAGCGGGCGATGTTCAACGGCACCAGCAGGTCGTGCAGCAGGCGCACATTGCGGTGGTTGGGGTCGACGTTCTGTTTGCCGATCATCAGGCCCTGGGCCGTGATCTCAATCGGCACGTGGCGGCCGGGCCCGCCGATGACCTTGACGATGATGTCGCGCGCCTTGCGGGCCGCGATCAGGTATTGTTCATGCTCGGCCGAGTAGTAGGCGCCAACCGTCAGCAGCTTGTCCAGGGCCTTGAGCAGCGTCGCCGAATCCGGCCGCAGAGGCTCGCCCTGCAGGTCGCGAATGACTTCAGAATTGATGAGGCTTGGTGTCATGCCCGGCTATCCCTTACCCTGGTGTTCGGGGCGAGTTCTGTCGGTCGTCCTATCGGCAGTTGTTGAATGGCCTTAACCGAAATCACGCCGGATGGTATGGTGGGATGGATCCCCCAACGGAGGCCATAATGTCGAGCGACGACTTCAAACCCTATCCCAAGGCGCCGGACCTCAAGCGGGTGCGCGAACTGCGTGGACGCCTGCGCACGGACAAGGCTGAGACTGTCGGGACGCCGTCGAGCGGTGTCCGCAAGGCCGGCCGGGCCGCGCGGGATATCGGGTCCTACACCCTGATTCCCAGCCTGATGATCGCCGGGCCGGTGGTCGGCTACGTGCTGGGCCATCTGGTGGAGAAATACCTGGGCGGGGCGCCCTGGGGTGGCGTGATTGGCCTGTTGGTCGGCGTGGTGGCGGCGTTTCGCGAGGTTTTTCTGTTGCTCAAGCGCAAGAGTGAGGCGGATTACCGGGTGGAATAGCGGATTTAAACAGACTAGACACAACTAAACAAAATCGAGTAATATTTGATTAGTTTGTAAAGGAGCCGAGTATGGATCCAAGAATAAACCCCTATGCGCCCGGTGCCGGAACCAAGCCACCAGCGCTTGTCGGCCGTGACGCCCAAATTGAGTCTTTTGATGTTCTGCTTGAACGCCTTGAAAATGGATATTCAGAACAATCAATGATCATCACGGGACTGCGAGGTGTCGGCAAAACCGTCTTGCTTGATGTGTTCCGCGAAAAAGCCGAGGAACGGGACTGGGCGACAGTCGAGTGGGAGGTGGAAAAGAACTCCCTGTTTGGTTCAAAGATCTCATCCCAGGTCAGGCGAGCGCTCCTGCAAATCGCACCGAAGGCCCGTTGGACCGACCGTGCCAGAAGAGCAGCTTCAATCCTCAAGTCGTTTACCGTGACATTCAATCCGGATGGGGCCGTTACAGCTGGCCTGGATGTTGAGGCGCTTGCAGGGGTCGGTGACAGCGGCGCGATTGCGGAAGACCTTACGGACTTGTTTGTCGCCCTGGGGGAGGCGGCGCAGGAGTCCGGTACGGGGGTTGTTTTTCTGCTGGACGAAATCCAGTATCTCAGCGCAACTGAACTGGAAGCGTTGATCGCCGCCCTGCACAAGTGCACCCGCAGATCTTTACCCATAACTCTAGTCGGGGCGGGGCTTCCCCAAATACCACGGCTGGCCGGAGAGGCGAAGTCGTATAGTGAACGGCTATTTCAGTTTCCCAGAATTGGTGAACTGGATCCCGATACTGATGCCCGCGATGCACTGGTTCTTCCGGTCAGGAACCTGGGTTTTGACTATGAGAGCGGGGCGATCGATTTCGTCGTGGAATACACGCAGGGCTATCCCTACTTCCTGCAGGAGTATGGCAAGTTTCTTTGGGATGAAGCATCTGACTCGCCGATATCAAGGGCCGAGGCCGAATTTGTGTTGCCGTTTGTCGAGGCAAAACTGGACGAAAGCTTCTTTCGGGTTCGTGTGGACCGGGCGACCGAACTCGAATTGAAGTATCTGTACGCCATGGCGGAACTGGGACCGGAGCCACACCGGGCAAGCGAAGTAGCCAACCGCATCCAGCGCACAACGGAACAGGCGGGCCCCATCAGATCCAGGCTGATTGGCAAAGGACTGCTCTACACTCCGGGGCATGGCTATGCTGCTTTCACCGTGCCACAGTTCGATCGGTATATGCTTCGCAAACACGCAGCACTTGGGGATCTCTGAGGGGAGGGAGGGAAGCCCAACCGGTGTCTGCCCCGCTGACCATGCCTGCCGGCGATGGCCACGATGGTTGCCCGGCCAACCATCTCGTGATTCACACCACGGCATTCAGCCCTGTCCGTCAGCCGCCGCCTCGACCACCCGCAAAATCTCCACCATCGCCAGCGTGTCCAACTTGCAATATTCCAATAGCTTACCAAGCACAAGATCCCGCGCTGCCGGCGTGGTCGCCCCGTACACCGCCTCGAAGTAGGCCCGTGCCGCGTGGTTGCCGTCGGCGATCTCCAGTTCGTCGTATCCCAGGTCCGTCACCGCCGGCAGCACCGCCTTCAGCGAACAGCTGCCCTGCTGGGCCGGATGGTGGTACCAGAAGCGCCGGAAAGGCACGATCAGGTCGACCATCCGGTCGTTCAGGCCGGCCAGCCACTCGGCTTCCGCGGGGAACAATTCAGCCAGATCATTCAGCACGCCCTTCTCGAAACCCATATTCCAGGCCAGGATCGAACCTTCAGCGCCGATGGCGTGCAGGGCGCGGAGCAGCGCCGGCCGCGGGTCGCCGCCCTCGCGGGCGAGGAATTCCACGTGGCGCGGTTCGGCGCCCGGGCTGTCCTGAATGTGCAGGGAGAACTGGAACGGCAGCCGCTGGTAGGGCCGCAGTCCGGCAAAGGGCGGCAGGGCGGGGTTCATGGTCTCGAAGTCCAGGTGATACAGCGGGTAGACCAACTCATCCAGCCAGGCACGCAGGGCCGCGGGATCGGTGTGGGGCTCACCGGCGGTGATGGTCTGCTTCTGCAGGCGCTGCTGGGGCGTCAATCGTCGGTCGGGCACATCGGCGATGGCAAAAAGCCCCTCGTCCAGCAGACTGAAGGCTCGCGCGCCGCCGTAGTACAGATCGGTGACATTGTTTTCCGGCAGAACGGCCCAGCAGTGGGGCATCAGCGGGCAAGTGTACGGGCTCTTGCACCGGGCGCCGATGGGGATATCAGGATCCGGACCGGTGACAATGTCGAGCATCCTGTCGACTGCGGCCGGTACATAGGGCAGGACAGCCTCGGCCCGTTCGGTGATGTTCTCGAGGTGGAAGTACTCGTGGGCGTCGAATTCCTCGCCGCGCACGTAGGCGGTGTTGACGTGCATCAGGTAGAGGTGGCGCAATTCGATACCGGCCCGGGTCAGGGCGTCGCACTGGAAGGCGACGTCGTTGACGTTCACATCCCGCACCCGCGTTGACGACTTCACTTCGACCAGATCCCAGCGCGGTGTGCCGTCGTCCGCGGGCACCAGCACGTCCACCCGGCAGTAGCGGCCATCGACCAGGAAGCTGGCCTCGAAGATGGGCACGCGACTGTCCAGGGGGCAGTTGACCAGTTCGTGGGTGTCCCGGGCCGTGGCCGCCAGATCGCTGAAGTCCATGGGGACTTCCACCCCGTCGGGATACAGCAGCTTGGCCAGATCGCCGACCTCGTGGCCCGTGTCGAAAATGTGCTGCTGGGCGGCGTCCGGAGCGGGAATCAGTTCGCGGTTGTTGAGCTGGGTCCACAGCAGTTTGGGGCATTGCAGGCCGTTGAGATATCTGGACTTGGATATGTGGACGGTGCGGGACATGGCAGGCCTTTCATATTGAAGATGCGCGGCGGCGTCAGGTTAGTCCTTTTGCCCGCGAGGGGCCAGGACAAGTCGCTCCCATTGACACGCCCCCCCCGGACCGCCTACCTTCGCAGGCGGTCCCCCGACCTGATCCCTCCCACCCAGGATCATTCACGCCCTGTCGGCTATCCTCCCAGGAGCGGCCCGAAGGAGAAACCCATGCGTCTCGGAAAACTGATACTGCTGGCTGTCATGCTGCTGGGGGCGACCCTGGCCGTGGCCGCCGACAAGGACCCCTACCTGTGGCTGGAAGAGGTCGACGGAGCCAAGGCCCTGGAGTGGGTGAAGGCGCGCAGCGCCAGGGACACGGCCGAGCTGGAAGCCGTGCCGGAATTCAAGGACATCCACGAACAGCTGCTGAAGATCTACAACTCGAGCGACCGCATCCCCTACCCGAGCGTCAAGGGCGAGTACATCTACAATTTCTGGCAGGACGAGCAGCACGTGCGTGGCATTTGGCGCCGCACCGACCTGGACCAGTACATCACCGACGCGCCTGCCTGGGAAACGGTCATCGACGTGGACGCCCTGGCCGAGGCCGAGGACGAGAACTGGGTGTGGAAGGGCGCCAGCGGCCTGCCGCCCGCCTACGAACGGTTCATGGTCTCCTTGTCGCGCGGTGGCGGCGACGCCGTGGTGATCCGCGAGTTCGACGCGGTCAGGAAGGAATTCGTCAAGGACGGGTTCAGCCTGCCCGAGGCCAAGGCCGACATTTCGTGGCAGGACCTCGATACGGTTTGGGTCGGCACCGATTTCGGTGAGGGCACCCTGACGGATTCGGGCTATCCGCGCCTGGCCAAGGAGTGGCGCCGGGGCACGGACCTGAGCGAGGCCCGGACGGTGTTCGAGGGCGAGCATACCGATGTTTCGGTCGGCGCCTACAGCATGTTCACGCCCGAGGGCCGCTATGATGTCGTGCACCAGACGCCGGAGTTCTTCCGCGGCACGACCTACCTGCTGCGCGACGGCAAGCTGATCAGGATCGAAGTGCCCGAAGACGCGAGCCTGCAGGGCATCTTCAAGAAACAGATGCTGGTCTCCCTGCGCAGTGACTGGACCGTGGCGGGCCACACCTACCTGCAGGATGCGTTGCTGGCCATTGATCTGGACACCTTCCTGGCCGGTGGTCGCGACTTCGCGGTGCTGTTCACGCCCGCAGAACGCGTGGCTCTCGGTGGTGTGGGCAGCACCCTGAATCACCTGCTGGTCAGCACCATGGACAACGTGCGCAGCCGCTTGTACCGCTACACCTTCAAGGATGGCGACTGGACCAACGAAGAGATCGCCCTGCCCGGCCTGGGCACCGCGAGCATCGTCGGCACCAACGACCACAACGACACGTTCTTCTACAACTACACCGACTACCTGACCCCGTCGAGTCTGTACCTGGTGCGGGAAGGCGAGGCCGCCGTCCGGGTCAAGAGCATGCCCGAGTACTTCGATGCGACCGGCATGAAGGTCGACCAGCACGAAGCGGTTTCGAAAGACGGCACGAAGATTCCCTACTTCATCTTCACGCCCAAGGGGTACCGGGCCGACGGCAAGAACCCGACGATGCTCTACGGCTACGGCGGGTTCGAGGTCTCGTTGAAGCCGCGCTACTCGGCGACCGTGGGCACGAGCTGGGTCGGCCGCGGCGGCGTCTATGTGCTGGCGAATATCCGCGGCGGCGGCGAATTCGGCCCCAAGTGGCACCAGGCCGCGATGCAGGAGAAACACCAGAACGCCTTCGACGACTTCATTGCCGTGGCCGAGGACCTGATCGCGCGCAAGGTCACCTCGCCCGAGCATCTGGGCATTGTCGGCGGTTCGAACGGCGGCCTGCTGGTGGGCGCGTGCTTCGTGCAGCGTCCGGATTTGTATCGGGCGGTTGTCTGCCAGGTGCCGCTGCTGGACATGAAGCGCTACAACAAGCTGCTGGCCGGCGCGAGCTGGATGGCCGAGTACGGCAACCCCGATACCGACGACTGGCAGTACATGCAGAAGTGGTCGCCGTACCAGAATCTGGACGCGGGCAAGACCTACCCCAAGGTCTTCTTCACGACCTCGACGCGGGACGACCGGGTGCATCCGGGCCACGCGCGCAAGATGGTCATGAAGATGACCGAAATGGGCAAGCCGGCCTACTACTACGAGAACACCGAAGGTGGTCACGGCGGCGCGGCGAACCTGAATCAGCGCGCCTACATGTGGGCGCTGACCTACGCCTACCTGTGGAAGATGCTGCGCTAGGCCACCTCGGGCCGGGGAGGTTTCCGTGGAGACCTTCCCCGGTCCACCCAGCCGGTGCCGCGTGCGCCAACCCACGCCGCCAGCAGCAGTCCGCTGCCAAAGAGCGCCACGTTGCCCAACAGCGGCCGCCAGAAGATACTCCAGGCGGTGGGTTCGACACTCAACTGAAAGTCGGGCGACTCGCGACTGGGCAGGACTCCCGAGGCCACCAGGATTTGCACGAGAATGCCCAGCCCGACTTGGAGGCCCACCACCAGCAGGGCCCGGCGACCGAGTCCCTTGGCCGCCAGCCAGGCCCAGCTGAAAGACAACGCCGTCCAGCTGAAGCGGGCCTCGGCCCGGGCCGGGATCTCGGCCGGTACCGCCGATTCCGGATCCGTCGCCAACCACTGCCGCCTGATTTCATCGCGCAGCCTGGTGCGGGGTCGGAAGAGGATCTGGTCCAGGGCCAGCAGGGTCAGCAACAGGTTTGGCAGGCCCAGGAGGGCAGCTGTTGAACGGGTGATCAGGACGCTGGAGTAGGCCCGGAGGACGGTCGCGATCGAGCTACCGGCAGTCAGGCTGTCCAGGTAGCCGGGTTCGTTGAAGCGCATCAGGTCAAGAGGCGCGCGCGCGGACCACAGGGCGGCGATCAGCGCCACCAGCCACCACAGACTCAGCCAGGCCAGGCCGACGGCACCCCCGGTCAGTGGGCCGAATTCGGCCGCGCAGGCGGCTGTGATCCGGTCGCCACGGGGGTCGTCCGCCGGAGTGAAGTCTGCCGTGGCGATGGATCTGGTGACCGCCTGGCGCAGGCGTCGTCGCTGCAGGACGATCAGCACCAGCAGGAAGACCACCCACAGGGGCTCCAGGCCCATCAGGGTGGAAGTCCAGAACCCACCCTTGGCCAGCAGATCGTGCAGGGCGCTAGGCATGATCGACCACCCCTGTCCGGTTCGCGGGCCCGGTGCGCAGAACCCGCCAGGCCCCGCTGTAGACGCCGGCGGCCAGCATGGCCAGCAGCGCGATGCCGAAAATGCCGGCGGCGGGCGCGCGGACGATCGACCGGTCCCGGGCGATACTTTGCAGCAGCAGGTCGGACACCTGGTCTGAGGCCGCGACGGCCGACACGGCGTTGATGTCGGCGGTCGTGACCATGAGTGAGAAAATCAGAGCGAGCATCGCCAACCAGATCACGCCCCCGGCGGCCCCGCGACGGGCCTCCCAAAACAGGTCCACCGGATCGGTGGACACCCGGGCCAGGCGACGGAAGGACCACGTCCAGACCGCAGTCAGAACCAGGCCGCCCAGCAGATAGAGGAAGGCCCAGATGGCAAAGTTGGTATGGGACAGCAGGAATTCGGTCATGGACGCCCCCTTGCGTTGACTATCAAAGGTTCTTGGGGCGAGGTTGATTATTTGAACAGGAATAGCCGCCGGAGTCAATGGCCGAAGTTTCTCGTGCCGGAGTTTCTCGCCGCCGGTTGCCTGAACCACCCCAATCGTGATAGTATCCGAATCTGTATCCGGCGTGACCTGGGGGCTTGTTGCGCTGCATCTACTGCTATCCGGACCCATGGACCGGATTCCGCAGCAACTCTTCGGGGGGACACCGATGGCTTATTCACGCCGTATATCCGCAGTTTTATTCCTGTTGTTGGCTGTCTGGGGCTGCCAGGCTCTCGCCAATGTCGTGCCGGGCTACGAATACGTGCCTGGCGAGGTCATCGTCAAATTCACAGCCAATGCGTCGGCGGCGGACAAGGACGGCCTCCTGAGCTCGGTCGGCGGCAGCAAACTCAAGAGCTTCAAGGGCATCGCTGCCGAACAGTGGAAGATAACGACAGATGTCGCCACGGCGGTCGCCCGCCTCGAGAGCGATCCCCGGGTCCAGTACGCCCAGCCCAACTATGTGCTGCATCTGGTGGGAATCCCCAACGACACACGTTTCAGTGATCTGTGGGGCATGAACAACACCGGCCAGACCGGCGGCACGCCGGATGCGGATATCGACGCGGTCGAGGCCTGGGATGTGTACACCGGATCGCCGGATGTGCTGGTGGCCGTCATCGACACCGGCATCGACTACAACCATCCGGACCTGACCGACAACGCCTGGGTCAATCCGGGCGAGATCGCCGGCAACGGGATCGACGACGACAACAATGGCTACGTGGATGACATTCACGGCTACGATTTCGCCAACAGCGACGCCGATCCCATGGATGACAACGGGCACGGCTCCCACGTCTCGGGCACCATCGGCGGCACCGGCAACAACGGTGTCGGCGTGGCCGGCGTGAACTGGGATGTCTCGCTCGTCGGCCTGAAATTCCTGGATTCCGCCGGTACCGGCAACACCGCCGACGCCATCAGCTGCGTCGAGTACGCGACGGCCCTGGGCGTGGACGTCATGAGCAACAGCTGGGGCGGCGGGCCGTTCGACGCCGCCATGGAAGCGGCCATTGTCGCGGCCAACAACGCGGGCATCTTCTTCATCGCCGCGGCCGGCAACGACTGCGCGGACAATGATTCCGGCGCCCACTATCCCAGCAACTACGAGGTGCCCAATGTGATCTCGGTCATGGCCACCGACCACTTCGACAACCCGGTGAACGAGCCGGGCTGGTGGGCCACCAACTACGGCGCCACGACCGTGGATATCGCCGCGCCGGGGCTGCACATCTGGTCGACGACACCCGGCAACACCTACAGCGACTACTCGGGCACGTCCATGGCGACGCCCCATGTGTCGGGCGCCATGGCCATGCTGCGGGGGCGCTTCCCCGGCATCTCGGTCGCCGACGGCAAGAACCTGCTGATGACCATCGGCAACGACCCCCTGCCCAGCCTGACGGGCCTGTGTGTCAGCGGGGCCCGGCTGAATCTCCTCAAGCTGATTGCCGACCCGGACACGATCCCGCCCTCGGCGGTGAGCGACCTGGCCGGCGGCGCGATCGGTTCGAACTGGCTCGAGCTGACCTGGACGGCGCCCGGCGACGACGACGTTGTCGGCACCGCCAGCAACTACGACATGCGCTGGTCCCTCAGCCCGATCAGCGACGAGACCGCCTGGGCAGCGGCGAACCAGGCGACTGGTGAACCCGTCCCGGCGATCAGCGGCACGCCGGAAACCATGTCCGTCAGCGGCCTCGCCGTTTCGACGACCTACTACTTCGCCATCCGGGCCCGGGACGAGTACGGGAACCTGGGCGGCCTGTCCAACAGCCCGGCGGTCACGACCCTGGGTCCGCCGACCATCGCGGTGACGCCGGCAAGCCTGGCGGCCACCCTGGACACCGGCGGCACCACGACCCAGACCATGACCATCACCAACACGGGCCAGGGCGTGCTCGATTTCTCGATCCCCACGGCCGAATACCTGATGCCCGCCAAATCGGGCACGGCCACGGTTCGGGTCTGGGACTACCCGGTGCTGGCCAAGGGTGCGCAGCCGGACATCGAGCCCATCATCCAGCCGGACGGCGCCGGCGGCCCCGACACCTTCGGCTACAATTGGCGCGACAGCGACGAGGTCGGCGGGCCGGCCTTCAACTGGATCGAGATCAACACCCTGGGCACGAGCGTGACCCTGGGCGATGACGCCAACAGCGGCGCCCTGCCCATCGGGTTCCCCTTCTCGTTCTATGGCGTGGACTACACCGAGTTCAACATCTGTTCCAACGGCTGGCTGAGCTTCACCGACACGGGCACCGGCATGAGCAACGGACCCCTGCCGGCGACGACGGCACCGGTCAATATGCTGGCCCTGTTCTGGGACGATCTGGATCCCTCGGCGGCCGGCAGCATCTACTACTACAACGACGGCACGCGGCTGATCGTGGAGTTCGCGGGGGTTAATCACTTCGACAGCGGCGGCGTGTACACCATGCAGGCCCACCTGTACCCCGACGGCACCATCGAGTACCACTACCTGACGATGGTCGATCCCAGCGACAGCGGTACGATCGGCCTGCAGAACAGCGACGGCACCGACGGCCTGACCACGGTCTACAACAGCGTCTACGTCCACGACAGCCTGGCCGTGCGCTTCGTGGCGATCACGCCCTGGTTGTCGGCCAGCCCGGCGAGCGGCAGCCTGGCCGCCGGTGCCAGCACGGATATCGACGTGGTCTTCTCGGCCGCGGGTCTGTGCGGCAGCCACTTCGACGCGAACCTGCATGTGGTCAGCAACGACGCGCTCAACGGTGACGTCGTGGTGCCGGCGGGCCTGGACCTGAACGGTACGCCCGACATCCTGCCCGATCCGGCCGCGCTGGACTTCGGCTCGGTGTACCTCACCGCCCAGACAAGCCTGGACCTGACGGTGACCAACGCCGGTTGCGCGGACCTCAACCTCTCCGGGCTGACCATCGATCAGGCCGACTTCACGACGACCATGACGACACCCCAGGTGGTGGCCGCCGGCGCCAGCCTGGTCGTGCCGGTGACCTTCGCCCCGGCGACGGCCGGCCCGATCACCGGCAGCCTGACTTTGACAAGTGACGATCCGGATTCGCCGACGTTGGTCATCGCCCTGAGCGGCACCGGTCTGGAGTTCCCGGATATCGCGGTGACGCCGGCCAGCCTGACCGAGACCCTGCCCACCGGCGGTACCTCGACCCAGACCCTGACCATCGCCAACAACGGCCTCGGCGCCCTGGACTTCACGATTCCCGACGCCGAATACATCTTCACCAAGACCGCGGGGACCCTGCCGCGCAAGAATGCCCTGCCCATCGAGCTGGCCAAGGGTGAAAAGGACCCGCGGGTCGGCGGTCCCGTCCTTCTGGGCGCCGGCGGACCGGATCTGTTCGGCTACCGCTGGACCGACAGCGACGAACCGGGCGGGCCGGCTTTCAACTGGATCGATATCTCGGGTGTCGGCACGGCGATCGCGCTCAACGCGGATGATCAGAATGTCGGGCCGCTGCCCATCGGTTTCTCGTTCCCGTTCTACGGCACCGCGATGACCGAATTCCGGGCCTGCTCCAACGGCTGGCTCAGCTTCACGAGCACGGCCACCACGCTGACCAACTACGACCTGCCGAGCGCGAGCGCCCCGGCCAACCTGCTGGCCGTCTTCCACGACGACCTGAATTTCTCGACCGCCGGCTCGGCGTACTACTACGACGACGGCGTGCGCCTGATCATCCAATACCAGGAAGTGCCGCGCTACACCAGTGGCGGGCCGTACACGTTCCAGGTGCACCTGTATCCCAGCGGGCGGATCGAGTACCACTACAAGAGCATGCTGGGGACGCGTCTGGACGAGGCCACGATCGGCATCCAGAACGCCGACGGCAGCGATGGCCTGACCGTGGCCTTCAACACCAGCTACTTGCACGACGGCCTGGCCATCCGCTTCCAGGCGGTCGACCCGTGGCTCTCGGTGGACACCAATTCGGGCACGGTGGCCCCCGGGGCGACGGTGGATGTGGTCGTCGGCTTTGACGCGGCGGGCCAGTGCGCGGACCAGGCCCTGGCCAACCTGCACATCCTGAGCAACGACCCGGACACGCCGGATGTGACGGTGCCGGTGACCCTGAATCTCGATGGTCAGCCCGACGCCATGCTGTCGGCCACGGACCTGGATCTGGGCACTGTGTTCCTGACCCAGAGCGCCGTCCTGCCGTTGACTCTGGCCAACGCCGGTTGTGGCGTTCTGGACGTGACGGCGCTGGACATCGACAACCCCGTCTTCACCGTCGACGCGGCCGCGCCCTTCAGTGTTGGTGTCGGCGGCTCGACGGTGCTGAATGTCACGTTCACTCCGGTGACCGCGGACACGGCCGCCGGCAGCCTGACCCTGACGACCAATGACCCGAACAATCCCCAGTTGACGGTCAATCTGACCGGTGTCGGCCGCAACGCCGGCAGTGTGTCGGTCGACCCGACGGACATCTATCTGGTGACGGTGCCGGACGGGACCGAGACCCGGACGATGACCATCAGCAACAGCGGCCAGGGCGAGCTGAACTTCACGATTCCCTCGCCCGACCTCTACTCCAAGCACGTGGCCGCCCTGGGCGTCCAGCCCCGCGAGGAGTTCAGCGAGAAACCGAAGGGCGCCCCGGATCAGGAATTCGGCGCCACGCCGCTGGGCAGCGGCGGCCCCGACCTGTACGGCTACTTCTGGCGCGACAGCGACGAGCCGGGCGGACCGGCCTTCAACTGGATCGACATCAGCGCCACCGGCACCGCCGCCCTCACCACCGGTGACGACGTCAACGTCGGGCCGTTGCCGATCGGCTTCCCCTTCGAGTTCTACGGCACGACGTTCACGGAATTCCGGATCTCAACCAACGGCTTCATCAGCTTCACCAGCTCCCTGACGGCTTACAGCAACTCGTCCCTGCCGACCTCGTCAGGCCCGGAGAACCTGATCGCCCCGTTCTGGGATGACCTGAATCTCGGTGCGGCCGGCAGCGGCGATGTCTACTACGAGGTCGTGGGTGGCCAGCTGGTCGTGATGTTCGATGCGGTGATGCCCTACAGCGGACCCAACAGCGGCACGGGGCCGTTCAGCTTCGAGGTGATCCTGTCCCCCGCCGGCGGGATCAGGATGCAATACCTGTCCGTGGTCGGCGGGCCGGCGAGCTGCACGGTGGGCATTCAGGACGGCACCGGCACCATCGCGTTGCAGATGGCCTACAACACGGCCTATCTGCACGACAACCTGGCGATCGAGATTCTCACGCCGCTGCACTGGCTGTCCGTCAGTCCGACCGCCGGCGTCGTGCCGGCCGGCGGCAGCCTGGATGTGGCCCTGGCGTTCGACGCGACCGGCCTGGACCTGGGCGCCCACACCGGCCAGATCCAGGTGCTGAGCGACGATCTGGTCACGCCGACGCTGGCGGTGCCGGTGACGCTCGAGGTCTCCGACCTGTCCGGCGTGGCCGGCGACGTGCTGCCGCGCGCCACGGCCCTGAACCAGAACGTGCCCAACCCGTTCAACCCGATGACCGCGATCCGCTTCAGCCTGTCGGACCGCAGTCGCGTGGATTTGAACATCTACAATGTGCGGGGCGCGCTGGTCCGGACGCTGGCCGCCGGCGAGCTGCCGGCCGGACGTTACGAACGGATCTGGGCGGGCCGGGACCAGGAGGGGCAGCCGGTGCCTTCGGGGGTGTATTTCTATCGGCTGCAAACGAACGACCAGCAGTTCACCAAACGCATGGTGCTCCTGAAATGATCCGGCGACCCGGATGATAGTCCCTTGTCGGCCCCGGGCGCAGGCCCGGGGCCGGCTATTTCGGTTCTTGTCGCCCGGAGCCTCCTGCCCAATACTCACTCCTGGGGAAATAGGAGGCCTTACCGATGCGAATCAACTGCCACGCCCACACCTTCAATCTGCAGGCCGTGTTCACGCCGGCGACGGTGGAAATCCTGTTGCGGCGGATCGCCAACTGGAAGTACCCCGGCTGGCTGCTGTCCGCGGTGCAGGATCGGCTGGAAGCCTACATCTCCACCGCCGGCGAATACACCGACCCGGAAACCATCGCCCGCGAAATCCTGGGCGCGATCATCAACCGGGATGAATACCTGGACCTGCTGAACGAGCTGTCGCCGACCGATCGGGTCCGGCTGGAGGGCATTACCGTCGACGGTCTGGACGACCTGGCGGCCAAGGCCCTGGGCAGCCTGATCAACCGCATCGGCAAGGCCATTGCGAAGACCGATAGCGACGCCCGAACGCAGAATCTGATCGACCTGTTCGAGTTCGTGCTCATCGGCGTGCAGCCGTCGATCCGGCGGGTGACCGATATCGTCATGCCGCAGCTGGGCACCGGCGACCAGGCGGCGGCCCTGGT
>JAJRWA010000042.1 GCA_024277025.1 Candidatus Krumholzibacteriota bacterium | reverse complement strand
GTGGTCTCGGAGAACTGGCGCTCGAAACGTGCGTCCAGATTGCCGGCCCACACGACAGAGCCCTTGTCTCCGCCGTTCCAGTTGTTGCTGTAGGAACTCTGCAGGATGTTCAGGCCGATCTTGATTTCCTTCTGCCAGCCCCTGGCCACCTCGTCGTCCTGGGCCACCGCCGGCATCGTACCGGCGGCGACCATGACCAGGGCGAGAACGATCCCGCCCCATCGCTTGCTGCTTCGCATGTCTTCAAATCCTCCCGGAAGTTGGGACAGTTTACGCTTCCACTTTGTTCAGGTGCACAACCGTCTGCGGGAACGGGATATCGATTCCCGCCGCATCAAAGGCTTGCTTGGTGTTCTTCTGCATATCAAAGAAAACACCCCAGTAGTCGGCGCTGCTCACCCAGGGACGCACAATGATGTTCACGCTCGAGTCGGCCAACTCCGACACCGCTATCGTCACTTCGGGGTCCTTCAGAATGCGGCTGTCCTTGGCGCACAGGTCAGCCAGTATCTCCATGGCCTTGTCGATGTCCGAGCCGTAGCCGATACCCATGACCATGTCGACCCGACGTGTGTCGTAGCCATTGTAATTCTTGATGATGCCCCCGTAGAGTTGCCCGTTGGGCACGGTGATGCGCACGTTGTCGGGCGTGTTGATCGTGGTGCTGAAGATGGCGATATCCACGACCTTGCCCTTGATGCCGGCAGCCTCGATCACATCACCGGTGGTGAAGGGACGAAAGAGCAGGATCATCACGCCGGACGCGAAATTGGCCAACGTGCCCTGCAGCGCCATGCCGATCGCGAATCCGGCGGCACCGAGGATGGCGACGAAGCTGGCGGTCTGCACGCCGAACTGCCCCACGGTCGCGATCACGGTGAAGGTCATCAGCGCGAAGTAGGCCAGGCTGGCGACGAAACCGGTCAGGCTGGCATCCATGCCGCGGGCCAGCATCACCTTGCGCACACCCTTGCGCACCGCGCCGGAGATCATCCGACCGATCAGTAGAATAACGATGGCGCCGATGATCTTGAGGCCAAGGCCCGGCCCCTCGGTCTTCAGGAAATTCATCAGGTTCGCCACGACATCGGGGTTGGTCACGGCCTGTGCCGCGTCTGTTTGGGCCAGGAATGCCAGCATTGTCTTTCCCTCCAGGTCAAGGTCTTGGATTTGCAAAAACTACCAGAGTCTTCTACTCTGCAATCGATATTCAGTCGCGAATAGTAGCAAGCCAACGATGTTTGTCAAACCGCAAGTGACAATTAGGCGCGAGACTGGTGTCGCCAGCTATCAACCGCGATCATTCTGTGACATTCAATCAGAATCTCGTTCATTTCAAGCAGTTTAAGACGCTAGAAATCCCCACTGATGACCACGTCGATGCGGCGGTTGCGCGCTCGTCCTTCGGCCGTGCTGTTTGGCGCCAGCGGTCGATCGGGACCGAACCCCTCGGTGGAAATGGTCTCGGCGGCAAGACCCAGTTCCTTTTCGAGCACCCGGGCGACCGTCTCGGCCCGCCGGCGCGACAGGCGCAGGTTCGCTTCGCGGCTGCCGGTATCGTCGGTGTGTCCTTCGACCCGGAGTTCGGCACCCGGAAACAGCCGCACCGCGGCGGCCACCTTGGTGATCAGAGGCTGCTGCCCGGCCTTCAGGTCGGCGCTGCCCACGCCGAAGGAAATCCCGAACACGCGCATGACGATCGCCCCCTCGGGCGTCAGCAGGATCTCACCTTCGTCCGCGGCCAGGGACGACCGCAGTCCGGCGATGGCTTCTTCACGCTGCTGCTTGCGGCTGAGCACGGATTCGGCCGCCGAGCGATCCGCCTCCGCGACTCCGGCCCGCAGCTCGGTCTCCCACAGTTTCTGGTGCAGGGCACTGACCTCGACCTGCAGGGCCGTAATCATCGAATCCTGGTAGATGACCTTGGTCTCCACCATGCTGCGCAGGCGGCGATTGGTCACCGTGAGGGAATCGACCAGAATCTGCCGCTGCAGGTTCTGGCTATTCAGCTGCTCCAACAGGTCCTGGGCAGCCGGCGTGCCGGACAGGCGCGGGTCCGGGGCCAGACCATACAGGGCGCCGATCTCGTGCAGGGCCTGATCAAAGCGGCCCAGCAGGGCCTCCATGCCGCTCTTCTGTTTGCGCAGGCGGGCGATGAACTCGGCGGCGTTCTGCAGGCGCTGCACATCAACATCCAGTTGCTGCCACTGCTCGTCGGTCGCGCCGTTCTTTTCCGCGTCATCCAGGCGCTTGTCCAGATTCCACCAGGCCCCCGGCAGTTGCCCCTTGGCCCCGGCTTTCTTCGCCAGACTCATTCCCGCACGCAGTTCGCTGATCCGGTCCGGATCGCCCTGATCGGCCTGGGCCACCGCCAGCGAAGCCGTCAAACCAACGATCAACGTCAACCCCAGGGCCAGACCTCTGGCGATTCTCAATGTGTGACGCGTTCTCAAGATTCATCCTCCCCGGCCGGGTTGCCCGGCTCCGGTCTCCTGCAGGATCCCGCGGGCGGCCGCCAGCGTGGCGTCCACCGGAATCCGGTCCATGCAACTGTACTCTGCGCAGCGCTCCAACCGACAGTGACGCCTGGCCGGGCAACTCACGTCCGGCACCAGGTCCCGCCCGCCGGTCACGGCGAAGCTGCGCGCGCCCCAGCGATCCGGATGCATCGTCCGCACCGGCGGGAACAGACCCAACGTCGGCACGCCCAGGGCGGCGGCCAGATGCAGAGGCCCGGTCGACGGTCCGATAAATAAGTCACCGGCGGCCAGCACCGCCAGAAATCCACCCAGATCATACCGGCCCAGCAGTACGGTCACGGCTGGATCCAGGTTCGCCGCCACCTGCTGGACCACGGCGGTATCAGGCTCACCGCCGGTGACAAAGACCCTCTGTCCCGGGTCACCGGCCAGACGATTGGCAACGGCGGCAAAGCGTTCCGGTTCCCAGTCCAGGGCCGACCCACCCGATCCCGGGTGGATAAGGACGACCGCAGCCCCCCCGACCCCGAACTCGGTCCGAAAATTCCGCGTGCCCCGCTGCTGGCCCGTATCCAGATGGATTTGCGGCCCGCATGGTCCATCAACCGGAACAGCGCAGTGGTGGTCAGCGAGCAGGCGCCGCGCCAGGTCCAGATTGAAATCCATCTCATGCCGGTCGCCCGCCGAGCGGTTCTGGCGCTGACCGCGGTTGAGTCGCAGCCAACTGGACCACTTGGACAGGGGGCCATAGCGCCACCGCACCCCTGCCCGACGCAGCACCGCGGCGAGCTGGCCCCGGTACTGCAGCATCACCGACGCCGCGAAATTCTCTGCCGCGAGTTCCGCCTCGAGGGCCTGGACCGCCGCGGCGGTCATGCCGTCATGCCAGGTCCAGACCCGTTCGATGTGCGGATCATTGGCCACGACCGGCACCGTGGCCGGGGCCACCATGGCGTGCAGCTCCCAGTCTGGCCGAGCCTGCTTCAACAGCTGCCACACCGGCAGCGACAATACCAGATCGCCCAGCCGGTCCGTACGCGTGACCAGAACCTTCACCGGGTCCCCATCCGCCACAATTTGACATACTTGGCGAGCACGTAAAAGCCCGAGGACAGACACAGGACCAGTCCCGGTCCGCCGTCCAGGATCCCGCCACGCAGGACATACATGCGCCAGAAAGTGACCTTGGACCGCGCGAATGCCTGCCAGAGATTGGCCGACCGGCCGGCCGCGTGCATCTGTTCGGCGGCCAGGGTGGTGTAGCGGTTGAGCTTGTCGATATACTGCTCCATCGTCTCGTAGGTGTAGTGCAGCATCAGGCCCGACAACCGACCCACCTCACCCGCGGTCTCGATCGCCTCGTGCACCGGCTTGTCGTTGAAGCCTGCCCGCTCCCGATCAAACAGGCGAACCACGTATTCCGGATGCCACCCACAGTGGTGAATCCAACGACCCAGAAAACGGCTCAGGCGGTTGACCGCGAACGCGGCCGGCGGCGGTGCGGCCGGCAGGGCCTCGATGGCCGCCCGCAGTTCGGGCGTCACTTCCTCGTCCGAGTCTATGCTCAGGACCCAGCGGTTGCGGCACAGCGCGACGGCTTTCTGCTTGGTCGGCCCGAAGCCCAGCCAGGGACTCTGGTGCAGCACCGCCCCGTGCCGGGCGCAGACCGCCGCCGTATCGTCGCTGCTGTCCTGGTCCACCACCACGATCTCGTCGGCAAACGCCACCGACGCCAGGCAGCGAGCCAGCTCTGGCGCGGCATTGTGAGTGATGATCGCCACCGAAATCTTCACGATTCGAGTGCCTCTTCCGTTGACTGCGGCTGGTCGTCCCGAAGCGAGGAGCCATCGGGCACCAGAATGACCTTACCGATGTTTTGACGATTCTCCAGACGATCGTGGGCTGTAGCTGCCGCCGAGAACGGCAGCACCCGATCGATGACAGGCGCAATCCGGCCGGCCGCCAGCAACTCGAGCAGGCTTTCCATCCACCGGGCCGTGCGGGCCTGCTGGTCCCACATCCGGCCCAGATTCACCCCGCCGAGGGACTTGTTGTCGTTCATCAGACGGATCGGATTCAGCTTCAGCCACGGCACCCCGGCCAGGGTCCGCAGGGCCGACAGCGTGCCGGAGCGACGCCCCCGGGCCGCGGCCGAGAACCCGAACAGGACCAGGCGGCCGCACTTGGCCAGGCTCTGGTACGATTCCATGATCCACCGGCCGTTGCGCGGTTCCAGGGCGATATCCACGCCGCGACCGTCGGTGGCCACGCGGACCGCTGCGGCGAAGTCCCTGGCCCGCGAATCAAAGACATGCACCAGGCCCTGGGCCCGCAGCAGGCTGTGTTTGGCCGGTGAGGCCGAACCCAGCACGGTCACTTCGCTCAGGCCGCAGAGCTGAACCACAGCCTGCCCCACGCCCCCGGCTGCCGAATGGACCAGGACCGTGTCACCGGACCCCGCTGGCGCCATCACCCTGATCATCTGCCAGGCCGTCAGGTAGTTTACCGGCAAGGCGGCCGCCGCCACCATATCAATCCCCGCGGGCACGGGCCAGACCATCGCCTCGTTCAAGCAGATCTCCTCGCTGTAGCCCCCGAAGTTGCACATGGCCACCACCGAACGCCCCACCCAGGCGGGGTCGGCCCCTGTCCCGACGGCCACGACTTCGCCGGCCACCTCGTAGCCCGGTACCGCCGGCAGGGCAGGCGCGTCCGGATAGAGACCGCGCCTCATCATGATGTCGGCAAAATTCACCCCAGCCGCAGCGACACGCACTTTGACCTGGCCGGGTCCCGGCTCAGGGCTCGCGCCCTCACGGAGTTCGAGAACCGAACTCTCCCCTTTCCTGCCTATCCAGACCTGCCGCAAGACGCCACCACTCCTAGCGAAAGCTGAAACCGCCGGGCCTGGCACCCGGCACAAGAATCTCGGGCGAATCCTCGCCGCCGACGCGGAACCCGACCAGAACCCCTTTATCGTCGATGCTGTTGCGGATGGCAACCCGCAACTGCAGGGGCGGAAACACGAGTTCCGGATTCTGGATGCGGACCGCCAGACCTGAACTCGCATAGAACTTGGACCGCAGCAGCTGGTCGTGCTCGCCGGCCACCACCCCGGTATCCAGGAAACCGAGCAGCAGGAAGCGAAACCCCATGACCGACCAGGCTGGAAACACCCTGTACTCGAACGTGCCCACGAGACGCTGATTGCCCGCCACGCGATTGTTGTCCATCCCCCGAATATCCGAGGCGTCGCCCAGCCTGAGGACCCGATCGGAAACCCGGTTGATCGCGCGATAGTAACTGACCACCGTCAGGAAACGGGAACGCCAGTTCCCCCGCATGCGCAGAGCCGTGAAGTAGGCGACCTTCGCGATCAGGCTGCCGTCTTCATATTCCCCGCTGCGGAAGAAACCGCCCAGATCCAGACGCAGGAAGGCCAGATCCCCGCGGCTCCGGGCGGCATAATAGCTCGACTGGAAAAAGGCCTGGGCGCGATCGTGGAATTCGCCGTCCTGATAGCCGCCCGAAACCTTAAGCACGACCCCGGAGGGCACATCTTCGGTTTCCCCCATTTCGAACAGGTAGTTGGTCCGGTAGTACTTGAAGCGCTGATAGGTCAATCCGACCAGATAGTTCTGGTTGTTGTGATACTGTCGCAGGGTATCCCGGCTGACGACCGGCCGATCCAGGAAAGTGCGCCGATTGAAACGCACGGCGGGAACCAGAACCGGGCGGGCCGTGCCGCTGGTGACCGGCCGCGGCCGCAGGGGAATCACCTGGCCCAGCCAGGCATCCCCCAGTTCCTGCTTGTTCGGGTCCGGCCCGGCATCCCGTTCCCGGGTGCGCAGCCACGAAATACCGCCGACCCACTTGATCGACGGGTGAGATAGCTCTCTTTCCAGCCCCAGACCGAGGTGGTTTCGGCGGTACGAATCCTCGAACTCGACGACGCCATCGACGAAGCTGCCCCCCAGGTTCGACTTGCGCAGGCTGCCCCGGTAGCCGAGGTTCGGCTCGCGATCATCCCGGTAGATCACCCGGTTCTCGAAACGCAGTCCGATGCCGCCGACATTGGATGAATACAGGCTCACTTCATAGCGGCCCACGTCCTTGACGACCGCGGCCACTCCGATCGGCCAGCGATCCCGGGTCTCCACGACGATGGCCACCGACTCGATCTCACCCAGAAGCGGCACGATGATGATCCGCACCTCTTCGATGAAATCCAGGCTGCGCAGCATGCGTTCGGTATCGGCAATCAGGAACGGGTCGACGACCTCCCCTTCGTGGAAGAGGATGTACTGCCGGATCGTGCTGTCCCGGGTGTAGGTCTGGAACGGTTTGGCCGCCGTATCGAACAACCGCTGACTGGTGCCGTGGCCGCTGCTCCAGCTGCGGTCGAAGCGGGCCACCTGGTTGACGATCACCACTTCGATGGGCTTGCCCAGGTATTTCGCGTAGGCGTCGACGATCTCGACCGCCTGGCCTTCAAGGGGCTCACCGGGCGGCTTGCCCCCGCCGAAATAGCGTTTCAGGGTCCGGGTCAGCCAACTGCCGTCGATTTCGGCAGCCCCGGCCGAATCGACCGCCGTCGTATCAGAAGGCGTCTCCGCACCACTTGCGGCACCGGCCAGCCCCAGCAGCAGCAGCGCCAGGATCAGCCGCCTGCCCGCCCGGCCGCACATCTACTGGCCACAGCACTTCTTGAATTTGCGGCCGCTGCCACAGGGGCAGGGATCGTTGCGGCCGACCTTGGGTTCCTCGCGCACAATGGGCTTGCGTACGCCGGGCACGCCTTCCTTGAAATACCATTGCCCGTCGACGCGATCAAACTCGGCCACTTCGTGGTAGACCTGCTGCTGTCCCTCGTGGGTGTAGGTGGCCATGAACTCGACCTTGCCGTGATCATCGTCCGCTTCCCCGGCCCTGGTCTCGATGATCTCCAGCCCCTGCCACTCGGAGTTCTCGGCCCAGTCGCGGGAACTCTCGGGGTCGTTGTCCCCCTGATGGTCCGGATGCAGGCTGGCGTGCAGGAAATCCATCTCGACCTGGGTGTAGGCCGTGTAGCGGGCCCGCATGAGCTCGGCCGCCGTGGCGGCCTGGCGCTCGCCCTTGATGACCGGTTCACAGCACTCGGCATAGGTTTGTTCTGATCCGCAGGGACAGTTCATTCTCTTCTCCACTGGCAGGATGACAGGTACGGTTCAGCAAAGGGCCGCCGAATCACCGGCGGCCCGTCACTGGTGAATCCATTTCGAGCCGTCCGGGCTACTCCTCGACCTTGCGGGCGCCCAGATAGAGATACAGTCCCAGGCCGATGAAGCAAACCAGCGTCAACACGGCCGAGAGGGGATTCTCTTCCACCCAGTGGGTCATGCCCAGGGCGTGCTCGACGCTCCAGTGGAGATCACCGGTCTGGTGGGCCCCGATGAAACGTACCGTGGTCGCCAACACGCCCATGATCGCGCCACCGGCGACGAAGCCGCTGGCCATCAGGGTGCCCTTGTCCTTGCGTTTGGCCTGGGTTTCCTTGCTGCCGCCCTGCGCCACGAAGTGGGCGATCAGGCCGCCGGCCAACACCGGGGTGTTGATGCCCAGGGGCAGGTACATGCCCAGAGCGAAGGCCAGGGCAGGCAAGCCCGTCCACTCGAGGATCAGGGCCATGAACATGCCGGCCATGTACAGCAGCCAGGGCGCCGACTGGCCCGTCATCAACGGCTCGATGAGCGAAGCCATGGCGTTGGCCTGCGGTGCGGCCAGGGCCTCCGGCCCGGTGAAGCCCGGCGTCTTGGCCAGCATCATGATCACCAGGGTGACGAATACCGCCGAGACGACCGTGCCCAGGAACTTCCACTTCTGCTGCACCCGGGGCGTCGTGCCCAGCCAGTAACCGATCTTCAGATCGCTGACGAAACCGCCGCTCATGCTCAGGGCGGTGCAAACCACGCCGCCGATCAGCAGGGCCGAAACGATGCCGTCGGGGCCGTTCAGGCCGGCCGCCTTGAGAATGACCGAGCTGATGATCAGGGTCATCAGGGTCATGCCAGAGACCGGATTGGTGCCCACGATGGCGATCGCGCGCGCCGCCACGGTCGTGAACAGGAACGAGATCCCGGCCACCACGGCCAAACCGACAATGGCCTGCACCAGGGTCACCTTGACCGAGAACAGGAAGAAGGCGAATACGGCGACGAAGGTCAGGATCAGGCCGCTGGTCACCAGATTCATGGGCAGGTCGAGTTGGGTGCGCTCGGTCTCGGCCTCGCCCGCGCCCTGCTTGCCGGCCTGGCTGGCGAGCTTGACCGCGCCGACGATGATATCACGGCTCTTCCAGACGCCGATCAGCCCCGCCATGGCGATGGCGCCGATGCCCACGGGCCGCACGAAGTTGTAGAAGATGTCACCGGTGCTCATGCCCAGAATCTGCGGCACCGCGATCAGTTCACCATTGACCATGACGCCCTTGCCCAGCAGGCCGATCATGGGCGTCATCACGTACCAGGCCAGGAACGAGCCGCAGGCGATGATCAGGGCGTAGCGCAACCCGATGATGTAACCGAGCCCGACAATGGCCGCCTCGGTCATCATGTTGAACTCCAGGCGCAGGCTCGCGGACACGGACCTCCCCCAGCCGAAAGCCGTCGTGGAAAAGGTCTCCCGCCAGACGCCGAACGTCTGGCTGATCAGTTGGTAACCGGCCGCCACGGCACCGCTCTTGAGCAGCAGTCCGGCCTGGCCGCCGCCCGCTTCACCGGCCATCAGCACTTCGGTGCTGGCCGTCGCCTCGGGGAACGGGAACTCGCCGTGCATGTCCTTGACGAAGTAGCGGCGGAACGGGATCAGCAGCAGGATGCCCAGGAAGCCACCGAGCAGCGAGGCCAGGAACATCTGCATGAAGTTCGTCTTCTCGGCCAGGCCGAGAATGTAGATACCGGGCAGGGTGAAGATGGCCCCGGCCACAACCACACCGGACGCCGATCCGATGGACTGGATCATCACGTTCTGCTGCAGGGCGTTCGCCTTCTTGGAACTCAGCCCGATGGCCAGGATCGTGATCGGGATCGCGGCCTCGAAGACCTGGCCGATCTTCAGGCCGAGATACGCGCTGGCCGCCGAAAAGAGGATGGCAAAGCCGATACCCCAGGCCAGCGAATAGGCCGTCAACTCGGGCACAATGGTCGAAGCCGGCACGACCGGCGTGTACTGCTCGCCCGCTTCCAGTTTGCGATATGCGTTTTCGGGCAGACTCTTACTGCTTCCGCTGACGTCCATGAAGACCTCCGCTAGGGGTTCGGATAGGGCTCAGAGGCGATTTGGGAGCCCACTGACTGTGTGCTCCCGACACCGAATCCTAACATCCAAGACCGTACCGAACAAGGAAATCTATGGCGAAAATGGGAGGATTCGGCCCCTGATCCTTGCCCACTCCCCCGTCGCCTGCCATATTTTCGATTCCCGGTTCTCATTCGGTTTACAAGCCGCTGTCTCATCCCCGCGCGGAGGCCCGTCATGCTCGAACGCTCAGCCCAATCGTCCTTCCCCAGCCTGGTCGACCGTTTTGTCGCCTACGCCCGGATCCACACGACCAGCAGTGAGGATTCCGACACCTACCCCAGCACTGAGCGGCAGTTCGATCTGGCCCGGATCCTGGTGGACGAACTGCAGGCTGTGGGTCTGGCCGACGCCGCCGTCGACGACAACTGCTACGTGACGGCCACGCTGCCGGCCAGCCTGGGCTGCGAGAAAGTACCTGCCATCGCGTTCATCTCCCACATGGACACGTATCCCGAAGTCAGCGGTGAAAATGTGGTTCCGACCTTCCACGAGAACTACCAGGGCGGCGATATCGACCTGCCCAGGGAGGGACGCAAGATCCTGGCGGCCGAGAATCCGTACCTCGCCGAATGCCTGGGCGAAACCATCATCACCGCCGACGGGACGACCCTGCTGGGCGCCGACGACAAGGCCGGGATCGCCGAGATCCTCGAAGCACTGACCCGAATCCACGAGAATCCGGACTGGCGTCACGGCACCGTCAAGATCGCCTTCACCCCCGACGAGGAAGTGGGCGCCGGCGTGAAGCACTTCGACGTCGAGGCTTTCGGCGCCACGGTGGCCTACACCATGGACGGCGGCCAGCGCGGCGAGGTCGAGAATGAGACTTTCTGCGCCGACAGCGCCATCGTCACCTTCGTCGGCCGCGACATCCACCCCGGCTACGCGAAAGACAAGATGATCCCTTCGGTCAAGATCGCCGGTGACTTCCTGGCCGGGCTGCCGCGGGCAGGCGCGCCCGAGACCACCGAGGGCCTGGAGGGCTACATCCACCCCATCTCCATCAAGGGCAACACCAGCGAGACCGAGGTGCAGCTGCTGATCCGCGACTTCGAGGCCGACGGCCTGGCTCCCAAGGCCAAGATGATCGAGGAGCACGCCAAAGCGGCTTGTGCCAATTGGCCCGGCTCGTCCTACCGGCTCGAGATCAAGGAATACTACCGCAACATGAAGTACGACCTGGCCAGGGAACCGCGCGCCATGGCCTACGCCCTCGAGGCGGTCGAGCGCGCCGGCATGAAGCCCATCCAGGGCAGCATCCGCGGTGGCACCGACGGCTCCACATTGTCGGCCCGCGGCCTGCCCACGCCCAACATTTTCACCGGCGAGCAGGATTTCCACGGCTACGGCGAGTGGATCTGCGTCAAGGACATGGAGCTGGCCACCGAGACCATCCTGCGACTCATTGAAGTCTGGACCGAGAAGGAGAGTTGAGGTTCTTGGCGGGGGCGGCCCTGCTGATCGATGCCCACCGCCGGCGCTCGGGAAGATACTCGCGCCGGCGGTGGGCATCGATCAGCAGGGCCGTCTGCGTTAAGAACCTGCAGCTTCCCTGGCGGTGAAGATCAGTTCTATGGGGTTCAACTCGGGCGTGTACGTTGCTTCGAGGTGGGGGCGTCTTGGGGCCAGGATGTCGGCGGTTGGCGACGGGATCTCTGTGGTGAATTCGATGTGGACGTCGGCGGTGGTGGTGTGTTCGTCGCGGCCGTCGCCGGGGTCTTTGCCCAGCCAATGGTAGTAGACGAGGCTGTAGAGCCAGATGTATTCGGCGGGAGACATCCGGTGGGCCAGCAGGGCGCGGTTGCGGGTGGACCAGTAGGTGGCGTAGACCGGGGCCAGGTCCGAGCCGGAGTTCAGCAGGTTCAGGAAACCGCGGATACCGTGGTTCCGGTTGCTGTCTTTTTCGCGGGCGAATTCATCAGCGGCGGCAGTCAACTGCTGGCTGATGTCGTGCAGGGAATCCCGCACCGCCAGGAAGGCGTTCAATCGGGCGGGAGTAACCGCCAGGCTGTCCGGCGGGGTGAACGGTTCGCCGCGGGTAGCAGCGACCAACGCGTTCTCCGTCTTCTGTACTGTCTTGTATTCCCGATTGATCTCCCGCGAGTACCAGGTGGCCGCACCCATCAGGACAACCACCGCACTGAACAGAACCAGACAACCGATTCCGCACCCCTGCTTCATATTCATCTTCGCTGCGCCCTTTCCCTGGCCGTTGTCAGTCCGCCTTCAGACCGTATTCCCGGATCTTCCGCCACAGGGTCGTCCTGTCAATGCCAAGCTGCCGGGCGGCGCGGCTGCGGTTCCAGCCGGCCCGGGACAAGGCCTCGGCCAATAATGTCTTTTCCGCCTCGCTGTGCAGCGGCACCTCGCGCAGCGCCACCTGCGCGCCGCGGCGACCGGCCAGGATTTCCGGCGGCAGATGGGTCGCCATGATACGGCCACCGCGGCTGAGCACCAGGGCATGTTCCAGCGCATTCTCCAGCTCACGCACATTGCCCGGCCAGCTGTACCCCATCAACGCCGCCATCGCGTCGCCCGACACCACCGGCACCTCGCCCTGCCGGTCCCGGCGTGCAATCGCCGTCAACAGGTGGGTCACCAGCAGCGGTATGTCTTCGCGCCGGTCCCGCAGCGGTGGAATACTGAGACTGACCACCTTGATCCGGTAGTAGAAATCCTCCCGCAGGCGACCGGTCGCCAGCAGCGTGTCCAAATCGCGATTGGTGGCCGACACGATCCGCACATCCACCGGAATCGACCGGTTGTCCCCCACCCTTTCGATAGTCCGCTCCTGCAGCACGCGCAGCAGCTTGACCTGCACCACCGGGCTCACGTCGCCGATCTCATCCAGGAACAGGGTGCCGCCGTCGGCCTCCTCGAAGCGGCCGCGCCGGTCGCCCACCGCACCGGTGTACGCCCCGCGCACATGCCCGAACAATTCGGATTCCAACAGGGTCTCGGACAGGGCCGAGCAGTTCACCTGCACGAACGGGCCCTGGGAGCGGCCGCTGGCATCATGCACCGCCCGCGCCACGAGCTCCTTGCCGGTCCCGCTCTCGCCGCGAATCAGGACCGTGGCGTTGCTGTCCCCCACGTCGGTGATCAGTTGGAACAGCTCGCGCATCTTGCGGTCGCGCCCCACCAGGTTGCCCAGCCGGTGCTGCCGGTTCATGCGCTTGCGCAGATCCGTGATCTCGGTCACATCCCCCAGGATCAGCACGACCCCCAGGTCGGAGCCGTCCTGCCGGTGCAGCGGCACCGAGCGCAGCAGCACATCCCCGCGTTGCCCGCCGGCCAGGTCGATCGTGGTCTGGAAGTCGATGATCGACTCGCCCGAGCGCAGGGTCTCGGCCAGCACATCCTGGGGACACGACGGGTCACCGAAGAGATCACAGACCGGGGTCCCGGCCAGATCGGCGGTCGTCCGGCCCAGGATCAACTCGGCCGTGGGATTCATGGTCAGGATGCGCAGCCCGGTGTCCAGGGCCAGCACACCTTCGTTCAGGGCCGTGATGATCTCGATGATCGTCTCAATGCGGATCTGGCCCAGAAAGGCCTCGATCGAGACGGGTCCGGAAGACAAGCGGGGATCCTTCGACATGGGCACCTCCATGTGTTGCACACAACACTATCGTTGCAACAATATCGTTGTATACCACAACGGGCGCAACCGATGCCAGGCGGCACTCTGCAAACAAACGTCTGCGGACGTCGTTTATCTTATTGTATTATAAAGTATTAGAATATTATCAGCATGGGGCGAATGTAGTTGGCACACCCCCTGCTATGCAGACCGCGTAAACGCAAATACAACAGTCGAGTCCACCATAGTCGACTTGAACCAACGAGAGGATCGGAATCATGGCGAACGTGCTGGAAATCAACAAAGACAATTTCGAAGCTGAGGTTTTGCAGAGTGACGTACCGGTGCTGGTCGACTTCTGGGCGCCCTGGTGCGGCCCCTGCAAGATGATTGGCCCCATCGTCGAAGAGTTGGCCGGCGAATTCGACGGCAAGGCCAAAGTCGGCAAGGTCAACGTGGATAACAACCAGGACCTGGCTGCCCAGTTCGGCATCCGCGGCATCCCCACGGTGATGCTGTTCAAGGGCGGCTCGGCGGTCAACAGCTTCGTGGGCGTGCGCCCCAAGGAAGACCTGGTGGCGGCGATCAACGACGCCATCTAGGCTCGGGGCAACGGCAAGCCATGGGCGCCGGTCGACAAGGGCCGGCGCCCTACTCTTGCCGGCCGACCGGCGACCGTGCGCGCGGGCTTGCCGAAAATCGGTCCAGACATGACATTGTCCCTGCACCCCCGTTCCCTGACCCGCACCGCAAAGGACGATCATGGCTGGAATTATCGATGGTGTGAAAAAGATATTCCGCAGCGACGGCAAGATGAACAACGTCTTCTTCATCGTGTTCGACAGCTGCCGTTTCGATGCCTACCAGGCGGCCAGGACGCCTAACCTGGACCGGATCGGCAAAGCCGAGAAGCGCTACAGTTACGCCAGTTGGACCAGCCCCAGCCACTTCACTTTCCTGATGGGGATGGTGCCGCACCAGAGCCCCAAGGGGGTCTTCGCCTCCAACGTCTACCGGGACGAATTCTCCCTCTGGTCCGGGCGCCTGAACGTCAAGGAAGTCGAGTTCGGCAAGTTCGTACCCCAGCTTTCGCTGCCCTGTTTCCTGCGCAGCCAGGGCTACCGCACCGAAGGTGTCGTCAGCCTGCCGGTCCTGAACCCGATGACGGCCATGAGCCAGCACTTCGACCGCTACGAACTCGCGCCCAGCCACAACGACCTGTCGCTCATCCTGGACGGTTCCGATACGTTCAAGGGCCTGACGCCAAAGAAGGATGAACCCACTTTCTTCTTCATCAACACCGGCGAAACCCACTACCCGTACCTGCTGCCGGGCGAATCGGGCGACGACCTGCCCCACATCAGCGGCGTGCATGGCGTGTTCAAGCATCTGGACGATTTCCTCAAGAACCCCTCGGAGTTTCTGGAAGACAGAAAGCAGGACGAGTTCTTCACGCCCGAGCAGTTCCGGGCCTTCTACGACAAGCAGATCGCCTGTGTCGAGCATCTGGACGGCGTGGTCGGCAAGCTGATGGACCGCTGCCCGGGCAATACCCATTTCATGATCATGTCCGACCACGGTGAATTGTTCGGCGAAGACGGTTACTTCGGCCACGGGCCGATTTTCCACGAGAAAGTCTTCGAGGTGTTCTTCCTTGAGGGAAAACTGCCCTAGCCGGATGTCGGGTGGCGTTCAAGAATCCGTGGCGTGACCTGGTCCAGGCGCGTCAGCCCGCTGACGAACTCCCGCGCTTCATCTCCCCACGCCAGCAGCGGCACGGGATTCGTCGTGTGCCGGCGGGTCGTTGCATCCTCGATGTTGCCGTGATCGCTGGTCAGCAGGATCAGCACCTGATCCTCGGCATCCACCTCACCGAGCAGGGCCGTCAGGAATTCGTCCAGGCGCCGGAGTTCATCTTCGGCCCGCGGCCGCTCGCCGCTGTGCCCGGCCTTGTCTGTCTGGAAGTATTCGTACAGCAGAAAGTCGTGATGCCTGACCGCCTGACCGGCGATCAGACCGGCCGCCGCCGGAGTCAGCGGCTCGACGTCGAACCCCCGCGCGATCAGCTCGGCGTTGGTCATTTCCTGATAGATACTGCGTCCCGCCTTGATGTCCGGCAACCCGAAGAAGGGCAGACCGGCCGCCAGGTTGGCCACGGTGGTGGCCGAAAGGGTGAGTTGGCGCTCACGGGACAGCTCCCAGAAGCGGGGCCGAAACGCATTGAGAAAAGCGGCCCGATAACCCCGCTCGGTCAGGGTCTTCAGGACCGAGTGCTGCAACAGGATCTCCCGCAGGGCCAGATTGGGAAACCCGGTAAGGTGCTTGCCCAGTGCCTTTTGACTATTGACACCGGACAACAGGGTCGTCTGCCCGGTCGCACTCTGGGGCACACCGGGCACATCGAGCACCGCATCCAACGGGCGGGCCCAACCTGACCGGGCCACCGGCACGGGATCCGGACCATCAGGTAACGGCAAGTCCAGCAACGTCCCGCCATACGAAGCCAGGGGATTCCTGGCCGGATCGGGCGCGGCCCAACCCAGTCCGTCGATAAACAGCAACAGCGTATGCTTGCCCAAGATGCCTCCTTCGCTGCACAAAAAGACCGGTTGAAGCCAATGATATATGGCCGCTAGTATGGGCCCGCAAGGTTTGGCGCAGCCGCTGGTTCATTGTACACCCGTTGGGAGCCCTCCGTGAGCATCCGTCCCAGAGCCATAGCCATCCCGCTGGTGTTCTTCCTGTGCGGTACGCTGGGCATCGCGCTGCTCTATCGTGTGATCGAATCGTCCGGAGAAGAGCGCCTGCGACTGGAGGTCGGCATCACGGCGGAACAGGTTCGTCTGCGCCTCGAAGCGTGGGTTGATTCGCGAACGACTCTGGTCATTCACCTGGGTGATCGGGAGATTCCCGACGCGAAGTCCCTGGCGGCTGACTTTGGCAAACAAGCCCAGGCCTTTATCGACATGTACCCGGGCATCCAGGCCCTGAATTTCATCGACCGCGACTGGATTTTGCGCCAGGTGGTGCCCGCCGAAAGCAATGCCCCGGCCCTGGGCAAGGACCTGCACAAGCATCCCAGCCCGGGCGTCATCCGCGGCCTGGAACGAGCATCCCAAAGACAGCAGGTTACCAGTACGCCAATCATCGATCTGTTGCAGGGCGGCAAAGGAATTGCCACCTACTACCCGCTCGTGGATCAATCCGGCAACTGGCTGGGCTTCGTCAACGGCGTGTTCCGGGTACGAGAGCTGATCGACACCTGCCTCTATGAGAACGTCCTGCGGGAGCGGTTCGACTATTGGCTAGTCGACGAGGGTGGTGCGATCGCCTACGGCAAGATTCCAGCCTCCGGCCCGGACCGCTTCGAGGTTGCGGTTCCGGTCCGGATCGTGGATCGCGAGTGGACACTCCACATGGCGCCCAATCAGCAATACGTCGCCCAGGCCGGAACCGCCGCCGACGAGATCATGGCCGGAACGGGCGTTCTGTCACTGGCGCTCCTGGCCCTGCTGCTGAGACTGCTTCTCTTGCGCCAGGAAGCGCTGCGGGAAAGCCAGGACAAGTACCGGCTGCTGGTCGAGAATCAGATCGACATGGTGGTCAAGCTGGACCCCCAGGGGCACTTCCTCTACGCCAGCCCCAGCTACTGCCGGGCATTTGGACGCACCGAGGAGGAGCTGCTCGGCACCAGTTTCCTGCCCCTGGTCCACCCTGACGACCGCCAGGAGGCCCGCACGGCGCTGGCCGAGTTGCGGCAGCCGCCACACCAGTCCCACGCCGAGCACCGGTCGCTGACCCGCAGCGGTATCGCCTGGCAATCATGGACCAACGCGGCGGTCCTGGATGAGTCCGGACAGGTCGCCGCCATCACGTCGGTGGGACGCGACATCACGCGCCGACGCCAGCTTGAGGATCAACTCAACCTTTCGCGCAAGATGCAGGCAGTGGGCCAGTTGGCCGGCGGCATCGCCCATGACTTCAACAACATCCTGCAGACCATGCTGGGCAACCTCCAGTTTATCATCCAGGACCTCCGTCCCACCGGGCAATCGGCCAACGACCTGCAGGAGATCAACCGCGGCATCACCAAGGCCATGGCCCTGACCAGGCAGTTGCTGGCCTTTGGCCGACGGCAGGAACTGCGGGCCCAGCCCGAGGACCTCAACGAGATCGTGGAGAGTGCCCTGACCCAGTGGCGCCGCGATCTGCGTTCGGCGATCAACCTCGTTCTTGAGCCCGCGGGGCACCCGTTGACCGTCCGGGTCGACCGGGGCCAGGCCGAGCAGATAGTTCTGAACCTCTGCGACAATGCCCGCGACGCGATTGCCACCGCCGGCACGATCACCGTCAGCACGAGCACGCGCCAGATCGACGACGACTTCTGCCGTCTGCACCCGGAACTGACCCCGGGCGAGTACGCCCAGCTCGAAGTGGTCGACGACGGTGAAGGCATGGACCCCGAAGTCCTCGAGCGCGCTTTTGAACCCTTCTACACGACACGCGAGGTGGGGGCCGGTTCGGGTCTGGGCCTGGCCACCAGTTTCGGTATTGTCCAGCAGCACCGGGGAACAGTCCTGGCCGAAAGCACGAAGGGTGAGGGCAGCCGCCTGATCGTCCTGCTGCCCCTGGACAAGGCAGCCGGCACGCCAAAATCACAGGCCTCGCCGCCGCCGGCCACACCGCGGCACGAGACCATTCTGCTGGCCGAAGATGATTTCAGCGTCCGTGAACTGGCGGTGCGGGTGCTGGAGCGGGCCGAATACAAGGTCCTGGTCGCCAAGGACGGCGAAGAGGCCATCGCCGTCTTCGCCGAGCATCAGGAAGCCATTGATCTGGTCATCCTGGATATGATCATGCCCCGCGCCAACGGTCGCGAGGCCTGCGAGGCCATCACCGGCATGCAGCCAAAGGTGCCGATCCTCTTCGCCTCCGGTTATGATCCGGCGACCATGGCTGCCGAATGTGATTTACCGGCGGGGACCGATATTCTGTTGAAGCCCTACGGCATCCCGGATCTTCTGCAGAAAGTGCGCGAACTCCTGGACCGTGAGCCGCTAACCCACTAGGCCGTTTCGCAGGGCCAAGACCAGCAAAAGCGACAGATAGCCGGCCGGAAAGGCCAGCCGGCAGATCTTGTCGATCTTCAGCTTCCGCTCCGGCTCGGTGCGGGTCAATCTGTCGACCGCGATGCTCTGGATCATGGTCGCGGCGATGGTCAGCACCGAAAGGATCATCACCTTGTCCGCCACCGTCAGGTAGCTGACCTTGGGCAGGGAAGACGTGGTGACGAACTGGTAGGCGATAACCGTCAGGATACCGCTGCTGGAGACACCGGCCCGTCGGCCCAGGCCCTCGCCACTCATCCAGAACACGACCCAGGTCAACGAAACGATGATGACCACGGTCAGAAATATCTTCCACAGGTAGAAGCCCGAGTCCCGCTCGACGGTGATGTCGAACCTCAGGTTCGAAAACGGTATGACATCACGCACACGCACCTTGTCGTACTGGTCGATCTGCAGGTCGGTGACCTTCCATTCGGCCAAGGCGGTCAGCTGTTCATAGCCGGTATGCTCACGGTCCGGCACCAGGCGCACTTCGTCCAGGTTCCAGGGAAAACTTTCCAATTCAATCGGTAGAACCTGGGTGTCGAAGGGAAAGCGACGGTAGTCCAGTCGGGCGCGCAGGGTCGCGGCAATGCGGGCCGTCAGCTCGGCCCGTCCGTCGGCATGGACGACCAGCTTCTGCCCCCCCGCACTGAACTGCCCGACAGGGTTGGTGGGGTAGATCTGGGCGCTCCATTCACCGCCGCGCGAGTTGCCCACTTCATCACCGGAATAGACCCTGATCGCCGCGCCCTCGGCTTCAGCATCGAAGCCCAGGGCCGAATCATGCCAGGCCACATAGACGTCCATTTCCACCGTGTAGGTATTCTTGGTCTCATCAATGCTGGTGATGTCCACCAGATAGACGCCCACGGCCACCTCACGCGGCGCGGCAGGACCGGCGGCCCGGACGTCGCCGGCGGCGCAGATCAACAACAGAGTCAGTAGCAGAATTCGCATGGGTCCTTCCCCGGGGTATGCGGTAGCCACCATCACTTGGACCAGCCGTTGCCGCCTCGCCAGCCACCGGGCCGAAATCCACTGCGGAGTTTGGCCCCTTCGGCCTGCAGCACCGGACCGATGACCTCGACTTCGGGCGCGATCCGGGCCAGGACTTCCCGACAGGGAATCTCCTGGAAACGGCCGTGCAGATTCTGGGGAGTGCCGTAGACGACACGCGGTATCGACGCCCAGCGAATGGCGCCCGCGCACATCACGCAGGGTTCAGAACTGGCGTACAGGCAGCACTCGGACAAGTATTCGCGCCCAAAACGTCGGCTCGCATCACTGATCAATCCGGTCTCGGCGTGGCGGGTGACATCGCCGGTCGTCCGGCCCGTGTTGGTCACCTGCAGCACGATAGAGTCCCCGTGGACCAGAATGGCGCTGAAAGGCGGGTTCCCTTCCCGCGTGGCGACTTCAGCCAACTCGTAGGTCAGGCCGATCAGGCGCTGATCGAAAGCACTGGCTCTGGAGTCGTCGGGAGCGGCCGTTTCTGCGGCGGTGTCGCCGGCCCAGCCGGTGGAAGCTCCCAGAATCAACAGGACAAGGGCCATAAGGGCACACTTGACTGACATTTCAGCTCCTCTGCTTGGTCGGGTACAATTCGGGGCAGAAGAGTAGACGAATGCCGGATGGAAGGCCAACAAAAATCACCGGCAGCCGGAAATCGGGAATCAGAACGACGGCGCCGGGTTCCACCAAAAGCGACCGCAAAGTGGCAGGTTACCGACGAAACAAGGCTACAGAATGAGCGAAATATTGAATCCTCCGGGAGACCGGTCGGCAAGACCCCGTCTGGCCGTCCTCTCCCTGGCGGCGCTCGGTATCGTCTACGGTGATATCGGCACCAGCCCCCTGTACGCCATCCGCGAGTGCTTCCACGGCAAGTACGGCCTGCCGGTCGGACCGCAGAATATCCTGGGTGTGCTCTCGCTTATTTTCTGGTCACTGGTGATTGTCGTTTCCGGCAAGTACCTGCTGCTCGTGCTGCGGGCCGACAACCACGGCGAAGGCGGCGTCCTGGTGTTGACCGCCCTGGTCAGCCGCAGCCTGGGCGACCGCCGCCGCTGCCGCTGGCTGCTGATGGCCATCGGCCTGTTCGGTGCGGCCCTGCTCTACGGGGACGGCATGATCACCCCGGCGATCTCCGTACTCAGCGCCGTGGAAGGCCTGCAGATCACGATGCCCGCCTTTGCCGATCTGGCCGTACCGGTGACAGTCGGGATCCTGATCGCCCTGTTTCTGGTGCAGCGCCACGGCACCGCCGTGGTCGGCCAACTCTTCGGCCCGGTCATGGTGGTCTGGTTCCTGATCCTGGCGGCAACCGGTGTGGCCGGGATCGGGCGCGAACCCGGTGTACTGGCCGCCATCAATCCCTGGCGCGGCATCGACTTCCTGCTGCGCAACCGCCTGCACGGATACTTCGTCCTGGGTTCGGTTTTCCTGACCGTCACCGGTGCCGAGGCCCTCTACGCCGATCTCGGCCACTTCGGCGCCCGCCCCATCCGCCTGACCTGGTTCGTGGCGGTGCTGCCGGCCCTGCTGCTGAACTACTTTGGTCAGGGTGCCATATTGCTCTCCGGACCGGACAGCAGCAGCCACCCCTTCTTTGCCCTGGTGCCCGTCCACCTGCTGCCGGCCCTGGTGGTGCTGGCCACGGTTGCGACGATCATCGCCTCGCAAGCGGTGATCTCCGGCGCCTTCTCCCTGACCAGTCAGGCCATCCAGTTGGGTTACCTGCCCCGGATGCGCATCATCCACACGGCGGCTGACACGCCGGGCCAGATCTATGTGCCGGCCATCAACTGGGCCCTGATGGCGGCCACGATCCTGCTGGTGGTCGGCTTCCGTTCCATCAGCAAACTGGCCACGGCCTACGGGGCCGGCGTGACCATGACCATGTTGATCACTTCCCTGCTGCTGTACCGGGTGATGCGCGACCGCTGGCAGTGGCCGCTGCTGCCAGCGGCCGGCCTGATCTCCCTATTGCTGGCCGTGGACCTGGCCTTCTTCGGCGCCAACATGGTCAAGATCACGCACGGGGCCTGGTTCCCCCTGGCGATCGGCCTGCTCATCTTCATCGTCATGCGCACCTGGAAACGAGGTCGCCGGTATGTGTTGACTGCGCTGAACGAACGATCCCAGCCCATGTCCGAATTCCTGGAGACCCTGCGGCAAGAGCCCCCGCTGCGGGTGGCGGGCAAGGCGGTCTTCATGGCCGGCAACCAGGCCGGTGCGCCGCCGGCCCTGCTGGCCATTCTCCGGCACAACAAGGTCCTGCACCGACAGGTGGCCATCCTGACCATCGCCACCGAAGACGTGCCCCGCGTGGCGCGGGACTTGAAGGTCTCGGTCAGGGATCTGGGCCAGGGCTTTTATCGGATCAAGGCTCACCTGGGCTTCATGGAGAGCCCCAGCGTGCCCTACATCATCGCCCTGGCCGGCGAGAAGGGATTGCCGTTCGCGCTGGGGGAAATCAGTTTCTTCCTCGGTCGCGAGCGCCTCTTGCCGGACCGCAAGGTTGGCCTCGCCCGGTGGCGGGCCAACCTCTTCGCCTTCATGTCCCGCAACGCCGTCGGCGCCACGGATTTCTATCACCTTCCGCCGGACCAGGTCATGGAAGTCGGGTCCCAGGTTCGCATCTAGCCGGGTGCTGGCTGGCTATTCGCGGAAACCCGAAAACCTGACCCCGGACAGCCGCGCCATGTCATGCTGCCAGGTGGCCAGATCATCGGCCTTGAACCGACTGAAATGATCGTGACCACAGGCCCGGGCCATGACCTGCATCAACTCGACCGACGCGCCCAGGAACCGCGCCAACCGGGCCGCCACCGCCTCGACATCCAACCGCTGGCGCAGCTCCGGCTTCTGGGTGGCGATTCCGGCCGGGCAGTTGTTGGAGTTGCAGATCCGGGCCGCCACGCAACCGATCGCCTGCAGGGCGCTGTTGGACAGCCCGATCCCGTCGGCACCCAGGGCCAGGGCCTTGACGAAATCGATCGGCGTGCGCAAACCACCGGTGATCAACAGGGTCACGCGGCCGCTGGCCTGCTGTTGGTCCAGGTAGCGCCTCGCGCGAGCCAGGGCCGGTATGGTTGGCACACTGATGTGATCCCGAAAAATCTCCGGTGCCGCACCCGTGCCACCACCGCGACCGTCAAGGATGATGTAGTCGGCACTCGCGTCCAGGGCAAACTGGATATCCGCCTCGATGTGGTTGGCACTCAGTTTGAACCCAATCGGGACACCCCCGGTGACCTCGCGCACGCGGTCGGCGAAACGTTTGAAATCGGCCACCGTCGTCATGTCCGTGAAGGTCGGCGGCGAGACGGCCGGTTCGCCCACCGGGATCCCGCGCACCTCGGCAATCCTGCCGATGTTCTTGGCGCCGGGCAGGTGACCGCCGGTGCCAGTCTTGGCCCCCTGACCGCCCTTGAAATGGAAGGCCTGCACCTTGGCCAGCACCGCTTCCGAATAACCGAATTGCGCACTGGCCAACTCGTAGAAATAGCGGGTGTTCTCGGCCTGTTCCTCGGGCAGCATGCCGCCCTCACCGGAACAGATCCCCGTCCCGGCCAATTCGGCGCCGCGGGCCAGGGCAACCTTGGCCTCGGCGGACAACGAACCGAAACTCATGTCTGAGACAAAGAGCGGCAGGTCAAGCTTCAGTGGCTTCTCGGCCTCCGGCCCGATGACCAGTTCGGTGCCCACGGCCTGGTCTTCCAGCAGCGGTTTGGTCGCCATCTGGGCCGTCATGATCTGCAGATCATCCCAGTGGGGCAGCAGGTGTCGGGGCACACCCATCGAGGTCATCGGCCCGTGATGCCCGAATTTCGCCAGACCATCGCGGGCCAACTGGTGGATGAGGGCCACCGTCGGCTCCTCGGCGGTGGGCTGGACAGCCGGAGCCCCCGTGGTCGCGACGGTGCTCGCCGTGCCCGGCTGGCCAACCTGGCTGTCCGGAATCCGGCTGTGGGTCCCGTCGCAAAAGGGCTGATCAGCCGAAGCCTTGCAGGCGCAGAGCAGCGTGTCCTCATCCTCTTCGGCGGTGAAAGCCATGGGTTTGAACGAGGTCCCGGTGTGGGACCCGTCGCAGAACGGCTGGCCCTGGGAGCGGCCACAGGTGCAAAAATAGTACTCCTCGCCCTTGTCCAGGGTCTCCAAGGCCGGCTTGTTGCCCGCGACAATCGGCGCCTCGCCACTCGCGCCGGGCACGGGCTCGGGTGCGGGCGCGGCCTCGGCTGCGGGCAGGACATCGCCCTCGTGCCAGCCGTTCTCGGCGTGGGAGTAGTCACAAAAAGGCTTGTTCCGGGAATACCCGCAGCGACAGAGGGTGTACTTGCTGTCTGAACAGTTCGTCGGGTTGGATTTCTTCGCCAGCGTGACACCCTCCACATTGTAGGGCCCGTCAGTGACGATGGTGACCCGGGCTTCAGCCCGCTCGTCCACGATCACATCACCCCCGACGCTGTAGGCCAGAGCCCCCGAGGGACAATCCTTGACCCGCTCGATGATCCTGGCGGCCGAATCGTTGTCCGGAAAGATCCAGTTGGCGCCGTCACCGGACTTGAACACCGTGGGCAAGCCCCGCACACAGGTGCCCGCCCCGGCACAAATCGAGCGGTTGAAGTAGACCGTGATCTCGCGTCCCGGATACTCCTGCAGGATCTCTTCGTCGATCTCCCACTCGCTGGTGAAGCCGGCCGCCGCATGAGATCCGTCACAGAAAGGCTTGGTGCGGGACTTGCCGCATGTGCACAACATTGCCGGGTTCGGCGCCTCCACAAGCTCACCGTCGCGGATGATGATCTGCCGATCTCCACTGAGCTTCAGCGGTCCATTCTCAATCGCAGTGATCTTGCTGCCCACGGGCGGTCTCCCTCGGTTCCGGGTCCGGTATCCTGTTCAGATTCAGATACCTGCACAGCCTAGGTCTGATTTCCCGGTACCGCCAACCGGCGCCCAGCCGCCCCGCCGGGCTGTAATCACCCAATTCAGGGCGATTTGTGCTATAGTCCAGTAGTCTACTATGCTTTTTCTGCCGGTAACGAAAGGTGGCTGTCATGCGGACCAGGTATCCGGCTAGCGCTCTCCTGATTGTCCTGGCTATTGCCCTGCTGGCCGGATGCGATTCGAGCACCGACCCCGAGGCCGAGATCGCGCCCGGCGACAGCGTCTCGGTCTACATCGACGCGGCCACCGGCGGCCGGGTGAACCTGACCGGCCTGGCGGCCGGCGCCGTGCTGACGATCCCACCTGGTGCCATGCCGGCCTCCGGCGAGATTTCCGCCGTTGCCACGGCCGGCCCGGCCGCCGGCACCATCTATCTGCGCTTCGAACCGGAGGGACTTGAATTCCTGCAGCCGGTTCAGCTGACAATGCCGATCGCGACCGCCACCAAGGACAGCGACATCGAGAATCTGGTCGCCCTGTTCAAGTTCGTGCTCAGCCCGGCGGAGTTGGTGAACTCCGGCTCCGAGTTGAACGCCCTAACCCTCATGTCCGAAGTCGCGGCCTGGTCGAGTGAGACGATCAGCGGCGAACTGCAGCACCTGCGCCAGGTCGTCGTCATGTCCTGGCAGGCGTCCTACCTCGTCGTCGACATCCCCGGCAAGTATTTGCGGCCCGGGGACGGCCTGTTCGTCATGAGCGGCGACAACACGGGCTACCAGTTCCGCTGGCTGCCGGGTCACGTCGGCATGGTCAGTTACGCCAACCCGGACTCGGCCGTCACGACGGTGGTCGAGTCGACGATCGGCGGCACAGTCGGCGACGGCGTGCAGACCAATCCGCTGCTCCGGTTCAAGCGCACCGGCGGCCACCTCTACCTCGGGGCGCGGCGGCCGCCCGGATCGATCCTGAACGATGACGCGCGCGAGTCGACCCTGCTGGAGGCGCGCAGCCATCTGGGCGCCCCCTACGCCTATCTGGGCGGCGACTTCGGCGGCTACAACTGCACCGGCCTGCTGGAGGGGGGCTGGGACAGTATCGGCCGCGGCGTCATGGGCACCAAGTACCGCTTCATGTTCCCGACCGAGATGTACAACGCCACCGTGCCGGTCTCGGAGATCGAGGTGCGGGTCGGGGAAGAGGTGCGCATCCCGGTATATCCGGTGGTCGTCGCCGCCAGTTCAATCAACCCGGCCCTGCCCAGCCACTTTCTGGCGGGAAATCACACTACTGCCACCGTGAACGCGGTGGTGCTGCCAGACGGCGCGACCTGGGCCGTCGACAACAATATCCCCTACCACCCCCACGTCTTGACCTGGACGCCCACCGAGACCGACTCCGATTCGACCGTCACGGTCACCTTCGTCATGCAGGGCGTAGCCGCCACCGCGTTGGGCCCGGACCTCCCCTATACGCGCGTCCAGTCGCTGACCTTCACCGTGCTGGGCAAGTCCGGGGAGATAGATGTCTACCCGGTCGCCCGGGGATTGACCGGCAACACGATCAACCTTCACTTCCAACTGCCGCCGGGCGCCCGTCCCGCGCCGCCGTCGCCGGACCATCTGATCGACAAGAACACCCGGCTCTACCCGGAGTCCGTCGTGTTCATCAACCAGGAATTCGACGGTTTCACCGAAGGCTGGCTGGGCGGGGATCCGGCTTCCGGCTACTACGGCGCATCGCTGCATATTTCACGCAGCGACCCCTGGGGTCCGACGCCGACCGGACATTACGTCTGGATTTACCGCATCGGGTATTCGCCGGAGCGCTATTGGGGGTTACGTTAGCAGCCTGTCGCAGGGAGAATCGCGTCAGTTGGCAAGACGCGCTCACCGCGTCAACCGGTGATCAGCGGTCATGCCGGTCAGCCGCGTGATCAGCCGATGGCGTCAGTTCTCAATTCAGTCTGCGGAGGAAACATGAGGAAGTTCAATACTCCTGCTGGACCGTCTCTCGTCATTGCCGCTGTTTTTCTGCTGTCCGGTTGTCGGGGGGCAGGACGCTGCCGTGGCACCGGCGGCCAAGGACAGCCCTTATGTCGGCGCCCAGGTTTGCGGGAAATGTCATGAAGAAATCTACGCCGATTATCTCACTACCGGACATAGCCAGCAGTTTCAAGTGGCCGCCAACAACCAGGCGCCCAAGTACTGCTGGGCAGGCGCCATGCCGTTCCCGGTTGAATCCCCTCCCCACGCGTTGGCCTGGGACGAGGTCGGCCTGGTCCTGGGAGGCCATTTCGGATTCGGTGTGTTCTTTGACCAGAGCGATGACCTGATCACCGGGCCCGCGTCTTTCTGGAACCTGCAGACCGGCGGCTGGGCCGGATATGATCCAGGGCAATCGGCCCCCTACGCTTGTGCACGGTGTCACACTTCGGGATACGATCCGCAGGGTACCCAGACGGAATTCCCCAGCTTGCAGGGATCCTGGGAACAGGGTGGCGTGATTTGTGAAGGCTGCCATGGACCAGGCTGGATTCATATCAAGACACGGCGACCCGAAGACATCCTGGTCGATACATCCGCAGGGTTCTGCTTCAATTGTCATGGCGGTAGCGAGGGACATCCAATCCCCGGGTTCGGCGACGTGGACCTCGGCAACAGCCATGGCGGGTCTTGCTCCCAGTGCCACGATACCCACGTTTCCTTCAAGTACGAATTTGAACGATCCATCTGGCGGGATTGCAGCGACTGCCACGAGTCGGATGGAAAGACCGGGAGCACGCGGCGATCCGATCGCGACGGGATTTGCGATCGGCAGGACCCACTGCCTTGGCAAAAGACCTGAGCGAACTCCACAAGAGACATCAGCACGATGTGAATTCCCGGCCAACGCCTCCCACGGCAAGTGGCACGTCTTCGTTTCGGATGAGTCGGGAGATGGCGAGGTCTATCTTCAGTCTTTCCCGGAGCCCACCGGGCAGAACATGATCGGCGCGAACCTGATCCAGAACCGGGTGTCGACACCAAACCAGTGATCTCGTGCAAATCCATCTGATTTCGAGTATCTTTTTCAAGATCTGCGGATCCCCTTTCATTTTCAATGGGCCCTGCCGGCCCCGGAGAACCGATGCAGCCCGGCGACAAACTGAACCACTATGAAGTCATCGAGAAGATCGGCGCCGGCGGCATGGGCGAAGTTTTTCGCGCCAAGGACACGAAGCTGGGCCGCGATGTCGCCCTGAAGGTGCTGCCGCCCGAGTTCGCCAGCGATCCCGAGCGCCTGGCCCGGTTCCGCCGCGAAGCCAAGGTTCTGGCGGCCCTGCACCATCCCAACATCGCCTCGATCTTCGGTCTCGAAGAATTGCCGGAAGCCGTCTTTCTGGTCATGGAGCTCGTCGAGGGTGACGATCTGGCCGAGGTCCTCAAGTCCGGTCCCCTGCCCGTCGACGACGCGGTCCAGGTGGCCACCCAGATCGCCGAAGGACTGGAAGAGGCCCACGAAAACGGCATCGTCCACCGCGACCTCAAACCCGCCAACGTGAAACGCACGCCTGACGGCAAGGTCAAGATCCTGGACTTCGGCCTGGCGATGGCCATGGCCGGCAAATCCACGGCCGAAGAGGAAAGCATCAGCGGCATGGCCACCATGACCGCAGCCATGACCCAGGCGGGTATGGTTCTCGGTACTGCGGCCTACATGAGTCCCGAGCAGGCCCGCGGCCTGTCGGTCGACCGCCGCACCGACATCTGGGCCTTTGGTGTGCTCCTCTACGAGATGCTCACCGGACACCGCCTGTTCGAAGGGGAAACCATCACCGACACGCTGGCCGGCATCCTCAAGACCGACCCCGACTGGGATCGTCTGCCGGACGGCACACCGCATCAGGTCGAACGGGTGATCCGCCGCTGCCTGACCCGGAACGCGCGGCAGCGGTTGCGCGACATCGGGGAAGCGCGGGTCCGTCTTGAGGAGCCCGATGCCGAGTCGGGCATCTTCACCGGTGCGATCAGACCGATCCAGTTGCCCTCCCCTTCCAAACTGCGTTTCCTGCCGTGGGCCCTGTTGGCCGTCGCGGTGGCCGCCCTGGGATTCGTTTCTCTTGGCGGATTGGGTGGGCCGGAGCCCACCATGCTCACCCAGCTGGCCATGCCCACACCCGCGGGTGTGGAGTTCCAGTTGGACACATCGTTTCCCGCCCCGCCCATGATCTCGCCTGACGGCCGGTACGTGGTATTCGGCGGACATAACGAGGCGGATAATTCGATCCTGCTGTATCTGCGGGCCCTGGATTCGAACCGGGCGGTGGCCCTGGACGGCACCAATGACGCCCAGTACCCCTTCTGGTCGCCGGACAGCAAGTGGATCGCCTTCTTCGACCGCAACGAGGGTCTGAAGAAAGTCCCGGTGAACGGCGGTCCCGATCAGACCATCTGCCCGGCCGAAAACGCCAAGGGCGGATCGTGGAGCCCCGACGGAACCATCGTCTTCACGCCAAACGCCGACACTGCGATCATGAAGGTCTCGGCCCTGGGCGGTGAACCCGTACCCGTGACTGATCTGCAGAACGATGACGGATTCGATTCCCATCGGCACCCCTGGTTCCTGCCCGACGGCCGCCGTTTCCTCTATTTTGCCCGGGCCGTGTCCGACGGAGACGGCGAAGTGCGGATCGCCAGCATCGACGGAGATTCATCCCGGGTACTGATGAATAACGCGGCCGGCGTCGAGTACTCGAACGGGCACCTGCTCTACCTGCGCAAACAGGTCCTGATGGCCCAGCCCCTGGACACCGGGAGTCTGGAATTCACGGCAGACCCTGTGACTGTCGTCTCGGACATCCTGGTGATCAGCGGAGCGGCCAAGGGGGCCTTCTCGTCCTCGGCCGGCGGATCGCTCGTCTATTTGCGTGGGCAGAAAATCACCATGTCGGCCAACCTTGTCTGGGTCGACCGTGAAGGCCAAGTCGGCGAGGAGATCCCAGATCATGATCCCTTCAACGCTGCGGTCCTGTCGCCCGACGAGAAATATATCGCCTTGACCGTCTACGACGGTATCCGGACCAATCGGGACATCTGGATCTACGAGGTCGAACGGGGTTTCAAGTCCCGGTTCACCACCGCGGCCACCGACGAGCGATATCCCCTGTGGTCCAGGGATGGACGCTACCTCTACTTCATCTCCAATCAGAGCGATTACCACAAGGTCTACCGCAAGGCCGTTGGTGGCAGCGAACCCGCCGAGATGATCCTGGATCCGGGTCAGAACACCCTGATCTGGGACCTGTCCCCGGATGATCGCTATCTGCTCTATTCGATCGATGGTGAAGGAACCGCCGGCGACCTGTGGGTCGCCGACCTGACTGGGCAGGATGAGCCGCGCCTGCTGCGCCAAAGCCCTGCTGAGGACGGGGCGGCCCGTTTTTCTCCCGATGGCCACTGGATCTCATTCTATTCCCAGGAGACGGGTTCAGGTCAGGTCTATCTGGCGCCCTGGCCAGGGATGGAGTACACGAGGCGGGTCTCAACCACCACGGGGACCTGGCAGTTCTGGTCCGCCGACAGCAGCGAACTCGTTTTCCAGGACAACCAGGGCGCGGTCTTTTCCTCAATCATCGCGGCCGAAGACGGCGGTGTGAGAATCGGCGCCCCCGTGCCCCTGTTTGCCCACAACGGCATGCAGTATGAAGGCCCCTTTATCGACATGACCGGAGACACCCAGAGGTTTCTGACGGTCGTGACGACCGAATCCAATCCACCTGAGTTTGCGGATCTGGTCATTGATTGGCCGGCCCTGCTACCGGAGAGGTGAGGGTCGCGGTTGCGGCTATCAAAAAGACTCCCTCAAACGAGGGAGTCTTTTTGATTTGGTAGCCCCTAGGGGACTCGAACCCCTGTTACCGCCGTGAGAGGGCAGCGTCCTAGGCCACTAGACGAAGGGGCCACAATATTCTGTCTCCCGAACCTACCAGAATCCGGGTTTTGCGGCAATGTAAATGGTTGCCCGGGGAGGACTCGAACCCCCATCGACTGATCCAGAGTCAGCTGTCCTGCCATTGGACGACCGGGCAATCGATGGCGAAATATATACGGGCCCAGGTCCGGATGCAAGCCCCGGATCACCGGCGGGCGGCAAAAAACCCGGCAGAAACTTCAAATACCGTCCCCGGCGCTCCTGTTCTCCGCTTCCCCCAGCCCGTACCGCCCCAATTCCCGCTTCACCAGTCCGTGCAGGGCCTCGGGCGATTCCAGGTCCATTTCCGAAACGTCCCAGGTCGCCGGCACCAGCACAAAGGGCGCGTTCTGGGCCCCACCGACCCCGCCGTGGCTGCTGGTTTGCTCCTCCAACACGACGATCCGGTCCCGGCCCTCGAGCCAGGCCCCGTTGATGATCAGGTCCCCACTGTCCGGATACCCGAGCAGTTGGGCCAGTTCCCCCGCCCAGCGGTCGCGCTGGTCATAGGGAGCCAGCGGATCGTTGGTCCGCCCCAGTTCGCCGGTGATCAGGTTGCGGATCCCGTCGTCGCAGATGGCCACCGCGTCGCCGAAGTGCCGGCTGGCCGCCACAAAGCCGATCCCCGGGTGCCGCGCCAACGCCTCGATCAGGCCCGGATATGAAGCGATGATATCTTCCAGGTGCAGCGGCTCATCGTGCCCCGCGAAATAGACGTGGGCCAGACTGCCGGACACGCACACCACCACGTGTTCGGGCTCCACGTCACTGACGCCGCCGGTCTCGTTGCGAGCCATGTGAGCCAGGGCGCGCCGGCTGCGTCCAGCCAGCCAGCCCAGTTGGCTCGCCCCCACCTCTTCCATCTCCGCCAACAGCGACACCGTGTAGCCCGTGCCCGGATCGAAAACCCGCGCCTGCACCGGCGTGTCGCCCAGCACCTTGGCCAGCATCGTATTGAGAGTCTCTTCGATCGTCTCGCCGTACAGCACCCGGAACGGCACACTCGGCGTCTGGCCGTGATCCGAAAGCAGCATGATCTCGTACCGGATCGGCGACTGCCGCCGCGCCCGGCGCGCCAGCAACCGCAGTCGCCGGTCAAAAGCGGACAGGGTGATCTGGGCGTCCAGGGTATCGGGCCCCGAGTGGTGGGCCACCTCGTCGTAACCCACGAAGTTCGAGTAGATCACCGGCACGCCGCGCACCATGTCCTGCTTGAGCCAGAAGAAGCTCAGGTCCCTGAGGAAGGCGTTGGCCAAAGCACGCTGGCCCAGGCGCCGCAGGCTGAACCTGAGTCGCGGCCGATCCTTGGCAAAGCGGCCGATGATCGCCAGAGCCACCCCCGACAGGTAGTCCCAGATACCGCCCAGTACGGCCTTCGTCAGGGCATTGGGGCTCAGGAAGAAGAGGTTGAAGTCCGCCCGCTCGCCCAACCGCCGGTCACTCGCAGCCTCGCCCAGCGCGCTGACGGTCATCAGCCGCTTGGCCGCCCCGCCACTCAGGAACGAATTGATGCACGACCCTCCGCGCAACAGTCCCTCGCTGTGGGCCGAGACCATGCTCTCGAGCAGGCGCAGGTCGGCCGGATCGCTGACCACACGCACCTTGCGGGCCTTGCGGTCATACCAGCGGTAGCCGGCCACATTCTCACGGTCGCCGTAGAAAAAGCCGGCCTGCACCGCCGGCGTGTTGGACGGGATGCCGCAGTGCCAGCCGTGCAACTGGTGGCTGCCCCGGGCCAGCATCGCCGTCAGGGCGGGCATGCGCCCGCGGTTCATGGCCACCCGCAGGCTGGGCAGACTCAGGCCGTCGATCTGCAGGATCAGCAGGCCGCGCAAGGGCTTGCGCTCGGTACGCGGGCCAAAGCGTCGGCCGACCCGATAGATGAGCGATTGGTAGAAGGGGTAGGCCTCGTCCAGACCCAGCCAGCCCGTGATCCCGGTCGAGAGGACGGTAATTATCAGGGCCCCAACGAAAGCGTCACCGTAGTTGCCGATGACGAAGGCCCGGTCGAACTGGGCGCTCAGATAGAGAATCAGACCATTGAACAGCAGGGTGGGGAAGCCCAGGGTCAGCGAGTTCAGCGGCAGCGTCAAGAACAACAGCAGCGGCCGCAGCACGATCAGCAACACCGCAAAAATCAAGGGCAGCCGGAGGGCGGCTACCCACCAGTGGGGCACTGCGGTGTCAAAGCGAAAACCGGGCAGCAGCGAAGTGGCCAGCAACATGGCCAGGATGACCACGACCCAGACCAGCAGGTAACGCCCCAGGATGCCCCAGAAAGTTCTCGCGACGTTCTCCCTCAGCTGAACGGCCGGTCGATCAGGCGTCGGCGGCCTTGCGCAGCCGGGCCACCGTGCGGCGGGCTCCCATCAACTCCATGACCTCGAAGATCCCCGCGCTGCGGCTTTGTCCGGTCAGAGCCACCCGGCTCGGGTGGATCAGTTGCCCCGCCTTGACATCCAACTGCTCGGCCGTCGTGCGGATGACCTCTTCAAAAGCGGCGGCCGCCTGAGCCTGAGCCAGATCCAGCCCGCTGTCAATGGCATCGGCCAACGCCATCATCAGGCCGGCTGCCTCGGCTGTATCGACATGCTCGTCCCAGGCCGCCTGATCGACGAAGTGGTCGTCCGTGAAAAAGAAGCCGATCTGCTCGGGCAGCGTGATCAGGCTGCTGAAACGATTGCCCAGGGTACCCAGCACCCGCGCCAGATAACTATCGGTGTCGGCCACGCCGGCGACCAGCCACTCGGGATCCAGCCGCCAGCCGCGCTCGGCGATGATCGGCCTGGCCAGAGCCAGCCGCTCGTCCGCCGACAGCCGCTTGATGTGCTCGCTGTTGATGTGGTTCAGCTTGTCGTAGTCGAACGCCGCCGGGCTGCTGTTGACCTTCTTCAGGCTGAACTTCTTGATGATCGCCGCGGCGTCCATGACTTCGTCGCCGCTGCCGCCGGGGGACCAGCCCAGCAAGGCCAGATAGTTCAGCATGGCCGCCGGCAGAATGCCCAGTTTCCGGAACTCCTCCACGCTGGTGGCGCCGTGCCGCTTGCTCAACCGCTTCTTGTCCGGCCCCAGGATCATCGGCATGTGACCGAACTTGGGCGGTTTCCAACCCAGGGCGTTGTAGACCAGGATCTGGAACGGCGTGTTGCTCACGTGGTCGTCCCCGCGCAGCACGTGACTGATCTGCATCAGGTGGTCGTCCACCACGACGGCGAACTGGTAGGTCGGAAAGCCGTCGGCCTTGAACACGACGCGGTCGACCAGCACCTCATTCTGGAACTCGCGCTTGCCCACGATCACGTCGTACCAGAAAGTCGAGCCCTCGGTCGGGGTGCGCAGCCGCCAGGCGCAGGGCTTGCCGTCAGCCTCGTACGCCGCGACCTGTTCGGCGGTCAGGTCCCGGCAATGTCCATCATAGCCTTCCCAGTTGCCGCCGGCGTCGCGCACGGCCTGCTCGCGGTCCTCCAGATCCTGCGCGCTGCAGAAGCACTTGTAGACGTGCCCACCGTCCGCGAGGGTCGCCAAATGCCCGCGATAGATATCCAGCCGCTCGGACTGCAGGTACGGCCCCGCTTCGCCGCCGGCCTGCGGCCCTTCGTCCCAGTCCAGACCCAGCCACTGCATCCCGCGCAGGATGGCCGCGTAGCTTTCCTCGGTGCTGCGCTCCTGGTCGGTGTCTTCGATCCGCAGCACGAAGGTGCCGCCCTGACTGCGGGCGTACAGCCAGTTGAACAGGGCGGTGCGGGCGCCGCCCACGTGCAGAAAGCCGGTCGGGCTGGGCGCGAAGCGGACGCGGGGCATTTTCAGGTCACTCATTGGGTCACGATACCTTTCGGAAACAAGAACGGGTCAGATCTCTCAGGGCTGTTTGTGCGGTACCTGGCGGGACATGTCCTTGCCGCCCGGCTCACCGTTGCGCGCGGCGTCCAACAGGTCCGCCAGCAGGGTCAGGTCCATGCCGTAGGCGACGCGGCTGGCTTCGTCGGGGTCGACCCCTTCAGCCACCTGGCCCAAAAAGCCCTGCAGGGCCGTCAGGCCGCCTTCGTGCTCCACCAACTGCCACACCATCAGATAGGCGCTGTAACTGGCGCGCCGAAAATTCTCGCGGTCGGCCCCCTCGTCCGGATCCACGCCGCGGGCCAGGATGGCATCGACCAGCGGCGGTGAGAACAGGACCGAATTCTCACCGCGGAACTCCGCCATGTAGTTCACCAGATGAGTGCCGTCCTCGCCAATGTACTCGACCAGCCCCTGATGCAACCACGGCGGCAGGTCGCGGGGCAGGGCCTGGTGCAGGATCCAATCGGTGACCAGCATAAAGGCCGCGTGGCCGTCCAGCGTCCTCGCCAGCAGGACCGGATAGGGTTCGATCGTCACCTCGTTGCCCCTGAGCCGGTACAGACGCCACACCCCCTGGCCGGTCTGCTCCTTGTAGTGCTGGGTATTGTCGGGGTTCAGGATGGTCAGGGTGTCAGTGGTCGCCAGGCCCAGCAGCGCCGGCACCACATGATTCGCCCAGTCGACTTCCTCCACGAAACCCAGCACATCACAGGGCTCGTAGCCCGGATCGTGCAGCATCACGAACTGGCGGTAGCGCTTTTCATCGGGCAGCACGACCAGCTCATCGTTCTCCAGCAGCGTCTTGCCCTGACACAAGGTGCCCGGGCCGTAGGGCCGGCCCGCCTCGTCCACTGGCGGCTGCCAATCGTACCAGTGCTGCCTGTGCAGATGATCAGGAAAGCCGGCCACCGTCAGTTGCCGCTCGGTGCAACGCGGGAACTCGGCGTCCGGCGTCAGGGCCGGCAGTTGGCTGCAGTGGGTCTGGGCCGGCGCGGCCGCCGGCAGCAGCAGGGCCGTCAACACCACGGCCAGAACAGTCGACTTCACCTTACTTGCCTCCCTTGAGGTCCGCGGCGTCCTGGTACCACTTGGCCGCTTCCTTCTTGTTGCCCAGCTTGTCGTAGACCAGCCCGACGTTGTTGTAGACGTTCACGGTTTCCTTCTCGGCCAGGGCCAGGTCGTAGGCCTCCAGCGCCTCGTCGTACTTGCCCAGGTAGTAGTAGGACAGCCCCTGACTGTAGTATGCCTTGTAGGATGGGCCGTCCATTTCGATCAGCTTGTCGAAGGCGGCGACCGCATTGTCGTACTGCTTGGCCTTCATGTAGGTCAGCGCCAGATTGTACTGGGCCTTGGTGTAGGTCGGATCCAGGGCCAGGGCCTTGGTGTAGGCCGCGATCGCTTCCGGATATCGCTTCGCCTTCTGCGCCATGGAGCCCAGATGAAACGCGGTCTTGGCGTCGGGCTGCAGGTCAAAAGCCCTCTGATAGGGTTCGATCGCCGCGCCGTACTGCCTGGTCATCTGCTGGCACTGGGCCAGAGCCAGCCAGCCCTGGTAGAAGTCGGGCAACTCACGGGTGACCTTCTTCAGGGACGGGATCGCCGCGTGGTATTTTTTCTCGCGCATCAGACTGACGGCGTAGTTGTAGACGACTTCGGGCTTGGTGTCAGTGCCGTTGACGCCCGCTTTCAGCCACTTGCTCGCCTTGGCGTCTTCCCCCATGCGCATATACAGGTTGCCGATGGCCACGCGCAGGTCATCCATCTCCTCGAGGGAGTAGGCCTTCTCGTAGGCCTCGACCGCCTCCTGCCGCTTGTTGGTGTGTTCGCAGACCTTGCCCGTGGCGATCCAGGTACCCGCCTTGTCCGGGTGCTCATCCCGGGCCAGGCGCGCGGCCACCCCGGCGTCCAGGGTCAGGTCCTGCTTGAGGTAGCAGTCCACCAGCCGCGGCAACAGGTCGTCCCGTTCGGGGGCCAGATCGTAGGCCTGCCTGTAGAGTTTGGCCGCATCCGCATACAGGCCCGAGTCCTCCATCAACTTGGCGTCGTCGACCATCTGGTTGATGCGGAGGTGCAGGATCGACCTGGCCTCACCGTAGCCGTCAACCGATTCCGGATCCTCGCGACCCTCCAGCCCCTGCAAAAAACGCTCGGCCGGATCGGTGTAATCTTCCAGCAGCTTGCGCACGGCCTGCTCGTTGCCCTGCTCGACTTCCAGTTTGTGCAACTGCAGCACCAGTCGGAAACCAGCCGCCCCCAACCGGGGCTCAAACGCCTTGATGCCCTCCCGGTAGGTGGCCCGCGCGTCGTCCGCATGGCCGGCCTGCACCTGGGCCCCACCGATCAACCGCCAGTAGTCATGACCGCCCATGGTGTCAAACTTGCGGTATTGGCCGAACTCGGACACGGCCATGTCGAACATTCCCAGCTTGGAGAAGACCAGACCAAGATTGCGGTGATAGTCGCCGGCGGTGGGATCGGCCTGCACCGACTTGATGAAAGCATCCCGGGCCAGACTCCATTCCTCACGGTTGGCATAGATCACGCCCAGATCATTCCAGGACTTGCCGTCGGCCGGATCGGCCTTCAGCTTCTGGTTGAGGATGGCAATCCGTTCTTCATCGGTCAGATTCGCCGCGTCCTCGGCGTGGGAGAAGTAGATGCCGCCACCATCGGCGGTGTCGACCACAGTCGTGACCTGGGCGGCGGCCCCTCCGGCGGACAGCAGCCCCAAAGCAAGAATGGATAGAAAAAATAGCGCCAGGCGCGATGACATACGGGACCTTTCGGTAATTCCTGCCGGGAGGAACGAGTTGCCGGACTCCCCAGGATTCGAGCAAACGAATTTCGGCCACATGATAGGGATTGGCGCCAAGGCTGTCCAGTACAGGCCCTTTTTCCGGCCGGGGCCTCTGTGGTGAACGGGGAAACCGGCTGAAAATTCCGGATTTTCGCCTGCCCAACTGCAGATCGGGCCCCAAGCTTGACGAATCCGGCCTGACCTGTAGCATTGGGTCCATGATACGATTCCGCATCCTGGGCGCCGGCGGCGCCATTCCGACCCCCACCCATACGCCCGCGGCCTATTGGGTCACGGTGGACGGCACCGGCATCCTGCTCGACCCGGGGCCCGGGGCGCTGGTGCGCCTCGTCCAGTCCGGCGATGCGCCCGATGGCGTCGACGGGATCGAACTGGTCGTGCTGACCCACCTGCATCCGGACCATTGCGCCGACCTGGTGGCGCTGCTCTTCGCCCTGCACTCGCCCCTGACTGAGAGTCACGAACCGCTGCGCCTGTTTGGACCCGAGGGCCTGCGGGCGTATCTTGAGCAACTGGCGCAAATCTACGGCCGCTGGCTGGAACCCAGGCACCGCCGGTTGCAGATCACCGAGTGGGCCCTGCCGGAGGCGCTGGATCTGCCCGGCGGCGGCCGAATTCAGCCGTTTGCGGTCGACCATCCCCAGGATCGCCTGTCCCGGAATGGGTGTTTGGGCTACCGGTTTGTCGATCATCAGGGGCGGGTGGCCGTTTTTTCCGGGGACACCGGCGCCTGCGCGGAGTTGACCACTGCGGCGACAGATGCCGATCTGCTGGTGGTCGAATGTTCGGCACCCGATGGACTCGGCGTGGCCGGGCACCTGACCCCGACCGAAGTGGGCCGGTTGTGCGCTGTCGCCCAACCGCAGCGGGTGGTCCTGACCCATCAGTATCCGGCGGCTGCGGCAGCCGATTTGAGGGCCGGTATCGCGCCCCATTTTGACGGTCCGGTCATCCAGGCCCGTGACGGCAACCTTTTTTACGTACCCCGCGAAAGTGGAGAAGAGAATCCATGGTCGGCTCCCTGAACAAATTCCGCCGCCTGCTGCCCGGCCTGATCCTGGCCCTGCTGGCCATCCTGCCGGCCCTGTCCCTGGCGCAGAACAACACGCCGGCGCGCAACTCGCGTGAAGCGGCCATCGAACACGCCCGGAACATCGAAAACAGCAGTGACGAGTTCGAGATGGTGCTGATCCATGGGCTGGGCGCCAACGCCACCGAGTGGGATGACGTGCTGCCGTTCCTGAAGAACACCTTCCGGGTGCGGGTCTTCGAGCTGGCGGGCCACGGCCTGACCAAACCCATCGCCGATGACACGATCACCAAGGAAGTCGCCCGTCTGGGGGAATTCATCGCCGCCCAGGGCTTCAACTACCCGACCCTCGTCGGTCATGGCATGGGCGGCATGATCGCCATGCAATATGCGCTGGATCATCCGGCCGCTGTGCACCGCCTGATCGTCATGGACAGCACCCCGATCCAGTTGGCCAGCGCCGAGGAGAAAGCCGCCGTGGGCGAGCAATTGATCACGGACTACGACATGTTCGTCGCTTCGCGCTACCTGCAGTTCAGCCAGGACGAGACCATTGCCGACCGGGCGGTCGATATGGCCCTGCGCACCGACAGCGCGACTTTTGTTTCCCTGTTGATGAGCAGTTTCGACTACGACCTGACCGATCGCCTGAACACGCTTTCGGTCCCCCTGCTGGTCATCGGCAGTGAGATGATGTTTCCGGCGGACCAGTCGTCACGACACCTGCTGGAGCACTACGGCTTCGGCCATGCCCGCAGCCTGAGTTTCAAACGCATGGCCAAGACCGGGCACCTGATGATGCTGGAACAGCCGATCATGACCTCGAGCGTGCTGCTGGCCTTCGGCGTGACGGCCGACTACAACTTCGACAACTGAGTCGGTCAGCCGCCGAGCCGGGCCAGATCCGCGTCCACCATCATCGTCACCAGGGACGGAAAGTCGACGCGCGGCTGCCAGCCCAGATCCCGCTTCGCCTTGCTGGAGTCGCCGATCAGCTGGTCCACTTCGGCCGGACGCATGTAGCGTCGATCCTGCTTGACGTATTCTTCCCAGGCCAGGTCCACGTGGCCGAAGGCAAGGTCCAGAAAATCGCGGATCGAATGGGTCACGCCGGTCGCGATGACGTACTCGCCGGCTGTTTCCTGCTGCAGCATCAGCCACATGGCTTCGACGTAGTCGCCGGCAAAGCCCCAGTCCCGCTGGCTGTCCAGATTGCCCAGGCACAGCTCGTCAGCCAACCCCAGTTTGATGCGGGCCACGCCGTCGGTGATCTTGCGCGTGACGAATTCCAGGCCGCGCCGCGGGCTCTCGTGATTGAACAGGATGCCCGAGGCGGCAAACAACCCGTAGCTCTCGCGGTAGTTGACGGTGATGTGGTGCCCATAGACCTTGGCCACGGCGTAGGGGCTGCGGGGATGGAACGGCGTCAGCTCGGTCTGGGGCACTTCGCGCACCTTGCCGAACATCTCGCTGCTGCTGGCCTGATAGAACTTCGCTGACGGCGCCACCTGCCGCACCGCCTCCAGCAGCCGCGACACGCCCAGACCAGTGAACTGTCCGGTCAGCACGGGTTGGCTCCAGCTCGTGGGCACAAAACTCTGGGCGGCCAGATTGTAGATCTCGTCCGGCTGGGCTTCTTCAATGACCTTGACCAGTGACGCCTGATCCAGCAGGTCGCCCTGCAGCAGGGTGAGCTGGTCCTTGATCGCCTCGATGCGCTGTATTGTCTCCGTGCTGGAGCGGCGGACCATGCCAAAAACCGTATACCCCCTGGCCAGCAGGAACTCCGCCAGATAAGAGCCGTCCTGGCCGGTAATCCCCGTAATCAAAGCGCGCTTAGCCATGGTCTTCTCCATCGTGCGGGTTCGGTCGTCGGTATCGTTCGCGAAGCGATGCCCCCCAATCTACACCGCCGGCGGGCCCCAGACAAGCGGTCCTGCCGCCCAATCCACTGGCCAAAGCAGGGACAATTCGATTAACTTTTGTCCTGCCCCGCCGATAGATGGGGATGTACATATCACCGGGGCTACCCCCGATATTGTCGTTGATACCCATGGAGGAAGAACATGTCCGTCACGACCCGACCAGGGCCTTTGTGGCTTGGCGCCGCCGGTGCCGCCGTCCTGTTGGTGGTGCTGCTGGTGAATCTGCCGGCCGCCGACACTCCCGTTGCCGCCTCCACCCAGGCTGGTGCCCTGCGGGTACAGCTTGACCCCGAGACCGGCGAAATGGTTCCGGTTACCGGGCTGGACAAGGCGGAGTTCGAACGCCAACTGGACCAGCGTCTGGATCGTTCGGGCGCGGGTTTGACCGAGGTCCACCACAGTGACGGCAGCGTTTCGATGGATTTGCAGGGGCGTTTCCAAAGCCTTTCGGTCGCGACCACTGACAGCGCGGGTAACGTGCACACCGGCTGCGTGACGAACAAGGACGAGGCGCATCAGTTCCTGGACCTCCCCAAACAGGACCGGGAGTAGCACCATGAGTATCAAGCACAGAATCATTGGGGCTTCACTCCTGACCCTTTGCTGCGCGCTGTGGCTGACCGCGGCAGCATCAGCGACGACGATCACGATCATCAACGAGGACGCCGCCGGTGAGGGCTTCAATGACCCAACCGCGGCTGCTCCGGTCGGCGGCAATCCCGGCACGACCGTGGGCCAGCAGCGCCTGAACGCCTTCAATTTCGCAGCCGGCATCTGGGAGGGCATCCTCAACAGCGGCGTCGAGATCCGCATCGGCGCCAAGTTCGACCCTCTGAGCTGCACCGCCACCGGCGGCGTCCTGGGTTCGGCCGGACCCAACTCCATCTACCGCGACTACGCGGGCGCACCCGTGGCGGTCACCTGGTACGTGGACGCCGAAGCGGACATGCATTCGGGCTTTGACCGCAATCCGGGCCAGAAGGATATCAATGCCACCTTCAATTCCATGCTGGGCACGACCGGCTGTCTGGAGAATTCGGCCTGGTACTACGGCTTCGACGAGAACGAACCGACCGGCCAGATCAATCTGGTCATCGTGCTGCTGCACGAGTTCAGCCACGGACTGGGCTTCCTGAGTCTGGTCGACGAATCCACCGGCAGCCGTCTCGGCGGCATCATCGACGCCTATTCGCGCTTCCTGCTCGACAACACCACCGGCCTGCACTGGGACGAAATGACCGACGGCCAGCGGGCCGCCTCGGCCATCGATTTCGGCAACCTGGTCTGGGACGGCCCGACGGTGACCGGCGCTTCGCCGGTCCTGCTGTGCGCCCCGACCGTGGTCGAGGTCACGTCGCCGGCCGGGATCGCCGGCCTCTACGAATCGCCCCTGGCCACTTTCGGAGCCGACTGCAACGCCAACGTCTCGGGTGATGTGGTGCTGGTCAACGACGGTGTGGGCACCGGCTCGGACGGCTGCTCGGCCATCGCCCAGGACCTGACCGGACAGATCGCCCTGATCGACCGTGGCAACTGCGCTTTCGTCACCAAGGTGCTCAACGCCCAGAATGCGGGAGCCGTCGGGGTGATCGTCGTCAACAACCTGGCCGACCCTCCCTTCGCCATGGGCGGCGACGACCCCAGCATCACGATCCCCTCGGTGATGATCAGTCTCGCCGACGGCAACACGATCAAGGGCCAACTGGGCACCGGCGTGACGGCCAACATCCGGCCCGACAACACGCGCCTGTCCGGCACCGACAGCAACAACCGGGTGCAGATCTACAACCCGAATCCCATCGAGTCCGGCTCTTCGATCAGCCATTGGCACACGGCCGCTGTGCCCAACCTGCTGATGGAACCCGCCATCAACAGCGACCTGACGCTGGATGTGGACCTGACCCGGCACGCCTTCAACGATATCGGCTGGGAATTCTTCTCGGTCTCGGCGGTGCGTTTGCCGTCCCTGAGCGCTGACCGGTTGAGTCAGGGTGTGCTGGTCAGCTGGCAGAGCCATCCCGAGCTCATCGACTACGCGATCTACGTGCACCGCGAGGAAGCCACGGCGGCGCGGACCCAGGTCAGCCCCGGCCCTCTGCCCTGGGGTTCGCTGAGCTATCTGGACACCACGGCCCCGGCCGGTCCGGTCGACTACTGGCTGGAACTGGTCTCCCCGGACAACGACAAGCTCTGGCAGGGTCCCTTGCACGTGGATGGTGACGGCGTGCTCAGCCAGTTCAGTTTCGCGCCGGGCTTTCCGAATCCGTTCCGCTCCGAGACCCAGCTCAGCTACACCCTGCCCACCACCGGATCGGTGCGCGTGACAGTGCACGACCTGCGCGGGCGCCTGGTGCGCGAACTGGTCAATGGTTCGGAAGCCGCCGGCTCCCACGTGGTCTACTGGGATGGGCGGGACGGCAGTGGCGCCCGGGTCGCGGCCGGCATCTACTACGCCCGCGTGCTGCATGACGGGCAGTCCCGCAGCCAGAAAGTCGTGGTGATCAAGTAGGCCGCTGGACGAAAATGGCCGCTGCGGATCAAGTCGACCGCGGCGGCCATTTCCCTTGTCCGCGCTCCGCCTATTTGGTCAGAGTCATCTTGATCGGCCGGTTCAGATCCCTTCCGTGCCCATCCTGCAAACGCGCAAAGTACACTCCCGACGGCTGGAGTTGTCCCCGGCTGTCCTGGCCGGCCCAGCTGTAGCGATGAGTCCCGGCCGCCAGTTCACCCTGAAAGACCGTCGTCACCAACCGCCCCTGCACATCGTACACGCTCAATCGCACCGACCGGGCCAGCGCCAGGCTGAAGCTGAGAGCGGTGCGCGGGTTGAACGGGTTGGGAAAGGCGGGCCGCAGATAAGCCGATGCCACCGGCCCCGGCACCGCAGAAACCGTGGCCTCGCTGCTGGGCCGGCTGTTGGTGTAGATGAAATCGCCGGCAGTGTTGAAATTCGCGTTGGCCGCGTTGCCCGCCACGTAAAGGGTCAGGTCGCCCGCACCTGCGGCCGGCGAGAGCCAGTTCACATCCCAGAAGACACCATTGGGCGTGTTGATCTGGTTGCCGGCGGTCGTGTGCTTGGCGTAGGTCCGGCTGAAGGCGCCGCCGGTCGAGGTCTGGGTATTGCCGTCGGTGGGTGACAGTTGCCCGACGGAAGCCCCCTCACTGTCCAGAATCGTGAATTCAAAGCCCCAGCGAGCGGCCTGCGGGTCAGCCAGGCTGATCCGCACCACATAGGACGTGTTCGACGTATAGCTTGCGGGCAATCCCGAGATCGTCAGGGAGCCGGCGCCCGAATTCAGGGCGAAGCTGCCGTGGCAGCCCGTGCAATTGCCCTCACCCGGGGCGTTGGTCAACCCGTCAAGCGGACCGCCGGAAAACGCCAGCGCCCCACCGACGGAGACCAGCAGGAAAGCGGCGCCGGCCAGGGCGCCGATCGAATGACCACGGGCAATCCGTCTGATGTGGATCATGGAATTCCTTTCGGCTGGAGTGAACCGGTAATCCCGGCCGGCCTGCCCTCCGGCCCGGAATTCCCTACTGAAGTCCGCTATTGAAACAGGGCCTTGACCGCGCCCCACGAGGTGGCCTCGGTCGCCACGCTCGAGAACTCGATGTTTCCCCGGATTTCACCGGCGCCATACATGTCGGTGTGAATGTTGATGTACACCCGGCCGGCGTTCAACTCGCCGACCTCGAAGGCACCGACCGCCCAGGTCCCGACCTTGGGCTCTCCCGCCGGCAGGGGCGACAGCACGGGGCCGGCCACACCGGGTGCCGCATTGTGAAAATGGGCCGCCACTTCGGAACCGACCAGGCCGCTGTAGGTGATGTTGTAGCTGACCATCGTGCCGGCATCATTCAGCGTCAGAGTCGCGGTGCCGCTGCCGGCGGACGGCGTTCCGGCCGAAGCCCCATCCAGGGTTGCGGTGTAGATTGTCTCGGCCAGAGTGGGTACCGCCAGCAGCGAAACGGCCAGCGTCAGGGTGAGCACGCGACGTGAAAAAGTGTTCATGGTGGTCCTCCATATTGAAACAAGGGGCGCATCGGCGTCCCCCTGAGGTGCTGAATAAGAGCGTCCGCGTCGGCAGACGGGAGAACTCACAGTGTAGTGATAGTGATTATTATTGTCATCCGG
>JAJRWA010000041.1 GCA_024277025.1 Candidatus Krumholzibacteriota bacterium | reverse complement strand
TCCTGTGCAAACCGTTGGCCCGGTTGGCGCAGGCGGAATCAGAGGCTTCCCGGGGGACTAGACCATCCCGGTCCGGACCACCCGCTACGGGCTGAAGTCTGGGGAGAATTTTCTTCTCGCCTCGCGTTTGATTGCTCGCTTTTCCACTTGAGGTCCAATCGCTTGACACCTGACCTGTTCGAGTGACGAGAGAGCATGATTCCGGAAAATCCGAATAGTGCACCCAGTAGGCGCTTGTTTGCCGTACGAGAGAGCAAGAAGTGCTGACACCAAATCACCCCTGCGCAAAGGAGGCCGAGAAGATGAAGAAGCATCTTTTTGGCACGGCACTTCTGATGTGCCTTGTAGTCATCGGCGGCATGGCCTCGGCCCAGACCATCGATGAGATCCAGGTTTATGATGCATTGGGCGCCCCCGCGAGCCCGTTCGCCGGCCAGGCCGTCACGGTCACCGGCGCTGTCTATGTCCAGAAAGGCACCTACAACAGTGGTACCTGGTACATCCAGGGTGCCACCGGCGGTATCAATTTCTTCGACGGCGCTGCCGGTCCCTTCGCCCTCGGTGATGTCATCGAGCTGTCCGGTACCGTCGGTTCCTTAGGCGGCGAGATCAATATCAGCAACTCCACCGCGATTCTGCTGAGTTCGGGGCCCGAAGTGGTTCCCGCCACCAAGACCATCGCCGAACTGGTCGGCAACTATGAAGAAGTCGGCAACCTGATCTCCGTTATCGGAACCGTAGCGGCCACCAACATCAACGGCGGCAGCGATACGTTCTGGATCAACTCCGGCACCGATACGCTGGAAGTCTTCATTGACAGCGATACGGCCATCGACCTGAGCGCCGTCGCGATTGGCGACCTGTACCAGGTCAGCGGCCCCTTCATCGTCTACAACGGCGCCCTGGAGATGAAGCCCCGCTTCCAGGCCGACCTGGTCGAGAACCCCGGTGGCGACACCGTGCCGATCATCGCCAACATCAACTCGCCCGACTGGGTGATCGAGGCTGCTGATCCCCTGACGATCACCGCCACCATCACCGATGACGGCACGATCGTTTCGGCGAACCTGTTCTACGCCGACACCCAGGACACTGTCCAGGGCCCCTTCAGTTCGGTCGCCATGACCAACGTCGGCGATGTCTACACCGGCGTCATTCCCGGTGGCCATGCCGGTGACCGGGTTGATTTCTACATCGAGGCGACCGATGACGGCGCCCAGACCGTGACCAATCCCGGCGCGGCTCCAGCCTCGTACCTCAGTGCCGGTGTCGGCTTCACGACCCTGTACGAAATCAATACCGTCCACCCGGACAGCTCCTACCAGGGCAGCCCGCTGCTGGGCAAGTACGTGAACATCCACGGCGTCGTGACGGCCGGAACCGGGACCGACACCGGTGCCGCCAGCCGCTTCGTGGTCCAGGAAATGGCCGAGAACCCGCTGACCGACAGCTACGCGTACGGCGGCATCCTCGTCTATGAGGGTACCGGTACCTACGGGTACTTCCGCGGTGACGAGGTCGAGATGAACGGCACGGTGGGCGAATTCTTCGGCCTGACCGAGATGCTGCCCCTCAACGCCGACGCCGTGAACCTCATCGGCTTCGGCGCGACCCTGCCGATCGCCACCTCGCTGTCGACCGCCGAGCTGGCTGACAAGAGCCTGACCGACGGCAACGGCATCCGTGGCGAGCGCTGGGAAAGCGTCTGGGTCAAGACCTTCCCCGCCGCCGTGATGGACACCCTCGGCTTCGGCAACTACATCGTCTCCAGTACGCCCGCGCGTGCCGACAGCCTGGATGTGGCGCCGATCACGACTCTGGCCTACGTGGGCACCATTGGTGACGTGCTGACGGTCGAGAGCTACATGACGTTTGCCGGCGGCGACTATCGCATCGTGCCGATCGCCGACGAATTCATCGTGCAGACCGGTCTGTCCGCCGTGGACAACACGCCGACGATCCAGTCGGTGGGCGGCTTCCGCTCGGTGGCGCCGAACCCGTTCAACCCGATGACCCAGATCAAGTTCGCCGTCAACATCGACAACCTGGTCCAGCTGAACGTGTACAACATCCGTGGTCAGAAAGTCCGGACCCTGGTCCAGGACAACCTGCCTGCCAACGAGTACACCTTCGTGTTCGACGGCAAGGACGACTCGGGCCGTGGCCTGGCCAGCGGCACCTACTTTGCCCGTCTGCGCATTGGCAAGGAACTCGTCCAGGTCAAGCAGATGATGCTGGTCAAGTAGGACGAACTTATCGCGTTATGGCCCGGCGCAAGCCGGAACACGGAGAGCGCGGTGACACCCCCGGCGGCTTAGGCTGCCGGGGGTTCCTTTTTTGTCCTGGACGGGGTGAGGCTAGAACGGCTGCCTGATCGCCTGACAAACCCACCGCACCAGCGACGCGCCCGCCTGGCACACGCCGGCGAATTCACCGAGAAAATTCGGCCCGGTAACCTGCTTCTGGGTCAGCGGCGCAATCGCCGTGAAATCCTTCAGCTTGAGCACATCGACCAGCGGATGGTCCGGGTCGTAGCCGCGCGGCGGCCGTTTCAACGACGATCCCGACACCTTGAAGCGCGCGGCGAACTCCTTGTTGCCCACCGCGGCCAGCCACTGTTTGGGCCGCTCGGCCACACTTGTGCGCAGCAGCTTCAGCGTCGGACCATCGGGCCGCCAGATGCCGACGCCCACCCAGTTGCGTCCGGGCTCCAGGTTCAGGTAGAAACCGGGCGTGTGAGCGTCCTTGCCCGCCAGATGCTTGAAGTAGATCCCGGTGTGGGTCTTGTAGGGGCTCTTGTCCTTCGCGAACCGCACATCGCGGTAAATGCGAAACAGCGAGCCGCCGTTGGCCCGCGGGTCGGCCCGGAAGTGCGGGCTGATGCGGTCCAGGTGCTGGCCGAAGTCGTGGATGAAGGCCAGGGCCGGATCGCGCAGGTCCGCGAGATAGCGTCCCTTGTTGGCGCTGAACCAGTCCCGGTTGTTGTTGGCCTTCAGTTCGCGCATGAAACGGAACATGGCCGGAGTGAAGTAACGTTTCATCGCGTGCTGTTCATCGACTTTCCAAGTCTGGGTCCGGCGCTACAATCAGATACAAGCCCAAGCTCCGGTTTCTCCCATAGATTAACTGAACGCGCAGAGCCCGGCAATACTCTTGACAGAACTCAAACAGCTGTTTAATATTGTTGTTTGAATCACTGGCCACGAACGCGCACTTTTCAGTAACGCGCTAAAATGCAACAAGATGGGGTACCCTCTCTTGACGAATCAGACCCCCAAACCGGACGACCGCCACGCCAAGGACCGCCTGCTTGACGCGGCCGAAGAGCTGTTCGCCGCCAAGGGCTTCGGCGAGGTCTCGGTCCGGGAGCTGGCCACGGCCGCAGAGGTGAATGTGGCGGCCGTAAACTACCATTTCCACAGCAAGGAGAACCTCTTCCAGGAGGTGATCCGGCGCCGTTTCACCGTTCAGCGCGACCGCACACTCGATGGGCTGCAGACGCTGCTTGAGCAGACTTCAGGCCAGCCACGGGTCGAGCAGGTCATCCGGGTCCTGGTGCACGAGTATCTCGACGGGGCCATGTCCAACAGCTTCCTGACCATGATCACCCGCGAGATGCACGGCGGCCGCAGCGGCACCCACCTGGAGTTCTTCAAGCAGATGGTGGCGCCGGTCTTTCAGGCCATGAGCCAGGCCCTGATGGCGGCCCGTCCCAGCCTGACCCAGGAGGACCTCAACTGGGTCATCGCCAGCATCGTCGGCCAGATCCACCACTTCATTCTGCGCCGTATCAAATGTGACGACTGCGATGACATGCCCGAGGCGCGGGAGATCATGCACATGGCTTTCCCGGCCCTGGCCCTTGGGCGCGACGAATACATCCGACAGACGACCGACCACATCACCCGCTTCTCGACCGCCGCCATCGACGGTCTGTACCCGGAGGAAAACTGATGCTCCACCGCGTCATCCCCCTGCTTGTCGTATCCCTGTTGCTGGCCGGCTGTGCCGTCGGCCCGGACTACGTCAGGCCGGACCAGGAAGCGGCCGTGCCCGAACAGTGGGCCCGGCAGGCGGCCCGGCACCAGACGACAAACTTGGCCGGCGGGCAGCGGCCGAACATGAGCGCCGTCCTGGCCGACACCGCGGCCGCCGTGCACTGGCAGTGGTGGCGGGAGTTCGGTGATACGACGTTGAACGCACTGGTCGCCGAATCCCTGGTCTACAACAACGATCTGGCCGTGGCGGCCGGGCGAGTGCTCGAGGCCCGGGCCCTCTACGGCGGCGCCCGGTCGACCCGCTTCCCGACCTTGGAGGTCGGCGGCACCGCCACGCGCAGCAAGTCCAGTTCGGCGGCTTTCGTGTCCAAGGACTCGCCGCTGGCCAACATCTTCATCACGACCAACAATCTCTACGATGTCAATGCGATCATGCGTTACGAAGTTGACCTGTGGGGCCGCCTGAGCCGCGGTCGCGAAGCCGCGCTGGCCGCCCTGATCGCCAGCGAGCAGGACCGGCGTACCGTCGCCCAGGGCCTGATCGCCGAAGTCGTGCGCACCTGGCTGGTGATTCGCGAACTGCACCTGCAGGTTGCCCTGACCGAACGGACAATCGTCAACTTCCAGCAGAACCTGACCACGGTCCAGGACCGCTACCGGCGCGGTATCGTCTCGGCCCTGGATGTGCACCTGGCCGGCCAGAATCTGGCTGCGGCCCAGGCCGCCGGCCCCCTGTTCAGGCAGCAGTTGAACGAGGCCAAACGCCGCCTCGAGATCCTGGTCGGACGCTACCCGTCGGGTGACCTGCTGGCCAGTGATCTGGACAACCCCGGCGGCTGGCTGGATGCCGAAATCATGCCCGAGCCCCTGGCCCCCGTGCCGGCCGGCCTGCCCTCGGAACTGCTGGAGCGGCGGCCGGACCTGCAGGCGGCCGAGCTGCGGCTGCACTCGTCGGTGGCCCGCATTGGCGAGGCCAAGGCGGCGCTGTACCCGCGCATCAGCCTGACCGCCAACGCGGGCAGCAAGTCCCGCGAGCTGTCGGATGTCTTCACCAGTTTCGCCAACTACTGGAACCTCGCCGGCAATCTCTTCATGCCGCTGCTCAATCGAGGCGCCACCCAGGCCCAGATCAAGGCGGCCGAGGCCCGCGCCCAGCAGGCCACAGCCACCTATCGCAAGACCGTCCTGCAGGCCTTCGGCGAAGTCGAGAACGCCCTGGACCAGGACATCTTTCAGGCCGAGCAGGAGAATTATCTGGCGACCTCGACCGCCCGGGCCCGCGCCGCGGTCGATCTGGCCCAGGAACGGTACCGCCGCGGCCTGGACAATCTGCTGGTCACCCTGGAATCCCAGCGACGGCTGTTCAATGCCGAAAGCCAATTGCTGACGACCCAGCGCGCCCGCCGTTCGGCACGCGTCAACTTGATCCAGGCCCTTGGCGGACCATGGGAAAGCGCCCCAGTCGCCACCACCGACACCGAGACCCCTGACAACCCCGAAGAAGGAGCCCAGCCGTGAGCCCCAAGACCCTGCGCAACCTGTTGACCGCCGCCGTGATCGTGGTCGTCGGCCTTGTGATCGCCGGCGTGCTCGTCAAGACGAGCAAGAAGCCCGAGCGCAAGACACCACCACCGATTCAGCCGCTGGTCAGCGTATTCACCGTCTCCGGCGAACTGAGTCCGGTGCTGGTCCGGAGTTTCGGCACCGTCAAAGCCAAGCGGTCGATAACTGTCGTGCCGCAGGTCAGCGGTGAGGTCCTGACCAAGTCCGCGTCCTTCGAATCGGGCGGCTTCGTCGCCGAGGGTGAAGTCCTGCTGCATATCGATGACACCGACTACGTATTGGCCCTGGAGAACGCCCGCTCCAACGTGGCCCAGGCCGAGTACAACCTGGCCCTGGCCGAAGAGGAGGCCCAGGTCTCACAGAAGGAATGGGAGCGTATGGGACACACCGGCCTGGAAGGCGACACGACACCCAGCGCCCTGGTCCTGCACGAGCCGCAATTGAAGCTGGCGGCAGCAAACCTGGCGGCGGCGGAAGCGGCCCTGGCCCAGGCCCTGGTCAACCTGCAGCGCTGCACGATCACGGCACCGTTCGACGGACGGGTTCTGGCCGCCGACATCGACGCGGGGCAGTACCTGCGCGCCGGCTCGCCGGTGGGCACGATCTACGCCACGGACATGGCCGAGGTGACGGTCTCGATCCCCGATGAAGACGTGGCCTGGGTCACCGTCGGCCCGCAGTCGGCCCCCGTGGACGTCAGCGCCCGCTTCGCCGGCCGGGTCCACCACTGGTCGGGGCAGGCCGTCCGCCTCGGCGGCGCCGTGGATGCCCGCAGCCGCCAGGTGCCGGTCGTGATCGAGATTCCCGCACCCTACGAGCAGCAGGGAAACCGCCCCGCGATGATCGAGGGCATGTTCGTCGAAGTGACGTTCCACACCAAGCCCCAGCCGGGCTCGGTGGTCGTGCCGCGCAGCGCCCTGCGCCCGGGCGATGTCGTCTGGGTCGTCGGTCCTGACGGCAAGCTTGAGATCCGGCCGGTGACTGTTGCCCGAGCCGGAGTCGAGCGCGCCGTGCTCAGCGACGGCGTGGAGCCGGGCGAACGCATCTGCGACAGCAACCTGCAGTACGTAACCCAGGATATGATCGTACGCGTCGAGGGTGAGGGCGGACGGCGGGCGGCCGGCAAGGGCGGTCCGAAATGAACGGACTGATCCGCTGGTTCTCGCACAACCACGTCGCCGCCAACCTGCTGATGGTGCTGGTCATCGCCGCGGGGCTGATGAGCGCCATGCACATCAAGCAGGAGGTGTTTCCCGAGATCAACATGGACATGGTCAACGTGCAGGTCCCCTACCTGGGCGCCACACCGTCCGATGTGGAAGAGGCCGTCTGCGTCCGGGTCGAGGAACAGGTGCAGGGCGTTGACGGCATCAAGCGCATCACCTCCACAGCTTCAGAGGGCTTCGGCTCGATCAACATCGAACTGCAGCGCAGCGCCGATGCGTGCCTGGTCCTGGACGACATCAAGTCCGAAGTGGACCGGATCACGACCTTCCCGGCCGAGACCGAGAAACCGATCATCACCCTGGTCGAGAACCGCAACCAGGTGATCGACGTGGTGATCCACGGCAACACCACCGAACGCACACTCAAGGTGCTTGCCGAGAAGATCCGCGACGACCTGCTGGCTCTCGACGCCATCACCTATACGGTGATCGACGGCACGCGCCCCTACGAGATCTCTATCGAAATCAGCGAGCGCAATCTGCAGGCCTACGGCCTGAGCCTGGAAAAGGTGGCCAACGCCGTCCGCGCCAACAGCCTGGATCTGCCCGGCGGCAGTGTCAAGACCAGCGGTGGCGAGATTCTGGTCCGCACCAAGGGCCAGCTCTATACGGGCAAGGAGTTCGACAACATCGTGGTCATCACGGCTGCCGACGGCACCGAGGTTCCCCTCAGCCGCATCGCCACGGTCCGGGACGATTTCGAGGACGTGGACGTGCACTTCCAGATGGATGGCGAACTGGCCGCCACGATAAAGGTGTACCGCACCGGTGATCAGGGCGTACTGACGGTGACCCGGGCGGTGAAGTCGTATGTGGAGGAGATGCAGAGTCAGCTGCCGGCCGGCCTGAGCATCAGCTATTTCAATGACCGCTCAGCCATCTATCGCAGCCGGATGATGCTGCTGCTGAAGAACGGATTTGTCGGTCTGATCCTGGTCTTCCTGGTGCTGGCCCTGACCCTGCAGCTTCGGCTGGCACTCTGGGTCAGTTCGGGGATCGCGATCAGTTTCTTTGGCGCCTTCTGGACGATTCCCATGATGGGCGTTTCGCTGAACATGATCTCCATGTTCGCCTTCATCGTCTCGCTGGGTATCGTCGTTGATGACGCCATTGTTGTCGGCGAGAACGTCTTTGCCCTGCGCGAACGGGGCTTCAGCGCCCAGGATGCCGCCACCAAAGGCGTGCTGGAAGTCGGCAATCCGGTCGTTCTGGCCGTGATGACCACGGTCGTGGCCTTCCTGCCCCTGGCCTTTGTCGAAGGCAACATGGGCAAGTTCATGTACAACATCCCGGTGGTGGTGATCTCGATCCTGGTCTTTTCCCTGGTCGAGGCGCTGTTCATCCTGCCGGCGCACCTTGCGACGATCAAGGCCCTGCCCAAGGAGGGCGAGGAGAGCCACAGCGGCCCCTACGGACGCTTCAAGAAGGGGATCGAAGACGGCGTACAGAAGATCATCCACGGCCCCTACCGCTGGAGCCTGGAGTTCGCCCTGACTCACCGTCCGATCGTTCTGGCCATCGCCACGACGTCCCTGCTGGTCACCGGCGGCCTGGTGGCCGGCCATCACATCAAGTTCACTTTCATGCCCAAGGTCGACGCGGACAACCTCGTGGCGGCCCTCACCCTGCCCCAGGGCACGACGGTCCAGGACGCCGAAAAGGCCGTGCAGCAATTGGAGGATTCGCTCAACCAGCTCGTCCGCGAATATGACGACCAGCGGCCCGCAGATGCGCCTTCGGTTGTGCGGCACATCGCCACTTCGATCGGGTCCATGCCGTTCACCAACCGCCGCGCCATGGGCAACAGCTCGGTCAGCGGCGGCGGCGCCCATCTGGTCGAGGTGAACGCGGAACTGCTCAAGGCCGAATACCGCAACGCCCCAAGCCCGGACATGGCCAAGCGCTGGCGCGAGCTGTGCGGGCCGATAACCGGGGCGGTGTCGCTCACGTTCTCGGCCAACCTTTTTCACGGCGGCAAGCCGGTCAACGTCCAGCTTTCCTCGCCGCATACCGATGACCTGCTCGCTGCGGCCCAGGATCTCAAGGCCCAACTGGCCGGTTTCGACGGGGTCACCGACATCGCCGACAGCTTCCGCGAAGGCAAGATCGAGATGAAGCTGCGGCTCAAGCCGGAAGCCCGCACCCTGGGCCTTAGCCTGGCCGATCTGGCCCGGCAGGTCCGCGCCGGGTTCTATGGCGCCGAGGTCATGCGCATCCAGCGCGGGCGGGACGAGGTGAAGGTCATGGTGCGGTATCCGGAGAACGAGAGACGTTCGCTCGGCGATATCGAAGCCATGCGCGTGCGCACCGCCAGCGGTGGCGAGGTGCCGTTCTCCAGGGTCGCGGACGTCGAGATCGGCCGCGGCTACGCCAGCATCGAGCGGGCCGACCGGCAGCGCATCGTCTCGGTCACCAGCGAGATCGACCAGACCACAACCAACGCCGAGGAGATCAACCAGGTGCTGCGCGCGGAGATCCTGCCCGGCCTGCTGAAGAACTACCCCGGCCTGCGCTACACCATGGAAGGCGAACAGAAGGACCGCGCCGATTCCATGGCCAGCCTGTCCCGTGGTTTCATGATGGCGGTGCTGATGATCTTCGTCCTGCTGGCCGTGCTCTTCAAGTCGTACAGCCAGCCCCTGGTCGTCATGTCAGCCATTCCGTTCGGCCTGGTGGGCGCGGTCTGGGGCCACATCCTGATGGGCCTGGACCTGACCCTGATCAGTGTCTTCGGACTGGTTGCGCTGACCGGTGTGGTGGTCAACGATTCGCTGATCATGATCGACTTCATCAACCGGGCCCGCCGGGCGGGGCTGTCGCTGCATGACGCGGTGGTCGGCTCCGGCACGCGGCGCTTCCGGCCGATCATGCTGACCTCGATCACGACGTTTGCCGGCTTGACGCCGTTGCTGCTGGAGAAGAGCCTGCAGGCCAAGTTCCTGATACCCATGGCCACCAGCCTGGGGTTCGGCGTGATTTTCTCCACCTTCATCACCGTCATTCTGGTGCCGGTGCTGTACACCCTGCTTGAGGACACCAAACACCGGCTGGGCATGGAGACGGACTACTCCGAGGCCGGCACCCTGGCCGAGCTGACGAGCGCTGACAACAGCAGCGTGCTGTAATCCGACGCCACGACAGACCTCCCGCCGCCGGGCGGGGGGTTTTTTCGCTGGTTTCCCACCGACCACGCGTTCAGTGGGACAGAAGCCGGTTCGACTTCAACAGCCGACAAACCCGATACGCAGGAGATGCTGATGCGCCGCTGTCTAGTCACATTGCTGCTCGCCACTGCCCTGTCCCTCCCGGCCAGCGCCCAGACCGGGAAACCGCGGCCCAATTTCAGCGGCCAGTGGACCATGAACACGCGCCTGAGTGACCCGATCCAGCCCCCGCAGGCCAAGAGCGGCCGCTCCGGTCAAGGCGGGGGCGGTCGCGGCAGCGGCCGTGGTGGAGGCCGCGGCGGTGGCGGTGGCAGACACGGCGGCGTTGGTGGCGGCGGTGGCAGTGGCGGCGGCGGCGGGAACCCCGGCCAGCAGAACCCGGTCAAGAACCAGCAGCGGGCGGCTCGCCTGCAGCAGGAACTGGCCCACCTGGAAATCTTCCATGACGGCATCGAACTGGACGTCACCAACGGCCTTGATATCACCAGGCTCATCTACACCGACGGCCGCACCATGAACATCTGGACCCAGCGCGGCGAGGCCAACGCCACCGCCAACTGGGAAGGTGAGACCCTCGTCGTGCAATGGAAAACCCGCCAGGACACCATGAGCCGGATCCGGCGCTACACGATTGACGAAACGACCAACCGACTTACGGTTACGGAAAAACGACGCCTACCCGGCAGTGACAAATACCAGGAAATGGTCCTGATTTATGATCGAGCGGACTAAGCCCTGCACATGTCAACAGATAAACAGTTGCTAAATTCCTAAAGATTCTTAGCTTTTGGGACGATAGGAAACTGGAAATCGGAGAAGAAACTGCCATATTTGGTAAAACCATAGTTTTCCCGTGGGCGGTTCGGCGTTTCGGGCGGATCCGAAGGCCGACGCCCCACTTGGCAGAAAAAGAGGATGGTTAAAGTGAGCAACGTTGATCTGATCAGCGTCTCGGAGTCGGCCAACACCGCCTTTGACGGTTTTGACTGGAACGAGCACGAGGGCAAGGGCGTGCGCCTCTTTGTCCAGGGCTTTGGCTGAGGCGGCCCGTCAATCGGCATGGCTCTGGATGAGCCTAAGGACGACGACTCGATCGTCGAGAACAGCGGCATCAAATTCGTCATGGACGCGCAGACGACCGACATCGTGCGCCAAAGCGGTGGCCTGACCATCGACTACATTGACGAGAGCTACCGGCGGGGCTACATGCTCAAGCTGGGTGCCAGCAGTGACAGCGATTGCAGCAGTGGCGGTTGCAGCGGCTGCGGTTGATCATTGTCGACACCACCGGAAAAAAAGAGCCTCAGATGAGGCTCTTTTTCTTGCCTACCGGCAATC
>JAJRWA010000040.1 GCA_024277025.1 Candidatus Krumholzibacteriota bacterium | reverse complement strand
CCGCGTGCGCACGGTTCCTGCCTGTTCACCCGTGGCGAGACCCAGAGCCTGGGCACCGTCACCCTGGGCAGCAAGCAGGCCGAGCAGCGCGTCGAGCCCCTGAACGGCGAGCAGTACTGGTCCAAGTACTACCTGCACTACAACTTCCCCCCGTTCAGCGTGGGTGAAGTCGGGCGTTACAGCGGCACCGGCCGTCGCGAGATCGGTCACGGCAAGCTGGCCGAACGCGCCATCCGGCCCATCCTGCCGGATCTCGAGGATTTTCCCTACACCATCCGTTTGGTGTCCGACACCCTCGAGAGCAACGGTTCGAGCTCCATGGCCACGGTCTGCTCGTGCTGCCTGGCGATGATGGACGCGGGCGCGCCGCTGCGGGCCAAGGTCGCCGGTGTGGCCATGGGCCTGATCAAGGAGGACGATCGCATCGCGGTGCTGACCGATATCCTCGGCGTCGAGGATCACCTCGGCGACATGGACTTCAAGGTCACCGGCACCCGTGAGGGCATCACGGCCTTCCAGCTGGACACCAAGATCGCCGGCCTGAGCCGCGAGATCATGGTCAAGGCTTTGACCGAGGCCCGGGCCGCGCGCATGCACATCCTGGACGTGATGGACGAGGCCCTGCCCGAGTCGCGGCCCGAGATGAGCCAGTACGCGCCGAAGATCGAGACGGTGCAGATCCCGGTCAAGAAGATCGGCACGCTGATCGGCCCCGGCGGCAAGGTCATCAAGAAGATCCAGGAAGACACCGGTGCGACGATCGAGGTCGACGATGAGGGCATGGTCTTCATCAGCAGCACCGATCAGGCCGGGGGCCAGGCGGCCATGGACTTCGTGGTCGGCCTGATGGCCGAGCCCGAGCTGGACAAGGTGTACGACGGTACGGTGAAGACCATTGTGGACTTCGGCGCCTTCGTCGAGTACCTGCCCGGCAAGGACGGCCTGCTGCACATCAGCGAGCTGGAGTGGCACCGCGTGGGCAACGTCGAGGACGTGCTCCAGGTCGGCGACCGCATCGAGGTCAAGCTGGTCGAGATCGACAGCCGCACGGGCAAGGTCCGGCTGAGTCGCAAGGCCCTGCTGCCGCGCCCCGAGGGTGTCGAGGACAGCCCGCGCGACGACCGTCGCGGTGGTGGTGGCGGCGGCCGTGGTGGCCGTGGCGGCCGTGACCGTGGCCGCCGGTAGGGCCCGCTGTCGATGAATCTTGATCCGTATCGGAACGAGACGCCGCCCCGCCGGGATTTGCTTCCCGGCGGGGCGGTCCTGCTCTCGACTCCCGTGCGCTCGGCCCACGCCGTGACGCTCGGGGTCTGGCTGCGCACCGGCAGCCAGGACGAGGTCGCCGTGCTGGGCGGCATTTCCCACTTCGTGGAACACATGGTTTTCAAGGGCACCGAGAAGCGCTCGGCGTTCGACGTGGCCTACACCTTCGATCGTCTCGGGGCGGCGGTCGATGCCTTTACGACCAAGGATCTGGTCGCGTTCACGATCAAGGTCCTGCCCGAGTACTTCCGCGAGGCGACCGAACTGCTGGCCGAGATGCTGCTGCAGCCGTTGTTCGACCCGCGGTTGACCGAGTTGGAACAGGACGTGGTGCTGGAGGAGATCCAGGAGGCCCTCGATACTCCCGAAGACCGTCTGCACGACGCTTTCGCCGGCCGGGTCTACGGCGGCCACGCCCGCGGACGCCCGATCCTGGGTCTGCCGGCAACCGTGCGCTCGTTCGACACCGCGGTGCTGCGCGAACAGCACAGCCTGTTGTTCGCGCCCTCGAATCTGGTGATTTCCGTGGCGGGCAACATCCAGGAGGGTTTTCTGGATGTGGTGCGCGAGGCGTTCGACGAGCCGTCGCGGCCGGGTCCCGTAAGCGAGGCCCCGGTGACCGAAAACACCGGCGCCGCGGCCATGGTCGACATCGATCTGAACGAGGGGATCGACCCTTTCCGGCTGGATCTGACCAGTCCGGTGATCCAGACCTACTTCGAGATCGGCAACCTCGGGCCCAGCTTCCACCATCCGGACCGCATCCCGGTCTTTCTGCTGACCAACCTGCTGGGCGGCGGCATGAGCAGCCGGATCTTCCAGGCCGTACGCGAGCGCGAGGGCCTGGCCTACACCGTCTACAACTACAACGACATGGGCACCGATGTGGGGCTGGTCAGCTGTGCGGGTTCGTGCTCGCCGGACAAGCTCGGTCGTCTCGAGGATGTCATTCGCATGGAGTACCAGTCACTGCTCAGTGACGGTATCAAGGCCGACGAAGTGGAGAACAACAAGGCTCAGATCAAGAGCCAGCTCGTGTTCTCCCTGGAGGGGACGATCAACCAGATGTTCCGGGCCGCGCGCAACGAGATCTACTACGGCGCGTTCCAGCCGGTCAGCAATCTGGTCGACCGCATCGACAACGTGGGGGCCGACGATCTGCTGCGGTGCGCGGCGGCGTACTTTGATCCCGAGTCGCTGCTGGTAGCGGTGCACGGCCCCGAGTAGCCGGCCCGGTTCTTCAGCCTCCGGGCCGGAATGGGCCGGCGTGTCAGATCATCCGCACGAGCCAGGCCCGGGACTTCTTCTTCACCCCTCCGAACCACAGCACGAGCGGGTACATTACCGCCAGCAGCACGACCCACCCGATCAGTGATTCCCTGACCGCACCCTGGTGATAGAAAAAACCCAGACGCCGCGTGAATATCGCCAGCAACGGGATGTGTACCATGTAGAAGAAGAGAGGTACCCGACCCACCTTGGCCAAGGGGTGCAACAGCGGGCTGCGCTGGCAGATAAAGTCAAATACCCCCACCATGAAGATCACCGCCCCGGAGAACCACAGCTGATGGACCAGGCTCGGCGGGTATTTCTGGACCAGGAAAAAGGAATAGCTGAAGAAGGTATCCCAGGGGAAAATGTTGCCGAAGCCGTGCCCAAGGCGCACCAGCCAGGCCAAGCCGATCAGGACCAGCCCGGTGATGACCGAATTTCTGGCCCGGCACCGGGGGTCCCGCCAGACCTCGAACCAGAAATGGGCCATCACACTGCCGACCAGGGCCAGGGCGAACCAGGGGATCAGCGGGTACTTGGTGAATCCACCGGCATCGATGAACAGTTGCAGCCAATAGTGGGCTGAGCCGTCGAGGTCGTAGGGAATCTTCAACAGCAACGGGTGCACGACGAAGAGCAACGCCGCGCCGAAGGCTCGCCATTGCCACGACCAGGAGAGCAGCCAGGTCAGGACCAGCATGCTCAAGCCGATGGTGGCGATGATGCCGAAGTGGTTCAGGCGCAGATGGGCAAAGCCGCTCCAGGAGGCGTTGACCCACACCAGTTGGACGGCGATCAGGAACAGTCCGCGCTGGATGAAGCCCCAGTGGATGGAGCGCACTGTTTCGCCGGCGCGCTGGCGGCGCCGAAAGACGTAGTAGAGCATGGCTCCGTTCATCATCAGGAACCCCGGTGCGCACAGGTATCCCATGTAGCGCAGCAGATACTGGGGGGTATTGTCGAAGAACGGATCAAGCGGGTCCAGGCTCAGCCAGGCCGAGTTGAAGTAGTAGTTGCTGTGCCCGAGGGCCATCATCACGCCGACCAGGCCCCGGAACGCATCGATAAAGGTGAATCGCTGTTGAGCGGCCATATCCGGTCCTAGTTGGAAGTGAAGATGGTACGCACGACGCGCAGGCCCACCACGTTTTCAGCCGAATCGGGATACCGGCTGCCCCGCCCGGCACTGCGGCAGTCCTCGCTGCCGCCGAACCAGCTGCCACCACGCACCACTCGTCGCGT
>JAJRWA010000039.1 GCA_024277025.1 Candidatus Krumholzibacteriota bacterium | reverse complement strand
GGCGCCGGGCCGGTGATCTTCGCCAGCAACCACCCCCATTCGATCACCGACGCCCTGGTGCTGGGCCATGGTGCCGGCCGGATGCTGCACTTCCTGGCCCACAGCGGCCTGTTCACGGCCCGGGCCAAGGCCTGGTTCCTGCGCAACAGCGGCGTGATTCCCATCTACCGGGCCCACGACGTGACCAATGCCGCGGAAGCCAACCTGGCCATGTTCAGCGCCTGCCACGAAGTGCTGAACCAGGGCGGGGCCATCGGCATCTTTCCCGAAGGGACCAGCGCCGAAGAGCGGCGGGTGCAAAAGCTCAAGACCGGCACCGCCCGGATCGCGCTCGGGGCCGAAGCAGCCGCCAACTGGCAACTCGGCGTCAAACTGGTCCCGGTGGGCCTGAACTTCGAGTCGGCCAATCGCTTCCGCAGCCGGGTACTGATCCGTTTTGGCCCGCCCCTTTCGGCGGCCGCCTATCGTCAGCAGTATGGCGACGATCCGGTGGCCGCCGGCGTGGCCCTGACCGCTGCCCTGCAGGAGGCCCTCGCCCGCCAGGTCGTCAATGTGGCCCAGACGGAATCCGAACAGCTGGTGCGCGATGTCGAACAGGTGTACCGGGCCGAGTTGATGTGCCGGGACACGGTGCACATCCCGGGCCGCACCGATTTCCAGAGAAGCCAGACCGTGAGCCGGGAATTCGCCCGCGCGCTGGACTATTTCCAGACCCACAACCCGGAAATCCTCTGGGGACTGGCCCGGCGCCTGCGTCGCTACCATGCCGTTTGCCGCACGATGAAACTGAAGGACGACATGCTGCGCGCCGAACAGGGGCCCGGCGTACGCCGTGAACTGGGCCGCTTCGTCGGCATGGGGCTGGCCGGCCTGCCCCTGGCTGTTCTCGGCTGGCTGGGCAACTACGTGCCCTACGAGCTGACGGGCCGGCTGACCAGACGTCTGGCCCCGGACCGCACGAAGATCCACCTGATCCAGTTCGGTCTCGGCTGCCTGTTCTTCGCACCGTGGTACACGGGTGTCTTCCGCGTGGCGCAGGGCCCCCTGGGCCCCCTGGGTGCGGGGCTGCTCCTGCTGGCCCTGCCGCCACTCGGCCTGTTGGGTCGCGCCTATTTTCGCTATCTTAGCCGGCGGCGCGAGATGATCCGCTTTGCCTGGCTGGAACTCGTGCACGGGCTGCGCATCAGCGACCTGCGGCGGCAGCGGCGGGCTCTGATCCGGGAACTCGACGCGGCCATGGCCGAATACATGAACTCACTCAAGGAGAAGGAATGAGCCCCAGCCTGCTGGATGTGCCCTCGGTCCGGGAGTATCTCTGCCGGCAGTTGCTTTGCCGGGTACCGACACCGCACAAGGCCGTGGCGCTCACCTTCGACGACGGCCCCCACCCCAGCCACACACCCTGGCTGCTGGACATGCTGGCGGCCAAGGACATCAAGGCCACGTTCTTCGTGGTGGGGCGCCGGGTGCGCCGCTTCCGTGATCTGGTGGGCCGCGCCCAGGCCGAGGGCCACGAGATCGGCAACCACACCGACCACCACCTGCCCCTGTCACCGCTGCCGGCCGGCCTGATCGCGCGTGAATTGAACGTGTGCGGCCGTCTGGTCGAGGGCGTCACCGGCCACAGGCCGCGCTTCATGCGACCACCCATGGGCTGGTTCAACGACAAGGTGCTGCGCATAAGCCGCGAACTGGGCTACGAGCCGGTGATCGGCACCATCCACCCCCAGGACTCCCGCCAGCCGGGCGTGCCGACGATCATGCGCCGCCTGCACCGCCGCCTCGAGCCCGGCGCGATCATCATCCTGCACGACGGCGGCTGGCGCATCCGGGCCAGCCGCCAGCAGACCCTGCGGGCGGTTGACCTGCTGACCGATGAGCTGCTGGCCCAGGGCTTTGCGTTTCCCACCCTGAGCGGCCTGGTGGACGACGCGGCTGCCGGAAAGGCCGACGATGAATCCGTATGAATTGAGCACGGGGCAGATCGAGGACCTGGTCCGCACCCACGGCACGCCGCTCTATCTGGTCAGCCGCCGGCAGATCCGGGAGAACTTCGCGCGACTGGACGCGGGATTGCCCGCCGCCAAGATATACTACGCCATGAAGGCCAACCCCCACGCCGGGATCCTGGCAGCGCTGAAGGCCGCGGGCGCCGGCTTCGATGTGGCCTCCAAGGGCGAAATCCAGGCCGCGATCAGCGCCGGTGCCGACCCCCAGGCCGATCTCATCTTCGCCGACACAGTCAAGGATCCCAAACACATCGCCTACGCCCACGGCGTTGGCCTGGACGACTTCACCTTCGACAACCTGTCGGAAATAACCCAGATTGCCCGCCACGCGCCGGGCACCAAGGCTCACCTGCGCCTGGCGGTTGACAACCACGGCAGCGTGGCCCACCTGAGCGACAAATTCGGCGCGCCCCCCTCGGCGGCGGTTGACCTGCTTTGCGCGGCCCGCGATCACGGCCTGGTCCCCCGGGGCATCAGTTTTCACGTGGGCAGCCAATGTCTGGATGACCAGCGCTGGACAGAAGCCCTGACCGCCACGCGGCAGGTATTCGACGCGGCGACCAAAGCAGGCCTGAACTTGGCCACGGTCGATATCGGAGGCGGCTTTCCCGTCCGCTATGACAACGAGGCCGTCGACCTGGAGCGCACCTGCGGCGTGATCACCGCGAACTTCCACCGCCTCTTTGGCCAGGATATCGAACTGGTGGCCGAACCCGGCCGGGCCATCGTCGGCGACGCGATGATCCTGGTCACCAAGGTGATCAGCGAGTCGCGCCGCAGAGGACCCGATGGACAGGAGCACGACTGGCTCTATTTCGACGACGGCACCTACGGCAGCTTCCTGGAGGTGCTGCTTTACCAGGCACACTACCCGTTGCGGACGAACACCGATGGCCCCATGAACGACTACGTTCTGGCCGGGCCCACCTGCGATTCCATTGATGTCTTTTCGCGGGATCCGCAGGGCCGCGTCACCACCCGACCCTTGCCCGAGATGCATCTCGACGACCTGCTGATCGCCGGCAGCATGGGCGCCTACACCTACGCCGAAGCCACCAACTTCAACGGCTTCGAGCCCCCGAAGTTCTTCTACCTCGACTAACGCGGATCGGATGCGCCCATGACATCGCACTTCGGTGAGATCATTGCCCTGCTGGCGGCCTTCATCTTCTCGTGGACGAGCGTCTTTTTCACGACCGCCGGCCGTCGGCTGGGCGTGACGACCGTGAACCTGTTCCGCCTGCCCGGTGCCGCCCTCTGCCTGGCGGTCACCCACCGCGTACTGACCGGAGCCTGGTGGCCCGCCGACCTGGCTCTGGCCGACCAGTTCTGGATCGGCCTGAGCGGGGTCGTGGGTCTGGCCATCGGTGATTCGGCCCTGTTCAAAGCCTTCACCCTGATCGGACCGCGCCGCAGCATGACCATGATGGCCCTGGCGCCGGTCTACACGGTGATCGTCGCCTGGTCGGTCCTCGGCGAACACCTCTCGCTGTGGGCGCTGGCGGGCATCGTGCTGATCATCGGCGGCGTCATCACCGCCAACGCCGGACGGGTCGGCACCGGCACCTTCGGCACGCTCAGCAAACCGGTGCTCAAGCTGGGTGTTCTGCTGGCGCTGGTCGGGTCGCTGGGCCAGGGTCTGGGCAGTGTCTTCGCCAAAATGGGCATGGTGGGCACGACCGGCACCGGTGCCGGACCCGACCCGCTGGGCGCCACCTTGATCCGCCTGATCTGGGCCACGATCTGCTACTGGCTGGTGGTGCTGCCCCGGCAGGATTTCGGCGAGATGAAACAGCGCCTGCAGGACCGGCGCGGTGTGTCGGCCCTGGTCGTGGCCATTTTGATGGGCCCCTACATTTCGGTTTGGATGTCACTGGTGGCCATTCGCCACACGGATGCCGGCGTGGCCCAGGTCCTGTTGGGCATGGTGCCGGTCTTTGTCGTGGTGCCGGCCTGGATCATCTACCGGGACCGGCCAACCGTACTGAGCCTGACCGGGATTGTGGTGGCGGTGGTTGGCGGCGGGCTGCTGTTTCTGCGCTAGGAACCGGCCTCAGATTCCAGCGTCGCGACCGCTTCAGCCACGCTCAGGACAGGCTCCATGATCAGGCTGACCTGGGATATTTCGAGCATCGTCATGATTCGCCCCTGGGCGCAGACCAAAGCCGCCTGGCCGCCCGCGTCGCCAATCAGTTGCCAGAGTTCGATCAACCGGCCCAGGCCCCGCGAATTCATCCAGGGGACCCGGCGCAGATCCACGACGAACTGTCGGTGGCCCGCCTCCAGTTCCCGGGTTACCAGCCGCAGCAGTCCCGGCCACTCGTGGTCCGGCGCCCCGGCCACGTCCAGTTTGCGGATCTCGGTCTCATTGAGCTCGCGATCAACCGTGCAGACGGAAATGAAGCCGCCCGCAATCTTCAGGGTCGGCCGGATCAGCAGAATCGTGGTGGCGGTGGATTTTTCCTGGGGGCTCACGATTCTCTCCCGGGAGTGTGGTGCGGCATTGCCTTGGCTTCGAATCATACCTTGAACGCACCAACCCGGAAAGAGTTCTCTGCAAGCCGAAAAAAGAGGCGTTCCCGCCGGAACGCCTCTCTCAGTCGTAACAGTCGGCCGGCAAATCTACTTGCTCTGGTTCGCGGCCACCTTGGTGCTGGTCGCCTTCTCACCAGAGGCCTTGTCGCTGGCCTCCTTGACCGTGGCCGGCTTCGCGCAGCAGGCGCCGGCGGTCTTGGCCTTGCAGGCCGCCTGGTCGGCCGCGCTCATCTTGGCCATTTTGTCCTTGCAGGCACTCATGTCGGCGTCGCTCATGTTGGCCATCTTGGCCTTGCAGGCCGCCTGGTCGGCGTCGCTCATGTCAGCCATCTTGGCTTTGCAGGCCGCCATGTCGGCCTCGCTCATGTCGGCCATCTTGGCCTTGCACGCCGCCATGTCGGCCTCGCTCATGTCGGCCATCTTGGCCTTGCAGGCCGCCATGTCGGCGTCACTCATGTCAGCCATCTTGGCCTTGCAGGCCGCCTTGTCGGCATCACTCATGTCGGCCATCTTGGCCTTGCAGGCCGCCTGGTCAGCTGCCGAAACAGCCTTCTTTTCGCAGGATTTCTGGCCGTCGCCAGCCAAGGCGAAGGAGGTGCCCATGGCGGCTACGGCAATCAAAAGAACCACGGCCAGGATACGTTTGGTGGTCGTCATTTATCTCTTCCTTTGGTTGGGTCTCTGGAGTTCAGGAAACTTGCTGAATGCGGACCGCGAATTGTACGCAGGGACCCGCCATTTGTTCCTACTATAATAGTGTGAAATCGGCAAAAAGGGGCGAAAAATGAAAATGTTTCTAAGTTTCACCTGCATTACCGGAATCATAATATGGCTAAACCGACGTCAAAAGGGGTGTTTCATGGTTCACCGCAGGATATTGCTCATCTCTTCCCTCCTGGTCCTGACCCTTGCCGGGACCGGGACCCGGGCCGCCGACCGTTTTGCCGAGGTGGAGATCCAGACGACTGCACTGTCGGCGGGATTGTTCATGCTGACCGGAGCCGGCGGGAATATGGGCCTGAGTGTGGGTCAGGATGGAGCCTTTCTCATCGACGATGAATTCGCCCCCCTGACCGAACGAATCATCGCCGCGATTGGTGAAGTCACCGACAAACCCGTCGACTTCGTCCTGAACACCCACTACCACGGCGACCACACCGGCGGGAACGAAAATCTGGGACAAACGGGCAGCCACCTCGTGGGCCACGCCAACGTCCGCCGGCGTTTGGCCGCGGACCAGAAGTCGGCCTTGCTCGGCACCACGGCCGAGGCTGCGGCACCCGGCGCCCTGCCCACGATCACCTTCACCGATTCGCTGAGTTTCTTCTACAACGACCAGGAGATCATCGCCTTTCACGTGCCCCACGCCCACACTGACGGCGACGCGGTGGTCCACTTTCCCCGGGCCAATGTCGTACACGCCGGGGACGTCGTGTTTCTGGGTCTGTACCCCTACATCGACACGGCGGCCGGCGGTAGCATCGACGGGATGATCGCGGGTGTGCGGCGCATTGTCTCACTGTGCGATGACCGGACGCAGGTCATCCCGGGGCACGGGCCGTTGGGCGACAAGAAGCAACTCGAGGAATACCTGGCAATGCTGACTCAGGCGAGAGCCAACGTGGCGGCGGAAATGGCCAAGGGACATGATCTGGCGGCCGTGCAGGCAGCCGCTCCCTGCGCCCGGTGGGATGAGGCCCTGGGCCAGGCGTGGCTCACCTCGGACCAGTTTGTCCAATCCATTTTCGACTCGTTGACGCAGGCCCACGCCGGCCACACGCACTAGCGCATTGCGGGCCGGATCCCCTGCTGATCCGGCTCGCAGGATTCTGCTTTCTCGCCTGTCCGGCTCCTACATCACGGAGTCGGTCTCCCGCTGCAGCAACTGCAGGATTTCCTGACGCAGACTGAAGGCCAGATCGTAGCGGCCCTCCAGCCTGGCGAACTTCAAGCGGACCTTCAGAACCCTCAATTGCCGCTCGGTGTCCAACCGCTCGAGGCGGTGCACCAATCGCTGCACTTCAAGTTCGTCCTGCGAGGCGGCCAACCGGGTCAGCAGGTCCTGCTCGGTCTTTACGGTCGCCTCGTTGATCGCGTGAATTTCCAGGAACATCGGGGAGAGTGTGAGTGTGGCGTGGCCCTGTCCCTCCAGCAAAGGATTCTGGGTTTGGTACGTGGCCATCTGATCGGTCTCCTGGCGGAAATTCTCGGCCATGGCCGTTCCCGCGGCAAGAATCAGGATTCCGACAACCATCAGGGTGAGTAGGGTTCTCATAGCGAGCCTCCTTGGGGTCCCCCTGTTAGGATTGTTAATATTTTAGCATAAAACACCATGCCACCGCAACCATGTTTTCAAATTGCCCCTCCCCCGCACGAATCTGGACCGGCAACGGACTTTGGGTTGACTTTCTGGGTTATTATCTGATTTATTGGCAGTGAGTTGCCCAGAGAACCGACACACCCGCTGCCAAAGGCCCGGCCATGCGCTACACGACGGACATAGTGGTTATCGATCTTGAGGCGAGTTGTCCCGCCGCCGACCAGGGCAACAATACGATCGACCGCAGCAGCATCATCGAAATCGGCGCCGTGCGCCTGGACCGGCGCAGCCTGGAAATCACCGCCACCTTCAGCGAGTTGGTTCGGCCCGAGGACTATCCCCTGGTGCCGTTCATAACGGACATCACGGGGATTTCGCCCGAGATGGTGGCCGACAAGGACAACTTCGCCGAGGTGGGACGACGCTTCCTGGAGTGGTACGGCCCGCGCAACAAGGCCATCATCGCCGCCTTCGGCGCCTACTACGATATCCCGCTGCTGCGCAAGGAGTGCGCCCGCTATGGGATCGACTACCGCAGCCACATCGCCGGCGGCGCCTTCGACCTGCGGGCCGTTGCGACCGTCTGGCTGGCGACGAACAACCATCGCACCAGTGGCCTGACCCTGGGCTCGATCCTGGAGAAGATGGAACTGGCGGAACACTTCACCGCCCACCGGGCCGTCGAAGACGCCCGCGCCGCAGCCGCCGTGCTTCAGTTGCACCACCTGGGTCACGCGTTGATCTAGCTGTTCATCAACTCGCTCATGACGCCGAGCCCGCCGAGCAGGAACAGGAACGCCACATAACCCACGGTCAGCACGATCTGAATGATCGTCAGCACCTTCAGGTAGCGAAAGCTGCGGCCGATGTCGGCGAAACCGGCCTTGAGTTCGCTCTCGCTGCTTTCCCGGCGGTAGTTCTCCAGGCGGTTGACGCCTTCAATAAACCGATGGGCGGCGATGATGAGCGGTACCCCGACCACGGCACCAACGATGGACAGGCAGGTCAGGATGCCATAGATCAGGCCCACCCAGCCCATGAACCGCATGTCGGCCAGCGTCTTGCCGAAGTTCGGGCCCATCGGATGCATGAAATCCCCAACCGGGCCACTCAGCAGGCTGGGGTCCGTCTCCCTGTGTTCCATGACAAGATTCCTTCCGGCTATGCAGTTGGCGTGGTCCTGACTGGGCACCACCTTATCATCGGGGCCTCCGCCGAACCAGCGATTCCGTCGCGGACGAACGCACCGGCAGCCGACGGCCACGAAATCATAGTGGCGTGCGGGGGGCGATTCACCTTGAATCCGCCGGTTCCGGCCACCACTTTGTCAGGAACGCCGGCCCACCCTCCGGCCGCGCTCTTTGCCCGATCCGGCCCGGCCGGACGACAAACCTGTCCAGATGATTGAGAGGAGATTCCCGTGTCCGATGTCACCAGTCTTTTCAATGCCCAGAAGGAAAATTTCGCCCGCTGGGAAATCATCAAGGACATCATCGATCAGCAGATCGACTTGATGCTGAACTACCGGCAGAGCGGCCACCCCGGCGGCAGCCGCTCCAAGGCCCACTACTTCATCAGCCTGTTGCTCAGCGGCTCGATGCGCTGGGACATCAGGCACCCCGAAAAACGATTCGGCGACCGCTTCGTGCTTGTCGCCGGCCACACCGTCCCGCTGGTCTATGCGACCCTCTCGGTGTTCAACGAGGCCCTGCGCGTGATGCACGAGAAGACCGGCGATGACAAGTACCTGGTCGGCGGCGGTGCCGAACGCATGCTGACCTGGGAAGATCTGCTGGGCTTCCGCAATGTCGGGGGCCTGCCCGGCCACGCCGAAATGGCCGAGAAGAATCTTTTCGTGAAATTCAACACCGGTCCCAGTGGCCACGGCGCCCCCCCGGCCGCGGGCGAAGCCATGGCGTTGAAGATGGCCGGCGCCAAGGGCGTCAAGGTCTTCGGCATCGAAGGCGAGGGTGGACACACGGCCGGCTGCTGGCACGAGACCAAGAACTCGGCCTTCGGCCTGGGCCTGGACAACCTGCACATGATCCTCGACTGGAATGACTTCGGCATCGACCCGCACCCGACCAGCAGCATCGTCAACGGCGGCCCGCGCGACTGGTTCGAGCCCTACGGCTGGGACGTGTACGAGGCCGACAACGGCAGCGACTGGGACCAGGTCACCAGGGCCCTGCTGGAAATGACCCGCGGTGACGGTACGCCCATGCGGCCGAGCATGATGTTCGGCAAGACGGTCAAGGGACGCGGCTACCACAAGACCGGCGCCCCCAGCCACGGCGCCCCCCACAAGATGAACAGTGATCTGTTCTGGCAGTGCCGCGCCGACTTCACCGAGAAGTACGGCGTCGAATGGGCGGGCACGGACAAGGACGCTCCGGCCGACGCGGACGCCCGGCGCCAGCAATTCGCCGACAACCTGAATGTGGCCCTGGATGTGCTGCGCCAGAACGACGACCTGGTCGCCTACCTGGCTGACCGGCTGGTCGAACTGGGCGAGAGCGTGCCCACGGAAATCGAGGGCTTCAACCTGCCCGACACGAAGAACCCGCTGCACGACGAAGGCCTGTTCGACATCGAGAGCTACCCCGCCGAGATGTGGGCCCAGCCCGGCGACAACCAGCCCAACCGGGCCGGCTTCGCCAAGTGGGGCAGCTACATCAACAGCTACTGCCTGGAAAAATTCGGGCGGCCGCTGTTCATGGTCTGTAGCGCGGACCTGGCCGGCTCGACAAACATCGCCGGTTTCGGCGCCGATTTCGGTGATATGAAGAACAACGGCTGGTACAACCGCGAGACCAATCCGGACGGCGTGATCCTGCCCCAGGGCATCACCGAATTCACGAACGCCGGCATCATGGTCGGCGCCGCCTCGGTGAACTTCGCCGACGATCCCGAGGCCGAGTTCAACGGCTTCTTCACCGCCAGCAGCACCTACGGTTCGTTCAGCTACCTGAAGTACGGCGCCATGCGCCTGTACAGCCAGATGGCCCAGGACTGCGAGTGGAAGCTGGGCAAGACGATCTGGGTGGCCGGTCACAGCGGACCGGAGACGGCCGAGGACAGCCGCACCCACTTCGGCATCTTCAGCCCGGCCTCGACCCAGATGTTCCCGGACGGCCACGTGATCAACATCCACCCCTGGGAATACAACGAGGTGCCGGTGATGCTCGCGGCGGCCATGAAGACCGACCGGCCGATCATCGCCCTGCACCTGACCCGTCCGGGCGTGAAGATTCCCGATCGCCAGGCGCTGGGCCTGGGCTCGTACAAGGATGCGGCCAAGGGCGCGTACATCCTGCGCGACTACAAGGAAGATATGCCGAAGCAGGGCGTGATCATGGTGCAGGGCACGATGAGTACCTACAATCTGATCGAGGCCCTGCCGGCGATCGATGCCGCGGGCGTCAACGTGAAGATCGTGGCGGTGCCCAGCCCGCAGCTGTTCGACCTGCAGGACGAGGAGTACCAGAACAGCGTGCTCAGCAGCGGCGACATGCTCAACAGCACGTACATCACCAACCGCGCGCGGCGCACGATGGTGGACTGGAACTTCAACCCCCTGGCTGACCGCTACGCCATGAGCAGCGACTGGGACGACCAGTGGCGGCCCGGCGGCTCGCTGGCCGAGGTTTGCGAGAGCGCGGGGATCGACACCGAGTCCCTGGTCAAGGGCGTGGTGGCCTTTGCCGAGGACTTCGACCTGCGCATGCAGGAGTTGGAGCTGCTGCTGGGTGACGCCCGCGGCTGATCCCGGTTCTGCTGAGCCATGACCCGATCCCGCCTTCACGCGGGATCGGGTTTTCTTTCGCCATTGTGCGGACCCGGTTGTGACAGTATCCTGCTCGTAGCGCATCACTCCAGTTGAAGGGTCACTTGTCCATGAAGACACAATTACTGCTGGGCTGCCTCGTCGTCTTGTTCCTGGCCGGCAGTCCCGTCCGGGCCGGATCTGACGCGCCGGGCACGGTCTCGTTTGTCGAGTCGGTGCCGGTTGAGACCGCGCTGGACCTGCCCGGGCTTGAAGAAGCCGCCGTCGTCTGGCCCCGCGTGATCAAGGCTGCCCGCAAGTCCGTGCGGGTCGCCAGCTTCTACTACAGCCGTATCGGCGACGGGAAGGATGCCGCCGCGCCGGCGGGCACGCCCGACCGTCTGGTGCCGGTCCTGGACGCGCTGCAGGACGCCGCCGCCCGCGGGGTTCAGGTCCAGCTTCTGGCCGACAAGAAGTTCATGGGCAACTACCCCGAAGTGCCCCACCTCTTCGCCGAGACCAGCGGGGCCGAGTCGCGAATTCTGGATGCCGGCGCCATGTGGGGCGGGATCCTGCACGCCAAGTACATGCTGTTGGACGACTACACGTTCTTTGTCGGCAGCCAGAACTGGGACTGGCGCGCCCTGGACCAGATCCATGAGTTGGGGGTGCTGGTTGCGCAGCCCCAACTCGCAGCCAAGCTGGGTGAGATCTATGACCTGGACTGGCGTCTGGCCGCCCACCCCGAAGACGCCCACGACACGGAGCCCGGAGCGCCGGCCAACCTTTTCGAAGTGCCGGGCGTACCGGTCAGAACCGATGACGGCGCTGTCGTGCAGGGAATCCTCGCGGCCAGCCCCCGGCGGGCCCTGCCCGCGGACGTGCCCTGGGATCTGCCGCTGCTGGTGGACCTCATCGATTCCGCCCGGGACTCGGTCCACCTGCAGCTGCTGTCCTACGGCGTGACCGACCGTGAGGGACGGCTCTTCGACGATCTGGACCGGGCCTTGCGGCGGGCGGCGGTGCGCCGGGTCGAAGTGCGGATCATCCTGTCGAACTGGTCGAAATCCAAATACAAGCTGCCCTGGATCAAAAGCCTGGCGGTGTTGCCGCACGTGGAAATTCGCTTCACCAATATTCCGGCCTACAGCAAGGGATTCATCCCCTTCGGCCGGGTGGAGCATGCCAAGTATCTGACGGTCGACGGCAAGGGTTTGTGGATCGGCACCAGCAACTGGGCCCGTGACTACTTCTACAACTCGCGCAACATCTCGCTGTTTTTTCTGGGCACCGGGGCCCCCGCCGCGCCGGACCGTTTCTTCAATCTGAGCTGGCACAGCGAATATGCTGAGGTCGTCACCCCCGCGGGCCAATACAGCCCGCCGGCCCGCAATTGAGCGAAAGGAAAACCATGAACAAGCCCAACCTGCCGGACCGCCTGAGCGCCGATCGCTGTGTGCTGGTCGTGATCGACATCCAGGAGAAGTTTCGCGACCTCATCCACGGCATGGATCAGGTTCTGGCCGGCACGGATCGGCTGATTCGCTTCTGCCAGCAACTGGAGATCCCGATGGTGGCGACCGAGCACTACCCGCGGGGACTCGGTGTGACCGTGCCCGAGATCCGCAACCTGTGCAGCCCGTTTGAGCCCATTGAGAAGATCGACTTCAGCTGTGCGGGCTGCGCGCCCTTCAACAAGGCCCTCAACGACCTCAATTCCGACCAGGTGATCCTGTGCGGCATCGAAGCCCATGTGTGCGTTTATCAGACCGCGTTCGACCTGCTGCGGCAGGGCAAGCAGGTCATCGTGGCGGTGGACGCCGTCAGCTCGTGCTCGGCCGCGAACCGGGAAATCGGGCTCCGCCGCACCGCAGAGCTGGGTGCGCAGAACATGGGCGTGCAAATGTTGATGTTTGAAATTCTGGGCAAGGCGGGCACACCGGAATTCAAGAATGTGGCCAATCTCCTGAAGGACTAGCTGGCTGCTGTTTGTCAGGAAGCACCAGCGGCGAGGCCGGGCTCCAGCCCCTTGAGTTGCGCAAACAGTTGCTGGGGGCTGGGCAAAGGGGGCAACAGCACGACATTGTGGTCCAAGTCCGGCTCCAGGCCCAATCCCCCGGCACCCAGAATCAGGACTCGGCAACGCGCACCGACCGCCTGCCTGACCAGATCCATGTCCTCTGGTCCGAAGTCTTCGTTCACTCGCCCCATGATCAGCAGGGCCCGGCAGCCGGCAGCCAGGGTTTCCAGGGCCGCGCCCCGATTCGTCACTCTCTCGATACGGAAACGACCGGACAGACAAGCAGCAAGATCCCCGGCCAACGGACCACTTTCAGCGAAAATGGTGATGCAGGGAAGACTGCTGTTGTCTGATCCATGTCTCAAGTAATACCAAACCTTTGCCACAACCCAGTCCCGACCGAAAAATCATGTGGGAGCCTGGCAAGTCCTTTTGACTCTCGCCCAGTGCCAAGCAGATCTCCCCCGACTCCCACAATACTTGTGCGCAGCTCCCCGGACGGCACCCCAAACGTCTCTCCCGATAGCGTTCGCCTACGCCGTCAAAACCACTCACCATATCTTCCGGCTGCCGCCCGAAGGTGCTGCTTCTCGCGCAAGTCAAAATCTGGTGCATTTCCCCGCCGGGTCCCTGCATGGGCAGAGACCCGGCTCTCCATGGCCCCGATCCCCCTTGACATGCACTATCCTCTATATGCAACCTTTACGCCCAAACTCCCGATGTTTCCATTGTTGTTCTAACTTATTACAAACGCAGCAGTTAAAGTATCATAGCACACACAGGCCACAGGAGGGAACACCACTACTGCAACAATTATGTTGCACCCCTGCATGCCGGTTATCTCATAACTCGTTTAAAACCAACGATTCTTAGATGCAACAATAATGATGCACATCACGGTGGAAGTTGCAGTATCTCCGTTGCACACTCAACTCATTGACTATTTATAAGTTATGAAATCATGGAGACTTAAACTCGTCCGGATCCACACCCAGGTCCTTCAGCTTCCGCTGGAAGGATTGGCGCAGGACTCCGCTCAGGGCGGCCGCCTTGCTGACATTGCCCCCCGTTTCCCGCAGGCGGTTGCGGCAGTACCGCCGCTCGCGTTCCTCCTTGGCCTGATCGCCGGCTTCCTTAAGTGTCAGGTACTCCCCCTGGTCCGTTTCGGGTTCACCGCCGGCTGCCGCGCCGGACCCGAACATATCGCCCAGCCCGATCAACCCTCCCTGACAATTGATAACCGCGCGCTCGACAAAGTTTCGGAGTTCGCGCACGTTGCCGGGCCAGCGCTCACGCTCGATACGCTCCAGCACGGCCGGCGAAAAACCGCTGATCTGGCGATCGTTGTCGGCGACCAACTGGTCCAGAAAATGGCGGGCCAGAACCAGGGTGTCACCCGGGCGTTCACGCAGAGGCGGCAGGTGGATCCGGTAGATGTTCAGGCGGTAGTAGAGGTCTTCACGGAAGCTGCCTTCGGACAGGGCCTCCTCGAGGTTGCGGCTCGTCGCGGCGATGATGCGGCATTCCACATTGCGCTCGGCGTTCTCACCCAGGCGGGAGAAGACTTTCTCACCGAGCGCCCGCAGCAGCTTGATCTGCAGGGCCAGCGGCGACTCCCCGACCTCGTCCATGAAGAAGGTGCCGCCGGACGCCAGTTCCAGCTTGCCCATGCGCGAGACCGCGTTGGTAAACGCATTGGCCGCGTGACCGAAAATCTCCGATTCGATCAGGTCCGGCGGAAAAGCCGAGCAGTTGATCCCGACGAACGGGCCCTCGCTGAACCCGCTCCCCTCGTGGATGCGGCGCGCGATCATTTCCTTGCCCGTACCCGACTCGCCGGTGATCAATACCGTCGCCTTGGTGCCAGCCACCATGTCGGCCTGCTCCAGGACCCGAAACATGGACTCATCACCACAAACCAGCGAACCGGTCAGCCGGCCCAACTCGCTGCGCTGGGCCATGATCTGGCGACTGCGCCGGCCCGCGGCCAGGGCCCGCAGGATCAGATTGAACAACTCGGCCGGCGGGGCGGGCTTGATGATGTAGTGGAAAGCGCCAAGCTTCATGGCCTCGACCACGGTGCTGACCCGCTCGTTGCCCGAAAGCATGATCACCGGCGGCGGCTGATCCAGGGCCCGGATGTGCTCCAGGACCCGAACCCCGGTCAGGTCACTGCCGGTAAACTCGACATCCAACAGCACGACATCCGGACTGACCCGGCCAATCATGGCCAAGGCCGACTCGCCGTCGAAAGCAACACTCACGTCATAGTCGGCACTGAGCAGAGCTTCAAGGTCCGCGCTGAATTCACGGTCGTCATCAACGATGAATATGCGCGGGCCGCCCATCTCAGGCCTCCAGCTCACGCAGGGCGTCACTCAGGGCGCGCAGCTTGCGCACGTCTTCCCAGGTATCCCGTTTCCAGCCAGGATTGCGCAGCAAAGCCGCCGGATGGAAGGTCGCCATGACCGGCACGCCTTCGTAGAAATGCACCGTGCGGCGCAGCTTGCCCAGGCTCAGATCAGTCTTCAGCAGGGTCTGGGCCGCGACCCGGCCCAGGCAGCAGATCACTCGCGGCTGCAGGATGGCCAGCTGCCGTTTCAGATGCGGCTCACAGTGCACGACTTCCTGCGGCTGAGGGTCGCGATTGTTGGGCGGCCGACACTTCAGGATGTTGCAGATGAATACGTCCTCGCGTGCGAAACCGATCGCGCCGAGAATCCTGGTCAGCAGCTGACCGCTGGGTCCGACAAAGGGTTCGCCCTGCAGGTCCTCGTCCCGCCCCGGGGCCTCGCCGATGAAGACCACGTCAGCCCGGGGATTGCCGGCGCCAAAGACCGTCTTCTTGCGGGAGCCGCTCAGGTCGCAGGCCGTGCAGGGCAGGACCTCGTCGCGCAGGGCCGCCAGGGCGGCCGCCGCATCTCCGTCGTGGGCAATCAACAAGGGCTCATCCGGGGCCGGGCGCGGCGAGGCCGCCGCTTCGCGCTGAACCAGGGCCACGGTGTCCGCCACAAACCGGTCGCACATGGCGCGGAAGGCGGCATCCTTGTCGGTGGCAGGTGCCGGAGCCGGTGCAGGAACGGAAACGGGCGCCGCTGCTTTCGCGGGCGCCGCCTTCACGGGAATCACGTCCGGCCGGTCCCCTTCATCGATGTACCACTGGGCCCCGACTGTCTGGTTCTGGCGGATCCAGCTCAGCAGGTCGGTGATGATGGTCTGGTGATCGTCCGCGCGGTTGGTCATGGGTTCCGCCAGGTTGGGCGTCAATACTGATTCGGATCAGCCACTCTGGTGCCGGGCCAGTTCGGTCAGCAGCTCGGCCGCCAACTCGGCCTTGGGCCGTGATTCGCTCTGCCAGATCATACCACCGGCGGCCAGCAATTGTACCTGATGATTTTCCTCGCCGAAACCCGAGCCCTCGGCGGTCGGGTTGTTGGCCACGATATAATCCATGGCCTTGGCCTTGAGTTTGCCCAGGGCCCTGGCCTGCACATCCTCGGTCTCCAGGGCAAAGCCGACGACCTTCAGGCCCGGCTGCCGATGGGCCGGCACGATCTCGGCCAGGATGTCCGGGTTACGCACCATGTCCAGTTGCCACCCCGCGCCCAGATCCTCTTTCTTGAGCTTGCCCGAGGCCGGCTGCGCCGGGGCAAAGTCGGCCACAGCGGCCGTCATGATCAGCCAGTCGGGATTCGCCGCGAGGGCCGTCGCCACGGCAGCCGACATCTCGCGGCCGGTCTCGACGCCCACGAACTCGCGCAGGCCCCGGGGGCGCGGGCGCGCCACCGGGCCGCTGATCAGCGTGACCGCGGCTCCCCGGGCCACCGCCTGGGCCGCCAGGGCAAAGCCCATGGCACCGGACGAGCGGTTGCCGATGTACCGCACCGGATCAATGGCCTCGTGGGTGGGCCCGGCCGTTATCAGTACTTTCCGACCGGCCCAGAAGTTGGTCTGGTCAGTGGGTGAATCGCCATCCGCATCCCGCGGCACCACGGTATCGGCCAGAATCCGGATCGCCGCCAGGATCTCTTCCGGCTCCATCATGCGCCCCTCGTCGACGGTGCCGCAGGCCAGGAAGCCCGTACCCGGGCCAACCATCTGCACGCCCCGTTCCTTGAGCAGCACCACGTTGGCCTGAGTCGCCGGATGGCGCCACATGTTGTCGTTCATGGCCGGTGCCATCAGGACCGGCCCCGGCTGGGCCAGCAGCAAGGTCGAAACTATTTCGTCGGCGATGCCGCTCGCGGCCTTGGCCAGGGTGTTGGCAGTGGCGGGTGCGACCACCGTCAGATCGGACCAACGGGCGTACTCCACATGATCCAGGGCGTGACTTTGGCCTTCGCCCCACAAATCGGTCGCCACCGGGTGCCCGGACAGGACCTGAAACGTCATGGGCGAGACGAAGCGCGTGGCCGCCTCGGTCATGGCCACCTTGACCGAAAAACCCGCCTGCACCAGCAGGCGGGTCAACATGCAACTCTTGTAGGCGGCGATGCCGCCGGTGACCATCAGCATAATCCGGATGCTGTCCGGCGTCGGCATGGCCTACTCCTCGCCTTCCTGCTCCCTCTCGAGCCGAGCCTGGCGGGCGCGTTCCTTGATGTCGTAGTACTCGACCTTACCCGCGATCAGCCGGTCGACCGCCAGGGTGGTGATCTTGCCGGGCAGGGCGACGTTGTAAGTGCGTGCACGCTCGTTCAGACGCCGGGCCTCGAGGGCGGCGATCTTGATCGCTTCGAACTTGTTGGGAATAAGCTTCGTGACCTTATGGCGCGGGATATATGTCATGTGGCCTTCCTCGCGGGCTGGAGACAGGACCGGGGAAACTGGGTAAACCGATCCGCCGTGTTTTTGGCAACCGATAAACAGTAACGTATTCTCGGGGAAAGGCAAGGAATGGATCCAATCCGCTAGACAACAGGTCTCACCTGAACCCTCTGCGTGAATTGTTCTGAGAACGTGGGGGTAGCCCCAAGATCGGACCAGTCCGGTTTCTCCGTCGAATATATGGGAAGCAGACCGCTTGGGACATAGTTCGCCAAGGGGACCATCTTTTTGCGGCGGTCATTCAGAAGCCCGTTTGAGCATCAGATAGTTTTAAAGTGGACTGGGATGAACAGTCAACCTGATCCCTTTATTGAACAATGCCCCACTACCAATACTAGTGCTCTGTCAACATTCAGAATTAGGGTAGAGTGACTTGAGTTTGAGTCGAGCATCGTTGATAGTAAATTGCCAGTCGACGCCGCGTTGTTTAGCATTGCTGGCTGCAGCCCAAGCTTGTGTTTCTTCACGAAGTTT
>JAJRWA010000038.1 GCA_024277025.1 Candidatus Krumholzibacteriota bacterium | reverse complement strand
TGCCGCGGATCTACATCGGGCCCGGCAATCCGGGCACGGCCGAATTCGGCACCAACGTTGCGCTTGATCCCCTGAAACACGAACAGGTCGTCGCCTTCTGTCGCGAGCAGAAGGTGGACCTGGTGATCGTGGGGCCGGAAGATCCTCTGATCGCCGGTTTGGCCGATCATCTGCACAAGGCGGAAATCGACGTGTTCGGGCCCGGCGCCATGGGTGCCCGGCTCGAGGGCGACAAGGAATTCGCCAAGGAAGTGCTGGCCGCAGCCGGGGTGCCGACCCCGCGCTTTCACGCCTTCAGCAGCGCCAATGCGGCGCTGAAACATCTGGACAAGATAGATCTGCCGGTCGTGATCAAGGCCTGCGGGGCCGCGCAGGGCAAGGGCGTGGCCGTGTGCGCGACGCGGCCCGAAGCCGAGGAATTCGTACGCAAGTGCCTGGAAGACCAGAGCTTCGGTGGGGCCGGGCTGCGGATCCTGATTGAAGACTGCCTGTTCGGGCCGGAACTGTCGGTGCTGATCGTCACCGACGGGCAGGACTACTGCCTGTTGGCGCCGAGCCGCGACCACAAACGCATCGGCGAAAACGACGTCGGGCCGAATACCGGCGGCATGGGTGCCTTTGCCCCGGTGCCGCTGAGCGAAGAGTTGTACGCTGAAATCGACGCCCGGGTGGTGTTGCCGACTTTGGCGGAACTGCGGCGCCGGGACATTCCGTATCGGGGCGTGCTCTACGCGGGGCTGATGCTGACCGAGGCGGGACCGCAGGTGCTGGAATTCAACTGCCGTTTCGGCGATCCGGAAACGCAGGTGGTTCTGCCCCTGCTGCGCGGCGATCTGCTCGAACTGTGCACCAGCACGGCGCAGGGCCGACTGGGTCAGTATCTGCAGGGCTTTCACGACAGTGTCGAAGGCGGGCCGTCGGACTGGGAAGGCGCTGGTATCACGCGCTGGGACCAGCAGTGTGTGGTCGTCGTCGGCGCGGCCGACGGCTACCCCGGGCAGTACATCTCCGGCAAGCCGATCGAGTTGCCGACCGCCACTGAGAGCGACCGCTGGATCATCCAGGCCGGTACGCGGCAGACGGACGAGGGTTTGGTCTCCGGTGGGGGACGCGTGCTGGGGGCGGTCGGCCTGGGCCAGGACCTGAAGGCGGCCCGGCAGGCGGCCTACGGCCTGCTGGACGACACCCATTTTGAAGGACTCACCTATCGGCGCGATATCGGCGCCCCGGGAGGCAAGATCAATGGCTAGGAAAGTGCCCGCGGCTGCGGTTCGCGTGCTGGTTCTGCTGGGCAGCAAGTCGGATCTGCCGGTCATCGAGAAGATGCGCCCGCTGCTGGATCGATTCGGCCTCAGTTACAAGGTCGAGATCGCCTCGGCGCACCGGCAGCCGGCCAGGCTGGGCCGCCTCGTGCGGCAGGCGGACACCGCGGGCACCGAGGTCTTCGTGGCGGTCGCCGGCATGGCCGCCCATCTGCCCGGAGTTGTGGCCAGCCTGACGGGCAAGCCCGTCATCGGCGTTCCGGTGGCCAGCGGGCCGCTGGCGGGCGTGGACGCCTTGCTGTCGATTGTTCAGATGCCGCCTGGCGTGCCGGTCGCGACGGTGGCTGTCGGCAGCGCCGGCGCGCGCAACGCCGCCTGCCTGGCCGCCCGCATGATTGCCTTGAAGGATGCGAAGGTCGCCGACGCGGTGGCCGCCTACCGGCAGGAGCTGGCCAAGGGCGGTCGCTGACCGTGTGCCTCGCCGGTGACAGGACAGCTGACGCCGTCCGGCGCTTGCGTGCGGGCGGCGTCCTGCTTTTGGCCACCGATACCCTGCCGGGACTGCATTGCCGGGCTGACTTGCCGGAGGCCGTGCAGCGGGTGGTGGACTGCAAGGGACGCGAGGCGGGCAAGTCGCTCCTGGTGCTGGCCGGTTCGGTGGCCCAGGCTCAGGCCGTGACGGGGCCCCTGTCGGGCGGGCAGCTGGCGGCCTGCCGACGTTGCTGGCCCGGGCCGTTCTCGCTGGTGCTGCCGGCCGGCGCAGGGCTGGCACCTGCGGTAACGGGTGGGCGGACGACCATCGCGGTCAGGGTGCCGGCCGTACCGGCCCTGCGTGAGCTGATCCTGGCCGTCGGGGTGCCGCTGGTGTCGACGAGCGCCAATCGTGCCGGTCAGGAACCAGCCCGGGATATGGCCGCGGCTGAGGCGGCGTTCGGTGCGCTGGTTGATGGCGTCTGGGGGGTGCTGCCGGTGCTGGCGGTGCCGCCTCTGCCAAGCGCAGTGGTGGATTTGACGGCCGACCCGTTCCGCGAGTTGCGGGCGGGTCCCGAGCCCTTTCCGGGGACTTAGGTGCCTCTTGACGCCACCGGACGGGGCACCTAGTTTTGGTGGGTCACGTCCCGCGGCGACCGGTGAGGAGATTGGCCCATGGCCCAGCGAATCGTGTTCCTGTGCACCGGTAATATTTGTCGCAGTCCTTTGGTTGAAGTGATTGCCACAGAGAGATTTAAGGACACCGGCTGGAGTTTTGCCTCAGCCGGACTCAATGCCGTCGAGGGCCTGCCGGCTTCGGTGTCGTCCCAGGAGTACGCCTTGAGCCGTGGCCTGAGCCTGGCCGGCCACCGGTCGCAACCGGTGTCGCGGAAGCTGCTCGCCGAAGCGGCGTGGTTCATCGGGATGACGCGCAGCCACGCCGGGATTTTCCGCAGTCGCTACGGGGCGTTCTACGCCGGCGCGATCGGTGTCCTGGGGGCGGCGGGGGTTGATCTGGCCGGCGGTGACCCCTCGCCGGCGGCTGAAGAAGTGGCTGACCCGTATGGTCTGTCCCGGGCCCAGTACTTTGACTGCGGCCGACAGATTGAACGATTGGTCGCTGACTGGGCGCCGACGTTCGCCGCCGGCCCCGGAAAGACGGACCCATGACGGAGGAAGATTCATGAAGATTGCCATCGGCTCGGACCACCGCGGCTTTGCCCACAAGACGCAGATCACCGAGATGCTGCGCGGACGGGGCCTGGCGGTAACGGACTTCGGCTGCGACGGGCCCGAGTCGGCCGATTATCCGGACGCCGCCCTGGCGACGGCCGAGATGGTGGCGCGCGGCGACGCGGCGGCCGGTATCCTGATTTGCGGGTCGGGGATCGGCATGAGCATCGCCGCCAACAAGGTCAAGGGCATCCGGGCTTCGCTGTGCTTTACCGAGGCCCAGGCGCGCACCACCCGCCGGCACAACGACAGCAATGTGCTGTGCCTCAGCGGTGACGGCGTGACGCCCGACGAGGCCGTGGCCCTGGCTGCGGTCTGGTTGGACTCGAGTTTTGAAGCCGGACGGCATGCCCGGCGTGTGGACAAGATCACGGCCTACGAAGAGACGCATCTGAAGGGCCCCGAATAGTCACTCGCTCAGCGGCTAACAGAGCAGGAGAGTTCCATGTACGACGAAGTGCGCAAGACCGACCCGGCGATCGCCGAGATTCTGGACCAGGAACTGGACCGCCAGCGCAGCCAACTGGAGATGATCGCCAGCGAGAATTTCACCAGCCGCGCGGTCATGGAGACCATGGGGTCGACCCTGACCAACAAGTACGCCGAAGGCTATCCGGGCAAGCGCTACTACGGCGGCTGTGTCCATGTGGACGAGGCCGAATCCCTGGCGAAGAAGCGGGCCATGGCCCTGTTCGGGGCCGAGCGGGCCAATGTGCAGCCCCACAGCGGTAGCACGGCCAACATGACGGCGTACCTGGCCTTTCTCAAGCCGGGGGACAAGATCCTGGGCCTGAGCCTCAGCCACGGCGGTCACCTGACCCACGGCCATCCGGTGAATTTTTCGGGCCTGCTGTTCGAGGCGCTGCACTACGAGGTCAGCCCCGGGACCGAGACCATCGACTACGACAAACTGCGGGACCAGGCCCTGGCCGAGCGGCCGCGGATGATCGTCGGCGGCGCCAGCGCCTATCCACGGTTCTGGGACTACGAAAAACTGCGCTCGATAGCCGACGAAGTCGACGCCATGTTGCTGTTCGATATGGCCCACATCGCGGGGCTGGTGGCCGGCGGGGCGCATCCCAGTCCGGTGCCCCACTGCGACGTGGTCACCAGCACGACGCACAAGACATTGCGCGGTCCGCGCGGTGGTCTGGTGCTCAGTCGCAAGGAACACTTCAAGGCCATCAACAAGATGAATTTTCCGGGCATCCAGGGTGGGCCCCTGATGCACGTGATCGCGGCCAAGGCTGTTTGTTTTCGTGAATGTATGCAGGATGACTTCAAGGACTACGCCAAGGCCATGGTCGCCAACGCGGCCGCCCTTGGCGAGGCGCTGCTCGAGCGCGGATTCCATCTGGTCAGCGGCGGCACGGACAACCACCTGCTGCTGGTCAACGTGACGAACAAGGGCCTGACCGGCAAGGATATGGAGGCGCTGCTCGAACATGTGGGCATCACCTGCAACAAGAACACGGTACCCTTCGATCAGGAGAGTCCGTTCGTGACCAGTGGCGTGCGGCTGGGCACCCCGGCTTTGACGACGCGCGGCATGGGCGTGAACGAGATGGCCCGGATTGCCTCCATCATCGATGGTGCGGTGCAGAACCGCGAGGACGAGGAGGCCCTGAACGGCCTGCGCAAGCAGGCTGAGGAATTGTGCCGGGAGTTCCCCCTCTATCCGGGGATGTAACAGTTCCCGGTTCAAGGCAGCATCCAGGAGGGATGGCCAGTGAAGTGTCCACGCTGTGGCAACGAAGACGACAAGGTGGTCGACAGCCGGGCGGTGCGGGACGGCCGCGCGGTACGCCGCCGCCGCGAGTGTCTGGCCTGCGCCGAACGCTTCACGACCTACGAGGCCCTGGAGACGCGGCCGGTCCTGGTCGCCAAGCGCGGTGGTCACACCGTGGCCTACAACCGGTCCAAGGTCATTACCGGCGTGACCAAGGCCTGCGAGAAGCGTCCCGTCTCCCTGGAAGAGATCGAGATCATCGTCGATCAGGTCGAGCGCAAGCTGGCCGGCAGCGGGCGTCGCGAGGTCCCGTCCGAGACGATCGGCCGCTATGTGCTGGACGAGCTGCGTGAGGTGGATCAGGTGGCGTATGTGCGATTCGCCTCGGTCTATCGCAGCTTCCAGAGCATAGACGAGTTCTTTGATCTGCTGCGGGACATGGGTGCCCAGGAAGAGGAAACGTGACCGAATCCCGTGAGCCGGAATTGCCGTTCGACGGTGTGGGCGAACCTGCGGACTTCACCGGTCCCCGGGATCAGGTGGGCTTTGCGGACCTCAAGCCGACGGGCGGTTCGGGCGTGCCCGGGCCCGATCCGGACGAGCCGGATGACCAGGACCCCGACGAGGCCAACCGTATGGGACTGCTCGATCACCTGGATGAGTTGCGCACGGTCCTGATTCACAGTTCGATCGCCGGCCTGGCCGCCACGGTCCTGTGCTGGTTCTGGTCGGCTGACCTGCTGAGTCTGCTGATCAGGCCCATCGAGAGCGAGGGGATCTACTTCACGGCACCCAACGAGGCTTTTCTGACCCGACTGAAGCTTTCCGGGGCGGTGGGGTTGTTCGTGGTGGCACCGTTCATCTTCTTCAAGATCTACAGCTTTGTCCTGCCCGGTCTCTACCGGCAGGAACGCAAGGTGGTCACGCCGCTGCTGGTGGCGACAACCCTGCTGTTCTACCTCGGCGTGTCTTTCGGCTTCCTGGTGGTCATTCCCCAGGTGGTGACGTTTCTGCTCAGCTTCGGCACCGACACCCTGTCGCCGCTGATCGGAGTGGGGCCCTACTTTGGCTTCGTGTCCCGGCTGTGTCTCGCCTTCGGGCTCGTGTTCGAGCTGCCGCTCTTGGTCCTGTTCCTGAGTGTGATCGGGGTTGTGAATCCCAGAACACTTTTGCGGACATGGCGTTACGCGGTAGTTGGCATTGCCGCCCTCTCGGCGGTGCTGACGCCGCCGGATGTGATCAGCCAGGTGATGATGGCCGGGCCGGTGCTGCTGCTCTACATGGGGTCGGTGCTCGTTTCCATCGTGGTGACCCGCAAGAAGCGGCAGGCCCGCGATCGCGAGCAGGCGCGCTCCGACGATTAAGAGGGCCGCCGGCGCGAATGGACATTGACATGCCGCGTCTTTTGGGAATATTTGGGGAGACTGTGCCCGCCGGCGGGAGATTGAACGACAGCCAGAGAGAGTGGGAATGCATGGGACTCGTGGATCGGGAACGCATCAAGCTGATCACACTGCAGAAGAAGATCGGGCCCGCTCTGGCGCAGGTGGACGAGGAGTTCCGCCGTATCACTGACGGGGACAGCCCGTTGACCATCGAGATCTGCGATCACGTTCGCGCCGGCAAGAGCAAGCGCTTTCGCCCCACCTTGTTGTTGCTTGCGGCCCAGAATGACGAGAGCGCCGAGTTCGCGCCGGAAGCCATCGCCGCAGCGGCCAGTGTCGAGCTGGTGCACACCGCGACCCTGGTGCACGACGACTTCATTGACGAGGCGGTCACCCGGCGGGGCTTGCCATCGGTCAACGTCAAGTACGGACCGAGTGCGGCCCTGATCATGGGGGACTACCTGTACAGCAAGGCGCTGCACAACCTGTGCGTGGCCGGGCTGAACCAGGCGGTCGAGCTGCTGTCGCGCACCACGGTCCTGATGAGCGAAGCGGAGATGCTGCAGCTCGAGCACCGGTACGACATGGCGATCAGCGAAGAACGCTACCTGCAGATCATCTACCAGAAGACGGCGTCGCTGATCGAGAACAGCTGCCGGATCGGGGCGTCGTTCAACACGCGTCTGGCTGCCCACGGCGACGCCTTCGGTGAATTCGGGACCAAGACCGGTCTGGTTTTTCAGATCACCGACGATATTTTCGACTATCTTGGTGACGCGCGCCGCCTGGGCAAGCCCACCGGGCAGGACTGGGAGGAAGGCCGGATCACGCTGCCGTTGATCGCGGCCTGGCGCAACGCCGATCCGGCCACCCGCAAACGCATCGCCGAGTTGGCGGATCAGCGGGACACTGTCCGGCGGGCGGAGTGCTGGGCCGAGGTCAAGCAGTTCGTTACCGACGCCGGCGGCGTGGACTACGCCTTCAGCAAGGCGCGGGAGTACGGCGAAGAGGCCAAGGCCGCCTTGGCGCCGGTGGCTTCCGGACCCCAGAAGGATCTGCTGGCCGTGGCCGTGGAATATGTCATCAATCGCCTGAACTGAAGCGGAATGAAAATGTCTGAATCCCATGCCGAGGAAGCGGCGACCACACCGGAAAAGCCGCAGTTTGTCATGCCGGACGATTCGCCGGCTTTTGCCCTGGCCGAACGGGCGGTCTGGCACTTGCTGGAGAAGAAGGGCGAGGATCTGCTGATCCTCGACCTGCGCGGCCGGTCCGATGTCTGTGACTTCTATGTCCTTTGCTCAGGCAAGAGCGACAACCAGGTGGGTGCGTTGGCCAAGCATGTGAACAACATGCTGATCGCCTCCGGGCAGAAAGCCAAGGGACTGGAGGGCATGACTGACGGGCGCTGGGCCCTGCTGGACTTTTTCGACGTCGTGATCCACGTCTTCAAGACCGATGCCCGCGAGTACTTCAATCTCGAACGGCTGTGGGGGGACGCGCCGCAGTTGGCGCTGGCGCCCGGACATTTCACCGAGGCTGCGGTGATCGCACGCCACTCCGACCTGAACTTCACCATCGCCGCCGGCCCGGACGGGACCGTCTAGAAACGGATAGTCATGCTGGAAGATCTGCTCAGGAAGGGCCTGTTCGCGGCCCTGGAAAAATATGGCGTCTTCGAAGAGGACATCGCCATCGAACTGGAGAAGCCGCGGGAACGCACCCATGGCGACTTGAGCACGAACGTGGCCCTGATGCTCGGTGGCCGTCTGAAGCGCAAGCCCCGGGAACTGGCCGGGGAAATCGCGGCCAACGTGTCGTACCCGCGCGAGATCATCGAGTCGGTGGAGATCGCCGGGCCGGGTTTCATCAATTTTCGCATCGCCCGCGATTACCAGATCGAACTGCTGCTCGACGTGATGGATCCGGCCGGCGCGTTGGAGACCATCAAGACCGGCGGCAACAAGCGGATCAATGTCGAGTTCATCAGCGCCAATCCGACCGGTCCGTTGAACGTGGTCAGCGCGCGGGCTGGGGCTTTCGGCATGACCCTGGTCCGCCTGCTGGATGCCATCGGCTATGATGCCCACGCCGAGTACTATGTCAACGACGCCGGACGCCAGGTCACGCTGCTCGGCCAGTCCCTGCGGGCCCATTACCTGCAGTTGCAGGGCGACGAGGTCGAGTTCCCCGAGAACGGATACAAAGGTCGCTATCTGGAAATCATGGCCGGCGAACTGATGGAACAGAACACGGACGCGGTGCAGGCGGCAGCCACCGCTTTCAATGATGAGAGCTTTCAGCGGATCACGGCGCCCGAAGGCAACGCCGAGGATTGGCGCCGGCTGCCCGAGGACCAGTCGGTGCGCAGTTTCGCCAAGTACGCGTTGATGAAGATTCTCAGTTGGCAGCGCGAAACCTGCCGGCGCTTCGGCCTGCGGTTCGAAACCTGGTACTTCGAGTCGGAGTTGCACGAGTCCAAGCGGGTCGAGCGTGCTCTCGAAAAACTGAAGAAGATGGGCGCCACTTTTGAGGAGGATTACGCCACCTGGTTCCGCTCAACCGACTATGGCGATGAAAAGGACCGTGTCCTGGTGCGCTCGGACGGTATGCCGACCTACTTCCTGGCGGACATCGCCTACCACTACCACAAGTTCCAGCGCGGCTTCGAGCGGGCCATCGATTTCTGGGGGCCGGACCATCACGGCTACATCCCGCGCATGACCGGCGCCATGGAGGCCCTCGGCTGCGGCAGCGACTGGCTGGAGGTGCAGATCCTGCAGCATGTGACCTTCCTCGAGAGTGGCCGCAATATCCAGATGTCCAAGCGCAAGGGCCAGTTCGTGACCATGGATTCGCTGATCGACGAGGTGGGGGCCGACGTGGCCAAGTACATCTTCCTGACCCGCAAGCCCAACAGCCATCTGGATTTCGATCTGGATCTGGCCCGGGAGCAGTCGGACGCCAACCCGGTGATGAAGGTCAAGTACGCCCACGCCCGGATCTGCAGCCTGCTGGACAAGGCCAAGGGGCTGGGTGTGGAAACAGGTAAGCTGACGACCGAGACGTTGGGTCTGCTGGAGGAAGATGCCGAGTGGAACCTGGTCCGCGAGCTGATTCGCCTGCCGCAGGTGATCGTCTCGGCGGCCCTAGCGCGCGAACCCCATCGGCTGACCGGCTATGTGGACGAAGTCGCGGGGCTGTACAACCAGTTCTGGCACCATTGCAAGGGGATCCTGGAAAAGCCCGCGGAGCGCCGTCTGGCCCAGCTCCAGCTGAGCGTGGCCACCCGCCACGTCATCACCGTTGTTCTGGACATGCTGGGCGTGGTTGCGCCCGAGCGCATGGAAAAGAGGGATTGAAATGTCGATTCTGGTCGTTGGGTCGGTAGCCTATGACACGGTCGAGACGCCGCGCGAAAAACGTGAGCGGCAGCTCGGCGGCAGCGCCAGCTTCTTTGCCATCGCGACCCTCGGTCGTGGCGATGTGCGTTGTCTGGGCGTCGTTGGCGATGATTTTCGCCAGGAGGATCTGGATCTGCTGGCCGGCCGTGGTGCTGATATCTCGGGCATCGAGCGCAAGCCGGGCAAGAGCTTTCACTGGTCCGGGCGCTATCACGACGACATGATCGAGCGCGACACCCTAGCCACCGAACTGGGGGTGTTCGCCGACTTCCAACCCGAGGTGCCGGCCGCCTGGAAGGATTCGGAGTATCTCTTCCTGGCCAACATCCACCCGGCGCTGCAGTCCCACGTGATGGACGAAATGAATGGACCCCGCCTGGTGGCCCTGGACACGATGAACCTGTGGATCGAGACCACGCCGGCTGATCTGGCGAAGATCCTCGCCCTGGTGGATGTGCTGCTGGTCAACGACAGCGAGGCCCGGCAACTGACCGGTAAGCGCAGTCTGGCCCACGCCGCCAAGGCCATCCAGGCCATGGGACCGAGCCGCGTGATCGTCAAGAAGGGCGAGCATGGGGCCGTATATTTTGGCCGCGACGGCGTGCTGTCGGTGCCAGCGATCATTCTGGATGACGTGATCGACCCGACTGGGGCGGGCGATTGTTTTGCCGGTGGCTTCGTGGGCAGTCTCAGTGAGGCCGGCGCTACCCGCGACAGCGACGACGCGGTGTTCCGGCAGGCGATGCTGGACGGCACGGTGACGGCCAGTTTCTGTCCCGAGGGTTTCAACGTGGAGGGGCTGCTGCAGATTGATGACGCGGCCTACGCCGCGCGGCTGGCAACTCTCCGCGGAATGATGGTCCCTTAGCGGGCCGTGCCCTGCGGGAACGCCCGGGGTCGCACAAAAGGGCCTGAAATAGCATGAGATCCAAGATGCGAGTTGTGACGCCAGGGGCCGTATGGTAAAATGCCCCTTCGCCCATCTCAAGCCGAACATCGTGACCAGAGGGAGCACATTTTGGAGTGGGACCCCACCGAGCGGGACGCCTGGGTCTCTGACGCCCAGCGTTGGATCAGCCGGATTACCGGTGTCCTGCAATGCAAGATCGACCTGGACGAAGCGGGCGAAGTGACCGGCGTGCACGTGGTGGCCGGCATGGAGCGCGACCCGCGTCATATTGTGCGCGATGTGGAAGGCATGCTGAAAGCCCGCCTGGGTCTCGACGTCTACTACAAGAAAATCGGCGTGGTGCAGGTTCTGGAAAACGGAGTGCCGACCGAGCCTGTCGCGGCTGACGCTGGGGCTGCCGGGGCACCACCGGCTCCCGGCGATGGCCAGAGCGTACCCGGCTCCACCGTCACTTTCCATCCGCCTCATGTCGAGCAGGATGGCCCGGCACCGGCGGTGGCCCCCGCCACGCCAGCTGTCGGGATGCCTGCCGCCGATCCGGCCGAACCTGACCTGCCGGACCCGGTCCCGGCGATTCTGGTGGCCGAGGATATTTCCGCCCGGGTCGTCTGCGTCGGAGTCGGCGTCATGGCCACCGAGACGACGATCCGAGCCGAGGTCCAGTTGCGGCTGGGCGAGGTCCCGGCCAGCGGGCAGTGCGAGGGGCCCAACCATGCCGACAGCGATGTGCAACTGCTGGCCGAAGCCGCCCTCGCCGCAGTGGTCGAGCTGATTTCCGATCCGGTTCTGCTGCACTTGCGCGAAGTCCGTTTGCAGGAAGTCGGTGGTCAGACGGTGGTCCTGACGGCGGTGGATCTGGTGGAAGGCCGTCAGAGCCAGACCCTGTTCGGCGCCTGTGGGACCAGCCACAATCGGCAGCAGGCCGTGGTCTATTCGGTGCTCGACGCCCTCAATCGCCGCCTTTCCCTGCTCGGCCTCAAGACGCTCGAGGCCGACGGCTGAGGCTGGAATCCACCCCTGATCGTGATCTTCGCCACGCCCGGGCTTGAACCCGGGCCCGCCGCCAACTATTATCCCGCAGTCGCGGTGGGTCGGCCGGCCCGGCCACCCCTTACCAGAGTCCGGAGGAAGTCCATGAAGTACGCCGACAGCGGAGTCAACATCGATGCCGCCACCCGCGCCCTGGCCCGCAGCAAGGAAGCGGTGCGCTCGACCTGGGACGAGCGGGTCAAGAATGAGCTGGGCGCCTTCGGCGGCCTGTTCCAGGCGGCTCCCGGCGAGCCGCTGCTTGTGGCGAGCGTGGACGGCGTGGGCACCAAAGTCATGATCGCTCGCCTGGTGGGCCGTTACAACACCGTCGGCCAGGACCTGGTGAACCACTGCGTGGACGATATCCTGGTCCAGGGCGCCGAGCCTCTCTTCTTCCTGGATTATTTTGCCACGGCCAAGCTCGAAGAGGACGTCCTGCCGGCGATCATCGAAGGGTTCGCCATCGGCTGCCGCGAGAACGGTGCCGCCTTGCTGGGGGGCGAGACGGCCGAAATGCCGGGCGTGTATGGCGCCGGCGAATTCGACCTGGCCGGCACCATCGTCGGCCGGGTGCGGGCTGAGGACGTGATCGACGGCAGCCGGATCACCGTCGGGGACAAGGTCTGGGGGCTGCCCAGCACCGGTTTGCACACCAATGGCTTCTCCCTGGCCCGGGCGGTGCTGCTGGACAAGGCCGGTCTCAAGGTGACCGACACGCCCGCGGCTCTGGGGGGGCAGACCGTGGGTGACGCCCTGCTGGCGGTGCACCGAAGCTATCTGACGCCGGTGCGGGAGATGTGGTCCGCCTTCGGCCGGGAGGCCATCCACGGCCTGTGCCACATAACCGGGGGCGGGTTCTATGACAACATCCCGCGGGTGATCCCGGAGGGCCTGTGCGTTAACGTGGACCCCACCGCCTGGACTCCCCTGCCGATCTTCGGTTTGATCGCCGATCTGGGCGGCGTGTCAGCCAGCGAGATGTACCGCGTGTTCAACATGGGCATCGGTCTGGTCGTCATCGCCCCACCTGCGGTGGACCTGACCGGCATCGAATCGGTCCAGGCCATCCTGATCGGCGAAGTCACGACCGGGGCCGAACAGGTTGCCCTCCCCTTCTGAGCTGCGTCCCAGCGACCGCTGGGACATGTCCCACTGGTGACGTCCGCTGGGGCACTCGTGGGACAGATTGGCCGCCAGCCAGGATCTGGTCCGCCGGACATCCTTTGCCCACAATTGACTTGCAGATTTCAGCCCCTGGCGGCCCGCTCCCTGCACCGCGCCTCTCGCACATCCAATCCGAGAGGGGACCCATGAGATTCAGCGACGATGCCGATCGGTTCTGGCGAGAGGAAATGCGGGGATTTCCCCATGGCGGGGGAGCGGCCGCCGTGTGGGTTGTGCGGCGGGAGACCACCGATCCGGGTGCTCCGTTGACGGTGTTGTTCAACTGGGCCTGCGGCGCGGCCCGCCAGCAGGGGATGGCTGACCGCCTGCCGCTCGGCAGCCTGTTGCGCGCCATGCGTGAGTGCCGCGAAGAATTGGTTCAGAAGACGCGGGAGGCGGCCCTGTGGGTCGAGCCGTTGCTGGTGCAGGGGGAAGCCCGCGGCTGTCTGGGCATCTGGTTCGAGGCCAGCGAGCCGTGGCGAGAGAGTATCTTTCTGTGGGGGCAGCGACTGGGTGCACGTCTGGGGCCGGTGTTCGCGCAGCTTGAGCCGTTGGGGCCGACGGTGGCGGCGGCCGCGACCCAGCCAACGCTGTTTCCGGTTGCCAGATTCGAGGCAACAGCTGCAGGCCCGGCAGCGACTGCGGCGGCGGCGCGCCGCCACGGCTGGACGCGGGACGTGCTGCTGCCGCGTCCGACGCCCATCCCGGGCATTCCCCACTGTATTGGTGTCAGTCGCGAGATGCGTGAACTGGGCCGCCGCCTGCCGGCGATCGCGCGCAGCGGCGTCAATGTCCTGCTGCGGGGCGAGAGCGGCACCGGCAAGGAGATCGTGGCCAGCGCCCTGCATCTGGCCAGTGGCCGGGAGAAGGGGCCGTTCGTGGGCCAGAACTGTGCCGCCCTGCCGGAGGCACTTTTCGAGTCCGAGCTGTTCGGCCACCGCAGCGGTGCCTTCACCGGCGCTGCCGGCGACAAGAAGGGCCTGTTGGCCGCAGCCAGCGGGGGGACATTCTTTCTCGATGAAATCGGCGATATGCCGCTCGCGCTGCAGATCAAGCTGTTGCGCGTGATGCAGGAGCGGCGGGTGCGGCGGATCGGCGATCTGCACAGCAAGCCCGTGGATATCCGATTCGTGGCCGCCACCCACAAGGACCTCGAGGCGGAGATCGCCGCCTCCCGCTTCCGGTTGGATCTCTTCTACCGGTTGAAGGTGGTCAGCATCGAGATTCCGCCCCTGCGGCACCGCCCCGAGGACGTGGCGCCCCTGTTCGCGTTCTTTCTGCGAAAGAATAGCAAGCCCATTGAGGGAATGAAGATAACAGATCGTGCGCTGGCTTGTTTGCAGTCATGGTGCTGGCCGGGAAATGTGCGCGAACTGGAGAACGAGGTGCAGCGATTCATGGCTCTGCACGGGGATGTGCAGTTGATCCGGGTGGATCATCTGTCACCGGAGATCCAGAATTCACAGGTCCGCACGACGAGCCCCGCTGACCTGGGGACCTTGCGGGAACTGGGCCAGGCCAACGAGATTCTGGAGCGATATCTGATTCGCAAGGCCCTGGCCGCCACCGAAGGACGCAAGGCCGCCGCTGCCCGGCGGCTCGGACTGTCCCGCCAGGGCCTGTACAAGAAAATCCAGCGCTACCAGATGCTGGACCTGATCGGTGGCGCCTGAGTGACCGAATCTCACCGCAGCAGGGCCAGGCGTGCCTGGGCCCGCTCGTGCTCGGGCCGGCGTTTGAGCAGGGCCCGCCAGACCTGCTGTTCCTTGGCTGCCTGGCCGGTCTGGGCGTAGAGATCGGCCAGATTCTCGTAGGCCTGCCAGAACTGCGGTTGCCGGTCCAGCAGCGATTGGAACTGGGCTTCGGCGGCCGGCAGCCGGCCGAGGGCCAGCAGGCTCAAACCCACGCCAAAGTCCGCACTGGGGTTGTTCACGTTCCGGGCCACCTGCTCGAACTGGACCAGAGCGGCACCGGGCTGTCCGGTTCGCTGCAATGACCAGGCGTAGCCGAGCCGGGCATCATCGTTGCCGGGCTCGTGAGCCAGTACGAACTGCAGGTTTTCGCCAGCCTCCCGCGGACGGCCGGTCTGCAGCAGCAGATTGGCCAGGCCCATGCGTCCGGTGGTGCTTTCGGGCAGCCGCTGGACCCAGCGCCGATGAGTGGTCACGGCCAGATCGCTGCGTCGCTGCGCCAGGTACAGCTGCCCCAATGGCTGGTAGATCCGGGGCAACGACCAGCGGTTGGCGCGCGCCGGGTGCTGCTCGTCAATGGCCAGGGCCCGCTCCCAGGTGCTGATGGCCCGCCCGGCGTCCTGGATGGCCAGATAGCGATTGCCGAGCGCCCGCCAGCTCTCGAAGTCCGTGGCCGGGTCCTGGTGGTAGGTCACGGCGTCGGGAATGACCGAGATCGCGACCACCAGCACGGCGGCCACAGCAGGACCGGTCGGCACGTCGCGCCAACTCCTGGACCGGAATGCGGTCCACAGCACGGACAGTCCGCCCCCGGCGGGCACGGTCAGCCAGGCGAGCAGCGGCAGGCGGAAGCGCGCGTTGATGAAGAAGAGCAGGAGGGCGGCGGCGTAGACTCCGGTCACGCCCAACAGCAACCGGCGTTCGTCGCGTCCCAGGTCGCTGCGCCGCACACCCAGCAAGGCCAGTCCGAGCAGGAGCGCCCAACCGGGCCAGACCGGCCAGCGCAACAACGGGGAACGGCTGCGCCAGAAGGCCAGATTCTTGTTGTTGGAGCGTTCACCGGCGGCCAGGAGGAGCCAGCTCTTGCGGGCAAGCAACCGCAGGGCCGCGCCCGGATCATCGCGCCAGAAACGCAGTCCCCGTCCCCAGAAATAGCGGTCGGCGCTCCTGGCGGTCATGGTCATGCCGGTCTCGGTGCCGGCGAGTTCGAGCGCGTCAGACAGTTCCCCCTGCCAGTCTGGGGGCGCACCAGGCAGGAAGGCGACCCGACCATCGGCGTGCCGGTTGTTGCCGATGTAGAAGTTGACCCCGCCGGAGGCGGCGATCAGCACGGGTTCGCCGCCGCGGATCAGGTTGTGGGTGGTGACCGGTCCGATCGCCAGCGCCAGGCCTGCCGCGAGCACCAGCCAGCCCGGCGCCCAGCCCTGTCGGGCGAGGCCGCCGCGCCGCCACAGGTACCACAGCAGCACCGGCGTGATGACCAGGACCGTGGGCCGGGTGATGGCCGAAAGCCCGAGCACCAGGCCGATCAGCAGCAGCCGCCGTCGCGATAATCTGCCCAGGACCAGGCGCAGCAGCAGCAGATTCAGAGTCACACAGAGGGTGACGGCGAGCAATTCTCCGGCGAAGTAGATGCTCGACCAGAGCGTCGCCATCAGCAGGCCGGCGCTCCAGGCGGCGCGCACCGACCACAAACGCAGGGCGCACAGGGCCGCCAGCCCCGCACCGAGGGCCGAGACCAGACCGTGGACCAACTGCACGCCTGCCGGACCGTCCACGCCGAACACACCGTACAGGCCGCCCAGAAAGTACGGATAGAGCGGGGCCCTGAAAAACGGTTCCGGCAAGGGCCAGGTGCCGGTCAGCAGTTGCCGGGCCCAGCGGTCGTGCACGCCGGCGTCGCCGCCGGGCTGCCAGAATCCGGGATTCAGTTCGGGTGAGCTCATCTGCAGGATGTAGATGGTGCGCAAGACAAGAGCCAGCGCCGTCACCACCCAGAAGATGGTAACCGGACTGCTGGCCCAGCGTGGGCTTGGTCGTGCCATGAGCGACCGCCTGTCGGGAACGGAGCGGTGAGAGGGCGAGTCTCCAACCGAATCGGTTATTGTAGCAGGTTTGGGCCTGGAGGGGAACTCCGGCCCGGCTCGACTCGGTCCGGGGGCCAGCAGGGCGGTCCGGCGGGCATTGCTGGACAGGGCGCCGGGCGTCGGGTATTTTGCCGACATGGAAACTCCCCAAACATCGCTTGGGGCGCCCCGTGGGGCGCCCCGTCCGGCCCGTGAAACGTGGGTCGCCCTGGGCGCCGGGGTGGTCATGACCTTCGGCCTGCCACCGTACGCCGGGACCGGCGCGCTGGTGCCGCTGGCCCTGACCTTGTTTTTCTGGGCTCTGCTGGGCACCCGGCATCCCGGCCGCACGGCCTGGTTCTTCGGGTTGACGCATCAGGTGAGCACGCTCTATTGGCTGTTCCTGCTGGACCCGGCGAAATCGATCCCGAGTCCGATTCTGGTGCCCATCCAGGCTCTGGCGGCCATTGGTTACGTCAGCGTCTTCTACCTGCTGCTGGGCTGGACTTATGGCCGGGTGCGTGGGCGCTGGGGCCTGGGCCGCTCCCTGCTCGCCCTGCCGGTTCTCTGGGGGGCCATGGAGTCGCTGCGCTCGCGCGGCGAGTTGGGCTTCCCCTGGTGCCTGAGCGGCTCGTCGCTGATCGGCGGCCCGTTGCTCTTCCTGGCCCGGGCCTCCGGTGAGATCGGCATCGGCGTCGGGTTGGCCTTCCTGGCTGCGCTGCTGGCCGGATTGCTGTGGCGTCGGCAGGGGCGCAAACTGGCCCCGGCAACCGACCGGATCGTGGTCGTCCTGAGCGCCGGCACCGCTGCGGTCTGGATTTTTCTCTGGCTGGGGGCCCAGGCCGAACCGGCCGCTCCGGCCGCCCACCGGATCCTGGCCGACAGTCTGGGCACGACCGGTGCCCCGGTGCCGGTGGCGGCGATCCAGGCCAACGTGGCCCTGGCCGACAAGTGGGACAAGACGCGACTGGATTCGACCCGCGTTCCCTACCACGACCTGACCGTTCGGGCCGGCCAGGACGGGGCCGAATTCATCGTCTGGGCCGAGACCTCGGTGCCGGCGTATGTGCGCTATGATGAACATCTGCGGCGCTGGTTGCGGACGACCGTGACGGAGGCCGGGGCCTGGGTGTTCGCCGGCTACCCGGACGCTGATCGCAGTCCCGAGGGTGTGGTGCGCACCTACAACTCGTCCGGCCTGTACGACGCGCAGGGGGCCCAGCGGGACCGCTACGCCAAACACCACCTGTTGCCCATCGGCGAGTCGATGCCGTTCCAGTCCGTCTTGCCGTTTCTGGCCAGGGTGGACGTGGGGCAGGCCGAGTGGACGCCGGGTCCGCCGCCGCAGCCGATGAATGTGGCGCTGCCGGGCGGCGGTTTCCGTTTCAGTGGCTTGATCTGTTTCGAGTCGGTCTTCGCCACCCTGGCCCGGGATGCGGTCCGGCGCGGCAGCGAATGCCTGGTGGTGATCACCAACGACGGCTGGTTCGGCAAATCGGCCGGCCCGCGGCAGCACGCCTGGCTGGCCCGGCTGCGCGCGGTCGAGTGCGGCGTGCCGGTGATCCGGTGCGCCAACAACGGCATCAGTTTCGTCGCCGACGCGCGGGGACAGGTGCTGGACAGTCTGGGCCTGGACCGGCGCGGTATCGTCCGGGCGGAAATCAGGCCGGGGCAGGGGCGCACCCTCTACGTCAAACTGGGGGCCTGGCCGATTTTCGGCGGACTGGCCCTGTGGTTCCTGTTGCTGGTCGCCGGGCCGGTCGTTGGTCGTGGGTCCGCCGGAGCCGGCCATGAGTAGACCGAACCGGCACCTTTTCAGGTACTGCCCCCATTGCCGGACCGAGTTGGCATCACGCCGCGAAGGCGGTGTCGAACGACCTGTCTGCCCCTCGTGCGGTTTCGTCCAGTACCTGAATCCGGCGCCCGGCGCCGGCGTCATTGTCCTGCGCGGCGACCGGGTCTGCCTGGTGAAACGCAAATTCGAGCCCCGACAGGGCATGTGGTGTCTGCCCACCGGATTCATGGAGTGGGACGAGGACGTGAGGCTGACGGCACGCCGTGAGGCCCTGGAGGAAACGGGCCTCGAAGTCCGCCTGACCGAACTGTTCGCCGTGGAGTCGGGCGTCCTGCCGCCGGATATCCCCGTGCTGGTCGTCTTCTACCGGGCAGAGGAAACCGGCGGCACGCTGCAGGCCGGTGACGATGCCTCCGAAGCGGCGTTCTTCCCCCTGGACGATCTGCCGGCAAGGGTGGCCTTTGCTGCTCATCGCGCGGTCCTGCGCCGCTTGCACGATCTGTGGCTTGAGGGCGACCCGAAAGGGGGACGCCATGGGTGACATGACCAGGACGGCGGTGCTGCTTTCGGGCAGCGGGCGGACGCTGGAGAATTTCTTCAGCCGGATCGCGGACGGTGTCTTGCCGCTGGAAATCGTGGCGGTGGTGAGCAGTCGTTCCGCCGTGCGCGGCGTCGATGTCGCTCGTGAGCAAGGGGTGCCGGTGGCGGTCTTTCCGCGCCGGGACTACCCGGACGTGCAGGCGCACAATGAGGCGATCAACAGCTGGCTGGAACCGTTCGCGCCGCGCCTGATCGTCCTGGCCGGCTACCTGTGCTACTACCTCAAACCCGGGGATTTTTCCGGTCCGGTGGTGAACATCCATCCGGCCCTGCTGCCGAAGTACGGCGGCAAGGGGTACTACGGCGACCGTGTGCACAAGGCTGTTCTGGCGGCGGGCGAGACCGAGACCGGATGCACGGTGCATCTGGTCGATGGGGTCTATGACAATGGCCGGATTCTCGGGCAGCGGCGAGTGCCGGTCCTGCCAGGCGACACGGTGTCCGTACTCGCGGAACGTGTTTTTGCGGCCGAGTGCGAACTCTATCCCGCAGTGCTGGCGCGTCTGGCTGCGGATCTCACCTGAACCCAGGCCCGCTCAGCAAAGCAAACACCCCCCGTGGCCAAAGCCAGGGGGGTGTTTTTCATCCAACCGGGATGCAGGCCCGACCGGAATCCGGGATGAACTCCCACCTGAGTATACGGACTTACGTCAGGTTGGGGCAAACATCCCCGCTCTCGTTGTCCGCGGGGGCCGGATCGCCGGTCATCAGGTAGCGGTGCATGGCGTCCGCCGCGACCCTTCCCTGACCCATGGCCAGGATCACCGTCGCGCCGCCGGTGACGATGTCGCCGCCGGCGAAGACGTTCTCGAAACTGGTCTGGGCGTAGTCGTTGATCACGATCGTGCCGCGCCGCTCGTCGCGGGCCAGCTCCGGACAATCCGCCGACAGCAGGGGGTTGGGTCCCTGGCCGATGGAGATGACCACGGTGTCCACGGCAAAGTCGCGAATCTTGCCCTCGATGGGGATCGGCCGCCGCCGGCCGCTGTCGTCCGGCTCGCCGAGTTCCATCTCCTGGCAGCGGATCGCGCCCACCGCGCCTTTGCCGTCGTCGATGATTTCGATCGGCGAATGCAGCAGGTTGAAGTCGATGCCTTCCTGCTCGGCGTGGTGGATCTCCTCGATCCGGGCGGGCATTTCCAACCGGCTGCGGCGGTACACCAGGTACACCACTTCGGGCTGCAGGCGCTTGGCGGTCCGGGCGCTGTCCATGGCCGTGTTGCCGGCCCCGATCACGGCGATGCGCTTGATCTTCTTGACCGGCGTGTCGGCCCCGTCGGGGAACTTGTAGCCGCCCATCAGATTCACGCGCGTCAGGAACTCGTTGGCGCTGTACACGCCGTTGAGGTTCTCGCCGGGGATGCCCAGGAACCAGGGCAGGCCCGCGCCGGTGCCGATGAACACGGCGTCGAAACGCTGGCGGATCGAGTCCAGCGGTTCGGCCTTGCCGACGGGGTAGTTCATGACGAATTCGACGCCCATGTCCTTCATGCCGTCGATCTCCCGGATCAGGATTTCCTTGGGCATGCGGAACTGGGGGATACCGTAGAAGAGGACGCCGCCGGGCTTGTGCAGGGCCTCGAACACCGTGACCTTGTGCCCCTTCTGGGCCAGGTCGCTGGCGGCGGTCAGGCCGGCCGGTCCCGAGCCGATGATCGCCACGGTCTTGCCCGTGGCCGGCGCGATCTCCGGCGTGATCGTCAGGTTGTGCTCCATGGCGTAGTCGCCAAGGAAGCGTTCGACCCGGCCGATGCCGCCGGGCTCGCGGCCCTTGTCCGGCTTGTTCAGGGTGCAGACCATTTCGCATTGGTCTTCCTGGGGACAGACGCGGCCGCAGATCGCCGGCAGGAAGTTCTTCTCCTTGATCTTGCGCAGGGCGCCCTCAAAATTCTTCTCGCCGACCAGTTTCAGGAAGGCGGGAATGTCGATGCCCACCGGGCAACCGGCGACGCAGGGTTTGGTCTTGCAGTCGATGCAGCGCAGGGCTTCCTGATGCGCCTCGTCCTCGGTATAACCCAGGGGAACCTCTTCGAAGTTCATGATGCGGTCCATGGGGGCCTGCTCGCGCATGGGCACCTTGGTCTTGGACTTGTTGATGACCTTCTTCGGTTTCTTGGTGTTGTCGGTCATGTCTGTCTCCTACCCTTTCTGGCCATTACCCGTGGTTTCCGAGGTTGTCGGCGGCTTCTTCCATGCGGCAGCGGTGGTAGTTGTCGGCTGACGCGCGTTCTTCGGGCTGGTAGTAGGCCAAGCGCGTGATCAGTTCGTCGAAGTCCACGGCGTGACCGTCAAACTCCGGCCCCTCGACGCAGGCGAAGCGGGTCTTGCCGCCGACGGTGACCCGGCAGGCACCGCACATGCCGGTGCCGTCGACCATGATCGGGTTGAGCGAGGCCTGGGTCGGGATGCCGTGGGGCTCGGTCGCCTTGCAGACGAACTTCATCATCACCACCGGTCCGATGGTGATGACTTCGTCGACCTTTTCGCCCTCTTCGATGAGGTCTTCGAGCGCGTGGGTGACCATGCCCTTGCGGCCGTAGCTTCCGTCGTCGGTGGTGGTGATGGTCATGTCGGCCAGGCTCATGATTTCTTCTTCAAGGATGAGCAGTTCCTTGGTCCGGGCCCCGAGAATGGCGATGACCTTGTTGCCGGCCTCCTTGAGGGCCTGCACCTGGGGCCAGACCACGGCATTGCCGATGCCGCCGCCCACGCAGACAACGGTCTTGCCGGTGGGGATCTCCGTGGCCTTGCCCAGGGGCCCGGCCAGATCAAGGATCTCATCGCCGACAGCCAACTGCCCGAGCATCTCCGTCGTCTTGCCCACTTCCTGGAACACCAGCGTGATCGTGCCCTTGTCCGGATTGCGATTGGCGATGGTCAGCGGAATGCGTTCGCCTTCGTCACAAACCCGCAGGATGATGAACTGGCCCGCCCGGCCACGCTTGGCGATGTGGTCGGCCTCGATCTCGAAGAGTTTGGTCTTCGGCGCGAGCTCTTTGGTGTAGATGATCTTGTTCCCCACAGCTGGCTCCTTGTGAAGGTTGGAGTTGGTAGAGGATTAACAGGTTGAAAAGTAGTTTCATGGGGGATTGAAGCAAGGGGAAAAATGTGATAGTGATTAGTATTATCAATACTTAGGGGATTCTGAATCGGAATGAGAAAAAAGGGCCAACACCGGCTCGGGGCGGGCGCCGGGGGGAGCGGTGCTTCGCCACTGAGATTTCCGTGTCAGCCCTTTTAAATCGCTGGCAATTTGCCAGTTCGAAGTCGGGTTACATACTGGGAGGCAGTTTTTGTGCCTGTTACGTGTGTACCCGTGGCGCGAACGCTTGACGATCACCAATTGTGCCCTATCGTTGCGGAGACGCGAAGACAGCGGATTTTTCGGGGACGCGGGCGCACGGTGCCTCGCGACAACGCCCGGGTGGGCGGTTGCAGGATGCAAGCCGGACCGGCAGGAGTGCAATGGCATGGAAGAACTGATCAAGCAGATGCTGCTGGAATTGGGCGAGGATCCGGCGCGGGAGGGTCTGGTCAAGACCCCTGGTCGCGTGGCCCGGGCCTGGACCGAGATCACCGCCGGCTACAAGCAGCATCCGGGCGAAATGGTGCGCAGTGCCCTGTTTACCGCCGAGGGCAAGGAGATGGTCGTCATCAACGACATCGATTTCTTCAGCGTCTGCGAACACCACATGCTGCCGTTCTTCGGCAAGGCGCACGTGGCCTACATTCCCAACGGCAAAATCGTCGGTCTCTCCAAGATCGCGCGCGTGGTCGAAGCCTATGCCCGCCGCCTGCAGGTCCAGGAGCGCATGACCGCCCAGATCGCCACCTGCCTGATGGACAACCTCAAGCCCCTGGGCGTGGCGGTCGTGCTGAAGGCCCAGCACCTGTGCATGATGATGCGCGGCATCCAGAAGCAGAACTCCCACGCGGTCACTTCGGAGATGCTCGGCTGTTTCAAGAACGATCCCAAGACCCGCGCCGAGTTTCTGACGCTGATCCGCCAAAAACCGTGGGACTAGTGCTCTGTCAACATTCAGAATTAGGGTAGAGTGACTTGAGTTTGAGTCGAGCATCGTTGATAGTAAATTGCCAGTCGACGCCGCGTTGTTTAGCATTGCTGGCTGCAGCCCAAGCTTGTGTTTCTTCACGAAGTTT
>JAJRWA010000037.1 GCA_024277025.1 Candidatus Krumholzibacteriota bacterium | reverse complement strand
CCTCGGCGTGGTCACGATAATTCAGCCCGACACAGATGATCTTGGACGGCAGGATGATCGGCGCCAACAGCACGGCGCCGCCCGGGCCGCCGAGTTTGAGGAATGGCAGGGGCAGGTCTTCACCCGCGTCGACCAGGGCCAGCATCTCGTCCAGACGATCGACGTGCTTGTCGTGCACCTGGCGCACCGGGGTCAGATCCCCGAGCAGAATATGTCAGTTGCCGGACAGCGACGGATCAGCCGCCAGCAGATCGACGCCGACGGTTTCGCTCAGGGCCAGGCCGCAACGCGGATCCGTCCCCTGCGTGTAGGTAATGAGTTTCATGGCGCGATTATGGCCCAGGCGGCGCGGGTCGTCCACCCGCATTTGGGCCAAAGGAACGGGGCCGGGAACTGGTCCCGGCCCCTGGGGATGTGGGCCGCCGGGGCGGCAGCCCGGGGGGGCACTTGATGGCGATGCGTCGCGGCATGGCCTTCTCCGACTTGGGCAGCGTGATACGCAGCACGCCGGCCTCCAGTTGGGCCGAGATGTGGTCGTTGTCCACGGCCGTGCCCAGGTTGAAGGTGCGGCCGAAGCGAACCTCGTCGGCGCGTTCATGCCGGCGCAGCTCGAAGCCTTCGGGAACCGCGTTGGTCTTGGCGGCCTTCACGGTCAGCGCCTGGTCCTCGAGATTGATCTCCAGGTCCTCGCGGGCCACACCGGGCAGATCCATCACGACCACGAATTCCTTCTCGCCTTCGAGCACATCGGCCCGGGGCACCAGATTGGTCGTGTAGTCGGTGTCGCGCCAGTTGTCCAGGGGGTTGCCGAAAGCGGCGTCGAGCATGCGGGTCACGGGGAACAGGGTAGTCATGGTGTTTCCTCCTTTGCCATCGGCCCGGTTGATCCCGATTGCCATGGCTGTGGGTCCTATGTTAAGAGTGGGGCCGTCGATGCCGATCCTGCGGATGACAGCCACGCTCGGTACGCGTTCGCCATTACCTATACAAGCCGTGTGCCCAGTGCAGAAACAAGAAGGCAAAAAAGTTTGAACAGATTTTGCAGCAATAGGTTAGGTGGTGTTTGGTCCGATCGATCGTCCTGCCGGCACGGCCCGTCAGGGGTTGGCATGACAGAAAAAGACTGCCAATATGGCAGTACTGCCAGACGGCTTGTCATCTTTCTGCTGACAATCCTGTGGCTGGCCGCCCCGGTCCGGGCGGCGGTGTCGGATGATGCGGTCCCGCTGACGATCGGCGAGATCGAGATCCGGACCAACGACATTTTCAGCCCGGACGAGGTGCAGAACACCAACGGCGGTCTGCGCTTCATGCGGCACGCCATGAACACGGTCCACTTCAATACGCGCCACCATGTCATCCAGCGGGAGCTCTTGTTCCACACCGGCGATCCCCTGGATCCAGAACGGTTGGCGGAGACCGAACGCAACCTGCGGGACCTGGGCTTCCTGAACCACATCAGCGTTGTGCCGGCCGACACCACCGCCGACGGCCGGGTGAAGGTCATCGTCAGCACGCGCGAGGCCTGGACCCTGCGCACGTCCGTTTCCTATTCGCTGGCTTCGGGCGGTGATCAGCGCTGGGGCGTTTCGGCCTCGGACGGGAATTTTCTGGGCTATGGCGTGACGGCGGGCGCCGGTATCGGAGCCGACGAAAACAGCTCGTTCTGGCATCTTTGGTATCGCCAGCGCCGCCTGTTCAAGGCCGGATTCTGGCTGGGTCTGGACTATTCCGAACGCGAGGACGGGCATGTGCGGCGGCTCATCCTGAACCGTCCTTTCTACGCCCTGGACGACAGCTGGGGTTCCGAATTCAGGGTGTGGGATCAGGCATTCGACCAGAGGTTCTACCTGAGCAACGCCGGGCCCGCGGGCGTGGACCCGACCGAGCCGCGGCGCCTGTATGCCCTGTTGGCCTATCGGGAACAGGGGGTCGAGGCTCGTCTGCGCTGGCGGACCTCCGCCGTCGGGGCCGGCCGGATCTGGCGTCTGGGCGGCGGTGTGGATGTGGTCGAGCGGGAGTTCCGGGAGGAGTTGACGCAGGTCGAGCTCTCCGACGGTCGTCCGGCCGATTTGACCTGGCTGGCCGAGCCGGGCCAACCCTACGCTCGCGAGCAGGGTATCGAGGCCAGACCGTTTATCTGGCTGCACAGCCAGGGACGCCGCTGGACCAAGACGCGGTTTGTCCTGCAGTATGGCGCCATCGAGGACGTGTCCCTGGACTGGACCCTGGATCTCAAGACCGGGCCGCTGGGCGGCGCCGTGGGCTCGACTGCGGGCTACGGTGATCCGCGCTGGTTCGGTGAGATGTTTTTCCGGCGCTGGATTCCGGCCGGCCGCAACTTCATCGTGGCCCAGGCCAGCGCCGGCGGCGTGGCCGGCAACTCCCGGGTGCGCACCTACCGCTACGACGGTCTGGCCGGCTGGATCGGCCAGGCCGGAGCCGAGCGCAGCCCCTGGTTGACGCGGATCTTCCTGGAGTACGCCCAGGGGCAGAACCTGCTGGGCTCCCGGGCCCTGGTTCTGGGCCTGGACCGGGGTTTGCGCACGCTGGACTTTGACGGCATGGCGGGTGATCATCTGGTGCGCTGGAACGTCGAACAGGGCAAGGCTTCGCCCTGGGAAGTGGCCGGTCTGGTGCGGGTCGGCCTGGCCGCCTTCTACAGCGGCGGCAGCGCCTGGTGGGGCGATGAAGACCGCGCCACGAGTTCGCTGCGCCATGAAGCGGGCTTCGGCCTCCGCTTCGGGCCCACGCGTTCAGCCACTTCGCAGATCGCGCGGATCGATCTCGCCTGGGATCTCAACGGCTCGGGCAGCCCGGTGATCACGGCGATCACGCGGGGCTTCTTCTAGGAGAAAATTCTTGCCGGCCAGTCGCACCATCGCCAAGAACACGGCCCTGCTCACCGTCGGTGTGCTGCTGGGTCGGGCTTTGGGCGTGCTGGTCTTCAAGAAGATGAACCTGGTCCTGGGGCCAGCCGGCATCGGCATCTGGGGCGCGGCGACGGACCTGGTGGCGATCCTGCTGGTGATGTCGAACTTTGGCCTGGGCACCCTGTTGACCCGTGAGATCACCCGCCGCAAGGTGATGACCCTGCCCCTGATGTGGTCGGTGCTGAAACTGCGCTGGACCATGGGCGCCGCCGGCTATCTCTTCCTGATTCTCTACACGCGCTGGTCCGGCTTCGACAACGTGCAGACGGCGGCTTTCCTGGTCACCGGTCTGGCGATCTTTGTCGAAACGTCGGCCATGGCCTGCGATGCGGTGCTGCAGGCCCACGAGAAAGTCCAACACCAGACCATCGGCCAGATCATCTCGGCGATCTTCTATTTCGCGGCGGCGATGTGGGCCCTGAACGCCGGCTATGGCTTGATGGGTGTCATCTGGTCCAACGCCCTGAGCCGGATGGTGCGCCTGCTGGTGATGGTGCCGCTGATGCTGCGCAGCACCGGCCCCTGGCAGTGGCACGATCCGGATGGCGGGCAGGTGCCGACCACCCGGACGATGATGAAACTGGGCTTTCCGCTGTTCCTGGCCACGACCTTCGGCATCATCTACAACAAGGTCGATACGGTGATGCTGCTCAACATGCTGGGCGAAACGACAGCAGGTATCTACACGCTTGGCCATCGGGCGTTGGACATCATGATCATCGTACCGGGGCTGTTCGGCACGGCACTGTTTCCGGCTCTGGCCCGCTACGGTCAGGATTCGGATAGTGACGCACGGCGTCTGGGTGCGCGGTCGCTGCGCTATATGATGGTCGCGATTCTGCCGCTGACCCTGTTCCTGATGTTCGTCGCCGGGCCGATCATCGGTTGGTTCGATCAGAAAGGCGAGTCTCCGGACTCGGTGCTGGTGCTGATGATCGTCATCTGGGGGCTGCCCCTGCAGGCCGTCAGCATCATTTTCAGCCGCCTGTTGATCACCGCCAACCGGGAGCAGGTCTTCGTGCGGATCGGCCTTGGCGCCATGGCCATCAATCTGGTGCTGAACTTCCTGCTCATTCCCCGCTACAGCTACTTCGGCGCCTCGGTCGCGACTATCGTCAGCATGACCGTGAGCTTCCTGCTGCACTACTATTTTGTGCGCCAGACCGCTCTGCGGCCGCCGATCGTGCGCTCGCTGCTGGGGCCGACCGTGGCCACGGCCGGGGCCTGGCTGGGCACGTCCCTGGTGTTGGGCCGGCTGTTTCCGGCTTGGAACGTGTCCTGGCGATATCTACCCGTCCAGGAGGGCTGGCCCGCGTTCTTGGTGTCCTGTGCCGGGATGATCGTGTTCTACGCTCTGGCCCTGACGGCCTTCCGGGTCTTTGGGCGCGATGATTTGCGTCTGCTGGCCAGTTTGCGCCGTTCCGGCTAAATATCTCCCTTGACCGAGGACGAAATGATCGAAATTTGATCTGTCGCCGGTCAGATTGTGCACCAACCCAAGTGGGCCCCGGCATTGCGGTCGGGGCCCACTTGTGGTGGTGGCCAATTCCGCTGTTGCCTTCCCACCACCCGGTCGTGTATTCGTAGGGGAGTTGCTCTTCCCTGCGCTCCTTCGTTGAAAGGTCCCCATGGATTTCCTGAATGAATTTGCCGCCGGCCTGGCCGGCACCGTCTGGGGTTGGCCCAGCGCGTTCCCCCTGATGGTCGCTCTGCTGCTGGTCACTGGTCTGGTGATGACGGCGACCCTGCGCTTCATCCAGATCCGCCGCCTGCGCCACGGCTTCGATGTGGTGCGCGGCAAGTACGACGACCCGAGTCACGATGGGGATCTTTCCCACTTCCAGGCCCTGACTACGGCCCTGTCCGCGACCGTGGGCATCGGCAATATTGCCGGCGTGGCCACAGCCCTGCACTACGGTGGCCCCGGCGCCCTGTTCTGGATGTGGGTGACCGCGATCTTCGGCATGGCCCTGAAATACGCCGAGTGCACCCTGGCCATCAAGTACCGGGTGATCCTGCCGGACGGCAGCGCTTCGGGCGGGCCCATGTACTACATCGAGAAGGGCCTGGGCAAGTCGTGGAAGTGGTTGGCGGTGCTCTTTGCCGTCTGTGCCGTGATCTCGAGCTTCGGTTCGGGCAACAGCATCCAGGCCTTCACCGTCGCCGACCAGATCCGCGCCGACCTGGGCGTGCCGACCTGGATCACCGGCCTGGTTTCGGCGGCCCTCGTGGCTGCTGTTATCCTGGGCGGCATCAAGCGCATCGGCGCGGTGACCAGCAAGCTTGTGCCCTACATGGCGGTCATGTACGTGGCGGCCGGTCTGCTGGTCGTGGTGATGAACTTTGCCGCGATTCCCGGCGTGCTGGTCGATATTTTCCGGTCGGCCTTCCAGCCAGCGGCCCAACTGGGTGGTTTTGCCGGCGGCTCGTTCATCTTCATGCTCACCTGGGGCGTCAAGCGCGGATTGTTCTCCAATGAATCGGGGCAGGGTTCGGCGCCCATCGCCCACGCCGCGGCCAAGACCGACGAGCCCGTCCGCGAAGGTGTCGTGGCCATGCTCGGTCCCTTGATCGACACCCTGGTCATCTGCACCATCACCGGCCTGGTCATCCTGTCGACAGGCGTCTGGCACGAACACCTGCCGGATTCGCTGCCGGTCAACGCCCAGTCGGCCATCACCGTGATCCAGGAAAGCACCGCGGTCGGCCTGGACGGGGTCGTCGCCGATCCGGACCGCTACAGCGGCGT
>JAJRWA010000036.1 GCA_024277025.1 Candidatus Krumholzibacteriota bacterium | reverse complement strand
TGCCCGGATCCCAACCATGCCAGTGTCCGAGGAGGACCCCACCATGTTTCGGCCCAGCCTTGTCGGCGCGCGTCGTTCCCTGTCCGCAATTCTCATCCTGACCTGCCTGCTGAGCGCCAGCGGTGCGGCCGCCGCCTCTACTGCATCGCCCGCAACGCTCACGTGGCCCTGGGCCACTCCCGCCTGGCCACCGTGATCGCTGACCGGGATGCGGCCGCCCTGGCCGGTCTGACTGAGGGGACCTTCACCCTGGACAACGACTCCTGGCTGATGATTCAGGCCATCAGCCAATGGCTGGCTGAACGCTGCGGGACTGCCGCCGATATTATTGCGGAACTGGTGATTCGCCGCCCGGGCTGGTCGCCCCCCCCTGAACTCCGTGCTCTGGTCCTGCCTTTTCAGCCAACTGGCCCCCGTGGCCGAACTCCAGGCCTGCCTTGAGGCGCAAGCTGATGATGGCCTGGCCCTCCTGCTGCTGGTTCACGACCTCGTGCGCCGGTACGGTGACGATGCCGAGGCTCTGGACAGCCTGCAGGTCTTCGTGGGCAAAGCCCCCGATCTGCCCGAGACCCGGCTGTTGGCGCAGGTGATCGCCCACCAGAAGTCATGGTCTGCCGCGGCCCCTGACGAGGCCAGGCTACGGTCCCAGTGGCAGGAACTGGTCGCCGCTCATGGCGACCTCGCCTATCCTGCGGCCAGCACCTATTCCTACGAAATTGCCACCCGGCTCCCGGCGGGTCGAGCTGCGGACCGGCTGCTGGAACTGGGGGATGACCCTCTGGGCCGGGCGTTCCGTTTGCGCCGGGCCGGAAGCCTGATCAATCAAGGCGAGGAACTGGCAGCCAGCGAGGCCCTGGAAACCGTCGACGCTTCGGGGGCCTTTCCGCTGGCCTTGCGCTATCAGATCACCAACCGCGTGGCCGATGGGGATTCCCTGCGCGACGTACTCGCAACAATCCGCCGTGACGTGATCTGCGTCGGAAATACGCTGGGTGTCCAGTATAGCTACCGAACCATTGGGCAGGACTCGCTCTGGGGCGAAGTCTGGGCTGAGCTCTCCCGCGAGTGGCCGGAAGCGACAATCTCCCATCGCCTCCGCGGGTTGAACCAGGAGCGGCTGCCGGATCTGCTGGCCTTGCGTGATTCGTTGCGATCGCTGGATCTGGATCCGACCGTGTTCGACCGGTCACTGGCTGTGCTGGACGCGGCCACGGCAACCGAGGTGGACATCGCCGCCGTCGAGGCCGAGCCGGACCCGCGGCAACGCCAACGCCGCTTCGAGCTGGCCCAGATCACGGCCGAGTACCTGGGCGACCACGATCTGCGCGAACGTCTGAACCGGGCGGAAATTCGCACTACCGACTACCCGGCAGCCATCCGGACGCGGGCCCGCAACTGCATCATCAACGATGATGATGAACTTGCCAGACTGGCACTGCGGCGCCTGGCGGAATTGCAGGCCGACCCGATCGCCAACCTGGAAATCCGCGTGCTGTCCGCCCTGGCCCTCCAGGGGACAGAGGCTGCCAGGGACACCCTGCGCCTGGTCGACGTCAGCACCGTCACCAGTATCCAGCACCTCTCGGATATCGGCAACATGGCCAACTATCTCGATGAGACGGAACTTCTGACCCGCACCGCCGCACGGCTGCACGAAATCGCGCCCAATGCTTTCACGACCAGGATGGTTGCTGTCTCGGACGCCGAGCAACGGGGCGACAACCAGGCAGCCGTGACCATCCTGCGCAGCCTGTCGGCCGAGTATCCCGGCAACCAGTTCCTCAAGCAAGAGCTCATGGAGCATGGCGACAGTGTGGTCGCCCTGGACGCCCTGCCAACCGAGACCGTCGACCGGGCCAACCTGTTTGCCGTGTTCGGCGATGACCTGGACGACCTTGCTGCGGTGCGTAACCGCCGAGTGGCCGCGGTGGACACTTTCCAATCCGACGTGCTGACTCTGCTCTCCCGACGCAGCCTGGTCATCAGCGGTTTGGATGATTCCTACGACCGCCACCGGACGATCACCCAGGTCATCACCCGGGCCGGCGCCGACGCCTGGCGCAGTTTCACCTTTCAGTTCGACCCCAGCAACGGCGTGCCCCACGTGCGGACCGCGCGGGTGCTGACGCCGGACGGCAAGGTGCTCGACACCGATCCGGGCGAGATCCTGGTCCGGGCGCCCGAGGGCACGGACTCGGATGTCAGCGACAGCCGGGAAATGGTGATCCCCCTGCGCGGCGTCGAACCCGGCGCCCTCATCGACGTGGCCTACGACCTGCAGAACGGATCCTACCTGGACAACACCTGGTCGATGTTCGAGTTCTTCCTCAGCGGGGCACCGACCAGCGAGTATATCTTCGAGCTCCACACACCGACCGCCCATCCGCTGCAGGCCGTCGTCCACGGGGACATCACTGTCGTGCCTCCGGATTCCGTGACCGGAGTCCGGCGCTGGATCATCCGTGATCTGGCCACCGCCAGGAACGAGGACAGTCGACCGGCACTTTCGGAGATCATCCCCTGGGTGGGCTTGACGACATTGGCCGACTGGGACGCGGTGGGCCGCTCCTACGGCCCTCGTTTTTGGCGCGGGCTCGCTGATTCCCCGCGGATTCAAGCCCTGGCTGACTCCCTGGCCTCTCGCGGTTCCAGGTACGAGAAGGCTGAAGCCCTCTACCGGTTCGTCGTGGAGGAAATCTCTCCCCTGGCGATCGAGCTCAGCACCGGACGCCTCATGCCTTCGTCCTGCAATGAAGTCCTGGACCGGGGCTGGGGCGACTGCAAGGACAACTCCCGCCTGCTGGTCGCGCTGCTGCAGGCCGCGGGAATCGAGTCGCGGCCGGTGCTGGTCTCGACCGTGGGGAATTTCGACCCGCAGGATGATTTT